>VGWD01000061.1 GCA_016873735.1 Ignavibacteria bacterium | reverse complement strand
CAACATGGAATGTGAAATATCCTCGCATTCAATCCTTGCAGACATGGAATGATCGTTCAAGAACAGCGCTCTTGCTGATGAGCATCGACTCTCTATCCAATCGATTTCTTCCCTTGGAGATTGACTCATTAGATTATTTTTCATATCCAAAGTCATATCCGTTACACTTGATATCATCCCATCCATATTCATTCGATAAGCATATCACCACATATGTTCACACAGGCGTGACTGCATTGACAAGGTCCACAGGAATCTATCTCGACAAATATCCCATTGAACAGTATCTGCAATACATCAAACCGTATTTTCTTCGACCGGATTTGATTCATATCAGCAATGAAGTATCGATTGATGATACATGTAGCTATGCCGGAATGCGCCTGTCCTTCCTTACCAAAACCAAACATCTGGATGTATTGAAAGCTCTTCGAGCCAATATCATAGAGCTTACAGGCAATCATAATTTGGATCGAGGCATATCACCCTATCTCAAAGCGCTCAACTGGTACTCAAAACATGATATGCGATATTTTGGAGGCGGTGCCAATCCTCAGGAGGCAAATACCCCGCTCATACTTACACTGAAAGATTCCACACGCATTTCCTGGATAGGATTCAATGAGCGATGTCCGCTTGGTGAATGTGCAGATAATGGTCCGGGTGCAAACAGATACTCAGATGACAAAGCAAAAAAATTGATCGATTCACTCAGAAGCATCGGCATCAATACAATCATTGCTTGCATACAGTTCAGTGAAATTGATGGGTATATTCCTCATCAGGCACAAAGAAATATCTCAAAACGATTGATAGAATTTGGAGCGGATATCTTGATTGGGTCGCAGGCGCATGTGGTTCAAGAAATAGGCATGCATAAAGGAAAGATGTTGTTTTATGGAACGGGGAATTTCTTGTTTGATCAAACATATAAACCGGAAGTGCGAAGAGCATATTTTCTGCAATGTGTCTTTTACAAAGGACGCATGATTCAAACCAAACCAATATACACATTCATGCGTATGAGTAAAGAACCGGATATTGCGTCTCCCCAAGAGCGCATGTTGATTCGTTCTGCAATTCTGAAAGAAGATAATTTTTAGAAATCCCCACCAAGAGAAAACAACCATTGGGGCATGGACCATCCAAGATGTTCATTTCTCCATGCCACATCCACTCTAAAAGGTAAACCAAACAAGAATGTTCTGATTCCCACACCGGCACTCATCAACAAATCTCCGGAATTAGGATATCTGAAATGAGCATAATCGCCGCTTTGAGCAAGATTCCAAGAAACTTCGTCACTCCAAGCAGTTCCCATGTCAATAAAGAATGCAGCTTGGAATGCCTGAAACACAACGGGTACCGGACCAGCAAGCAGGGCTGTGAACAAAGGGAATCGTAATTCCGCATTCATCATTGCATATTTGGTACCGAAGCGTTCATTTACGTCCCAACCACGAAGTGGCAAAGCATAATTCAAAAAGGCAAAATCTTCCGGACTTTTGAAGGGAAGTG
>VGWD01000060.1 GCA_016873735.1 Ignavibacteria bacterium | reverse complement strand
ATGGTTGCTGCAATAGCAAAATGTGATAGCACGAAATGTATCTTCACACCATATCCAAAAATGGGTCATTCAGAGTTTACCCAAGTGTTTGAAAAGGATGAACTCTATGAGTGGCTGCTTGCGCATAAAAGGGAAAATGGAGCATCACCACTGCGCATGCCGAATCCACGAATACCAATATTGCAATATCGTCCGGCAAAGAAGAAAAAAGATTCTACGACAATTCAATCACCGCGCTGATTTTCTGATTGCCTTATAGATATTCTGAGCATCGCCTCTTCTTAGCAAATAACCTGACATAAAAGGGAGTGGCCTTTTTGTAAATGCAGGATCAGAGAATGCGCTATCCAGTGCAGGACTATATCGTTTTGCAAAGAGGTTGATCGGGCGTGCATATCTTCCATAGAATACGAAATCCCATGTTCTTTGATCATAATTCTCAAATGGTATACCAGTATCATCTTGGAATACCGTGTTTGCTCTGCCCAACAAGAAATTTCTGATCTCTGAAAAACCTGCATTATGCATCAAATAACTAGCGCTTTTCACATATGTATTGAAACCTTTCATATCATTGAGAAATGAGCGAAGCGGTACATTATTTGAAAAACCAATTTTGCCGGAATAAGCGGCATTTCCAAGATTGGCATAGATATAAGTCAGACGTTGAATAAAAGTCGAGCCATTCTTTGTGAAATAAATGTCATGCACTTCCTGAACAGGAATCTTTGACGTATCTCTTGGATTTGAATCAATCGAACCATTCGCATGCAAGTAGCGCCTTCCATGACCAATAAGCGTGTGCTCTGTATGTACCAAAAAAAGTCCGATGAGAGGCAAAGCACCATCAACTTTTTCGGCTGTTATGAACTTTCGCATTTTGTCCGTAATGAAGTAACTGTAATTTGTCACTTCATTGATATTGATTTGTACTGATTGGAGATAATCAGGAATGCCTGTTGTGTCTCGCGATGAGAATTTCTTAAATGTACCCGGTGGCTCGAAAGCAATGAATACATATTGTTTATAATTCGGGAACAATGTAACTGCATGTAATGCATCAGGACCACTGAAAGGATAAAACAATGTTCCTTCACCAATTTTGTCAGCAGATAATTCTGTTTGAGAAAACTGCGACATTGGTTGTAGACGCTTTAATTTCACTCTGCGGAACAATTCTTGCATTCTCTTGGTATGCACCTGATAGAACCCATAACTTGCAACTCCACGTAATCTATTTCCTGCCATTGGTAAGCCTGCTATGAAGCGGGAAGTTTCATCAATGGTTGTATCCAATCCTCTTGGCAATTCTGATGATACCGGAATGGTGTCTTTTTTTTGTTTGGTGCTATCCTTCGTTATTGGATGAGCCTGCAAATCATTCTTTTCTTCTTTGGTTCGAACATCGCACCCCAACAATGAAAAGATGCAATAAATGCTGAGCAATAAACGCATGGTATTTCCATCAAAATATAGACAATCTTCCGGCCCTGCAGCACATTGTGCTTATGGTACCCGATCAGAGATATTATA
>VGWD01000059.1 GCA_016873735.1 Ignavibacteria bacterium | reverse complement strand
TTGCCGAGGGCGATATAGTCTTATTGGGCATACCACAGGACATCGGAGTTCACAGAAATGGAGGAAGGACTGGAGCCGCGCATGCCCCTTTTTCTGTAAGAGAATGCTTGGGGATATTCTCGCTCAGTGGTATTGGGGAACGAATATCAAGGGTTCATGATATTGGGAATATCATGTGCGAAGGTAGAACTTTGGAATTTATTCGATCAAATCATCATGAAATAGTGAAGGAATTGCTGCTGAAAGGTGCTCGCGTGATCATCATCGGTGGAGGGCATGACATCGCTTTTCCTTCAAGTTGTGCAATGATAGATTCATTTGAAACACCATCAATCATTAATATCGATCCACATCTTGATGTTCGAGAAAGGGTTGATGGTCTAGGGCATTCAGGATCGCCATTTAGAGAAATGTTAGAATATGGCAAGCCGACTGAATTCATAGAATTTGGTACGCAAACATTCACTGCTGCAAGCCATCACAGAGAATATGTCAAAGAATACGGTGGTAGAATCATCTCTTATGACCATATAAGAGCTATTGGCGATGTACCAAATCAACTGTCGGAATTGATACAAGCAATGAGCAAAGCAGATCATGAGATCTATGTTTCATTTGACATGGATGCAGTCAACTCTGCATTTGCTCCGGGAGTAAGTGCAAGCGCTCCCATCGGTTTTTCTGCCGATGAAATCGTACAGATGGCATTTGTTGCAGGAGCACTTGGAGCGCGAATGATTGATATAGCGGAAGTGAATCCGCTTTTTGATATCGACAAAAGAACATCAAGGCTTGCAGCACTCATGATTGCGAATTGTATCGCAGGTTGGAATTCTCGATTATGAGCCGGTCCATAAAGACATCCCACCAATGCGAATCACACCCAATACAATCAGGAATAGTGAAACCAGATAGGCAATCAGCGTATTCTTAAGTCTTCTTGGCGGATCGAGTTTTTTCCATGCAGCAGCACTATGAGCAATGGCAACAGCAAGAATCATCGTAGTGGCATGCTCGAATTGTATGCGTAGAGCCGACATATCCCATTCCAATGCTTGTGCTTTTGGAAAAAAGAGAATGAGACCGATGATGAATTGCAAGGCCAGGGCATAGGCATAAATCGAACCGAATAATTGGGTGTTTTTCTTGTATTCAGAGGGGTCTTTTCGATTGAGAATCAATGTGATCAGGGCAAAAACTGCGAAGAGTACGATAAGCCAGCGATTATGTCCGTGTAGCGTAGTAAGGAATTCCATATGACCTCCAAATGAGAAAATACAATGCAAGATAACCATTCAACAGGTTTGTTCGAATACAACCTTCAAGGAAGTCTCTCCATTCTCCAAAAATAAAGTAAATTGAGCAAAAGGGAAGTGTAATGCCATTTGGGCTTCCATTTGCTATTGGGAATTAGTTTGGGATTATCATGAATAGAGTCTTGTCCGGGAGGGAAGAGATTCTCAGGGTTGAGTGGCGATTTTACACGGATTCGTTTTCATCCGTAAGCAAAACGCTCAGTGCGCTTGAGCAAAAATTCAACGATATGCATGCACGAGAATTGATCGGCGAATCAAGGATGATGCACTATCGATTCGAATTGCTGCGTATTCGTGGCATGATCTATCATGCAGCCATGCAAAGGGATAAGGCAGTAAGCATTGTCGGTCAGCTGAAGGATATCGCTAATTCCACAAATGAACCCTTGCATCATGCACATCTTTTACGTGAAGAATATAGACTTCGCTCTGACATAGAATTACAATCCGATGATGATCGAATTCTTCGAGAAGCATTGGAGACATTCATGCGATG
>VGWD01000058.1 GCA_016873735.1 Ignavibacteria bacterium | reverse complement strand
AATGACTGCAAAAAAAAATATGCGTGCCCAGGAAATATCCATCGAAAATCATTTACCCATCATTTACCTAGTTGATAGTGCAGGTGTTTTTCTGCCAATGCAGGATCAGATCTTTCCAGATAAAGAACATTTTGGAAGACAATTTCGTAACAATGCGGTAATGAGTGCATTAAGTATACCTCAGATTGCGGCAATCATGGGTCCTTGCGTAGCAGGTGGAGCATATCTACCCATCATGTGTGATGAAGCAATAATTGTCGAAGGATCAGGTAGTTTGTTTTTAGCCGGCCCTGCTCTTGTAGAAGCAGCTATTGGAGAAAAGATTGACATTGAATCATTGGGTGGTGCTGCAATGCATACCACGATAAGTGGCAATACAGATTATCGTGTTCAAACTGATGAAGAAGCCATAACATTGATTCGCGATTTAGTATCACGTTTCTCACCGCTTAAAGGTCAAAAAAAAATATTTGATAGAATAGTAAGCAAGCCACCATGCTATAATGCAGAAGATATATTTGGTATCCTTCCTGCCGATAGAACAAAACCCTATTCCACTCATGACTTCCTTGCAAGAATCATTGATGATTCACACTTTGAAGAATATAAAGCAGAATATGGGAAAACAATCATTTGTGGATATGCCAGAATAGATGGATGGTCAGTCGGTATTGTGATCAATAATAGAGCAATCTCAAAATCAGGCAAAGGGGAAATGCAAGTTGGTGGAGTGATTTACTCAGATAGTGCTGATAAAGCTGCCAGATTCATTATGAATTGCAATCAACGAATGATACCACTTGTGTTCTTTCAGGATGTCACAGGTTTTATGGTGGGAAGTAGGGCAGAGCAAGGCGGTATTATTAAAGATGGTGCAAAGCTTGTCAATGCTGTAGCCAACTCAATAGTACCAAAGATTACGGTAATAATTGGTAATAGCTATGGTGCAGGAAATTATGCAATGTGTGGCAAAGCATATGATCCACGTTTTATATTTGCATATCCAACAGCACAAATTGCAGTAATGGGTGGGGCACAAGCATCAAAGACATTGCTTACGATCAAAATTGCATCATTGGAAAAAGAAGGAAAAAAGTTGAGCGATCAAGAAAAAGAAGACCTTCTAAAAGAAATTCAATCTCGTTATGATGAACAAACCACGCCTTATTATGCTGCTTCACATCTTTGGGTTGATGAAATAATATCACCCCTCGAAACTAGAAACAAGATATCAATGGCATTATCTTGTGCATCGCACAATGCCGATATACCTGATTGGAAATCGGGTGTTTTTCAAGTTTGAAACAATCAATTCTCTCTTAATGGAGTGTAACAATATGTTAAAACAGTACAAATTTGCTTTGCCATTGTCAATCATGTTCTCTTTGATTGTCATGAGTTGTGGTGGAAATAAGAATGCGGGTTCTACAGCCGATAAAAACGGACCAAGTTACAATTTGAAACTTTGGAAAAAAGTGGATACCCCGCCAGGTGCAGATCCTTCTGTATCTGATATTCAAGGTGGTGCGGGTTTTGAAAAAATTGCAGTTTCCCAAGGGTTTACCACTTACGAATTCAATGAATTCGACATCAAACACTCCGGAGATCCTCGAGCAACCGTAGGTGGAAGCATTCGTTTCACCATTAGTAGATTCCCTTTGAGTTTTAGACCTTTCTTCTACGGTCAAGGTGCTAATTTTTCTGAAAACCTACAAATGTCCTCATTGTCATATGAAACATTATGCAATCTTGGTCTTGATGATCAATCGGTTCCTTCATTGGCCACACATTGGAAGATATCAGAAGACAATCTCACCTTCACATTCAGAATAGAT
>VGWD01000057.1 GCA_016873735.1 Ignavibacteria bacterium | reverse complement strand
CTTATAATCTTTGATTCTATCCAACTGATAACTGCTCGCTTCTATGACCAATATGGTTGCGGGATCAAGATCTTGTAGGCAAGCACTTAAAGGAGTACCTATATTTCCGGCTGCAATTGCAGGTTTTCCGGCATTGGATAGCACATATGCGGTAAGTGCCGTTGTGGTTGTTTTACCATTGGTACCGGTGATGGAAATAATGGGGTTCCGCACATGAGATGCGGCATATTCCAATTCGCTGATGATTGGTATGCCTCGTGACTCTGCTTCCACGATGATTGGTGAGTATGGAGGTACTCCCGGAGAAGTTATGATCAGATCGCAGTTCGACAAAGCTTTCGCACTATGGTTGCCAAATTCATGTTTTATCCCCGCATCCGACAATTGTTGTTGGGCACTTGAATATGTATCAGCTGCTGCTGATTCTGTCAAGAAAGGTTTGTCTCCGTCTCTTTGTGCCAGTATTGCGGCTGCAAGTCCGCTTTTGCCGGCTCCTATGATGGTTATGTTCATGAATGTTCCTAAGAATAATAGATGCCACATCGCTCATGAAAAGCTGAATCGTTCAGTACGCATGCGCAATGCAAACCAAGCATCACAAAGCGATATGAAGGTTGCAAGTAGAGAGTAAAAGATCATTGATCGCTTACATGCGTCGGCGTTCAACACTCATCACTGCAATGTGGCAACGTATTGATTTATTCACCCATATAGGTATAAAAGAGAGAAGCTGCTTTCATGCCAATAGTGAAATTTTCCAAATCGAAATGTTCATCAGGAGAATGGGCATTTTCATCCTGCAATCCAAATCCCATAAGCACAGTGGGTGCCTTTAGAATAGTATCGAAAATAATGCAAACCGGAATCGAGCCGCCTTCTCTTGTAAAATATGGTTCTTTGCCATATGCATCCTTCAATGCTCTAGAAGCTGCATTCATCCCTTTACCCGTTCTTTCCACCAAAACCGGATTTGCTCCATGCAGGTTGACTACCTCGACTTTGACTGATGGGGGTGCAATCTGATGTACAAAATCCGTGAATTTTTTTGCAATATCATCTGTATCTTGATTTGCTACAAGACGCATTGAAACCTTTGCTGATGCTTTTGCCGGCAACACTGTTTTTGCTCCGATTCCCGTGAATCCGGAGTATAAGCCATTGACATCCAATGTTGGTCTTCCGGAAATATGCTCTAGTGTAGTGTAACCATCTTCGCCAAAGAGGGAAGGCACATTTAATCCTGCTTTGAAAGCCTCGGCATCAAAAGGAAGTTTAGCATAATCAGCCCTTTCCTCAACAGATAAATCAATGACATCATCATAAAATCCGGGAATGGTAATTCGGCCATGAGAGTCTTTGAATGTAGAAATGATCTCGCATAAAGCATTTGCCGGATTAGTGATGCTTCCACCATAACTGCCTGAATGCAAATCCCTGCTTGGTCCTTGAACATGAATTTCCATGTAGCATAATCCACGTAACCCATAGCATAAGGAAGGTAGGCCGGGTCCGTATAAAGGCGTGTCAGACACCACAACGGTGTCACATGCCAGACGTTCCTTGTTTTGCTCGATATACGATGTCAAGTTTATGCTACCAATTTCCTCTTCACCTTCTATCAAAACTTTTACATTCACAGGAAGTTCTGTTGTGGCAAGTAATGCTTCCAAAGCTTTGATGTGTAAAAATACTTGCCCCTTGTCATCGGTTGCGCCTCTCGCATATACCTTCCCGTCTCTATAGGTTGGTTCAAAAGGGGGATTTGTCCATAGTTCTATTGGGTCAACCGGTTGAACATCATAATGACCATAAAACAAGACCGTTGGCTTATCCGGACCGGCAAGGCAATGTTCTGCATATACGATCGGATGACCGGGTGTTTCATGTAGCTCAACGGTTTTCAATCCTATCTTTTGTAAATGATCAACCAACCATTCGCCGCAATGACGTACATCCTGCGCATGCTCCGGCGCAGTACTTACACTTGGAATTGAAAGAAAAACAGTCAATTCCTGAATGAATCGACCATGATGTTGTTCAAGATAATCGGTATAGTTCATGATATGGTTCCAAATGATTGTGATTGCAAAATTACGAATTCATTGCATCATCCTTTAACGTTGTATTGGAAACTGTATCAACCATTAAAGTATTCAAAGTTTACATTTTTGACTAATTATATGGCCAAATATCTTAATTTTGTTGGAAACGATTTAAACACATATAGTTTCCATGGTTTATTTATGAATTCTACTATTATCGCCATGATTGACGAAAGTTCTGAACCAACCAAAGATGAATTGATTCGTGACCGTTTGCTTTCAATTGCAATGCAGGAATTCATGCAATTCGGATTCAGTAGGATCTCCATGGATGATCTTGCCGATCGTTTGGGAATGAGCAAAAAGACTTTATACAAGTATTTTCAAAGTAAAGAGGTATTGGTTAGGGAAGTGATCGAATTACGAAAGGTTCGAATTGGGGAACTCATGAAATTCATTGAAATGAAGGTTCCCAAACATGCATTTGGAGATAAAATCATTCAAGTGAGTCA
>VGWD01000056.1 GCA_016873735.1 Ignavibacteria bacterium | reverse complement strand
CACGGTCGATAAATTGGCTTTGATCTCGGATGGTCTTGCAAAAATTGAAGTGGATGGAACAATCGTGAGTTATGTCCGAAATGGACAATTCGTGGGCGAGATGAGTTTTCTTTCAGGGAATTTGACAACCGCAACGGTTACCACAATCGATGAAACTCGCTGCTTGCTTTGGGATAAAGCGCAATTACGAGAACTCATGAAAAAGGACATCGAAGTGGAAGCATCGATGCAGATGGTATTCAGTAGTGACTTGCTTTCAAAAATGATGGGCGGGAAAGAAGCTTAATCAAAAATATATCGCATGCCTTTTTGTGCGAATCCGCAAAAACCTTCTACATTCTGCTCTGCATGCGATTCTCCATAATGCACCAAGAACATTTTTTCCTTCATGGAAGCCGGTAATGTTCGTAATTCTTCAAGCGAGGCATGCACGGGATTGGGAAAGAATGATGCATCATGAAACATGTATTCCGAACGATCGGCATATTTTTCCAAGAGTTCCATGTCGAATTTTGTATCACCGGAAAAGAACACACGCCCATCAATATGCAAGCCATGCGTTATGAATGCACTCGATGCACTGGATGCTTGCTCGGGAACATGATTCGTCCCAAATAATTCCACATGAATTCCCTGCCAATCTATATCCAAAAGCAAACGTGGCTCTTGCTCAAGCCATGTTGGTCTGATGATGTCAAAGTAATCATGCATCGCAAGCGGTTTGCCTTCAGATGAATATTCATTCTGCTCCATGCCGCCACGCAATGATTGATTCCACAGTATGTCTTCATACTCTTTGGAAATGATCATCGAGATTTTCTTCTTTCCAAATTGAGGTATCGCCACATAGCGATTCCATAATGCCAATGATTCTATGCCGCCAATATGATCGCAATGACTATGAGTTGGGAGGATGGCTCCGATATCGGATAATGTAAGACCGGTGGATGCAGGCAAAGAGAATGGACCCGTTGTTCCGAAATCTACAAGAAGATGTGCATCTCCTTTGATGATGAGGAAATTGGTATTGAATAGTGTTTGAGAAAATGCGCCACCAACACCGAGGAATACGATTTCGAGGGCTCCGTCATTTGTCAAACGCAGTGGTTTTTCCACGGGTACTATCTTCAAGCTTCTGCTTCCTTACTATTTCATATGCAATTTGCGAAAAAAAACCGACGCATGCATAAAGAAGATAGGGAAAACCATGCCAATTCCCCATGAATTGCAAGGAGAATATGCCATCATTTATGAATCACCATGCATTTTGCTATGCCTGATTGATCCAAATTCCCGGATTGTGCCAATATGAGATAGACTCCGGATCCGACCAATTCTCCTTGATCATTGCGTCCATCCCAAATGATTCTCCCGCTCTGACTTGTCAAACTGCGTATGGGCATCCCTGATGGCGTGATGATCGATATTCCGGTCTGCTCCGATAATCCTTCAATTGTAACTGATTGATGTATGGCCGGATTGAATGGTTGCGGAAAGCATCGAATGGCTGAGTAATCGGGATCGGGGTTTACTATTGATGTTTGACCGCTATATAGTCCTTCATCAGTCCCAACATAGACAATCCCCGTTGCTTTGTCTATGGCGACTGTCTTTATGAGTGAACTTTGAAAGATGGTATTTCTGGAAGTGAATGTTGCCACCAAATCCGCTCCGTCCTCACTGAGCACAAATAATCCATTCTCGGTTGCAATCCATTTTTGATTGACTGCATCCACGGCGATATCATTAACGACTTGTCCTTTTAATGCATTGATTGAAATCACATTTATTGGTCTGCCTGTCACTGCATTTCCGGGTGAAAAAATGACGCTCAATCCTGAACTTGTTCCAAACCACATAAAGCCGGATGCATCTTTTTTGATGACATTGATGCCTCCAACCGAAAGCTCTCCACGCATATCGTCATTTTCATTGTTAGGCGTGTTTTTCTGATTGAAATAATAGACATTGCCATCACCTGTATTATATGTAGGAGCACCAAGCCATATGGTTCGATTATTGTCTATTTCGGCTATTGTGAATTTCTTGCTTCGCGCATTTCCTTGATAGGGCGCATAGGTTCCGTCGGGATTTTTCTTGACAATCAGGGGTCCGTCCGTGCCTGTTGTAAGACGCGGAATCCACATGGATTCATCACGATCTTCCGCAACTTTTCCTGAAACGGTAAAATCTCCTGCATTGATTGCCAAGTTTTTTCTTGCTTCATCATTCATGGGGGTGAATGTGATGCGTTCTCCATTGGAAAAACCTTCCGCAAAACCATTGCCGAAACTGCCGATCCACATTCCACCATTGAGCATTGGTGTTACACCGATGAATCGTGAAGTTTGAAATGCACGTGATCCAAAAATGTCGGAACGGGTGAAATTCTTCCAATCTTTTCTGTCATATACACCCACATAACCTTCATCCATGCAAACCCATACATTGGAAGATGCGTCAACGGCCAATGCACTATACTTATTACCCGCAGGAGTATTTGGTAAAATGGTGTCAATTGTTCCGGATTGTACATATCCCAATCCTCCATTCTTGAGTTTCACCATGAGCGATCCATCACTCAATCGATGATGTCCGGCATTGATGAGATTTGTCACTTCTTGATTGGACGGAAAAGCATAGACTCCATTCTCATTGCCATAAAACAATGCGCCATTCTGAAGGGATATTCCATTCAGTCCTGCTCTCCCCGAAATATCGAGCTGCGTGATTTTTCCTTGCACTATGTGCTTCAATGCATCTT
>VGWD01000055.1 GCA_016873735.1 Ignavibacteria bacterium | reverse complement strand
GAGCAATATTCATGAGGAAATATATTATTCTACTGGGATTTATACTCTTCATCCTGGGCGCGGGAATCTATCAATCGACTTATACCATTGCATTGATCATGGAATTTTTGAATCCCGGCTCAATGATTATGCGCACGGGAATCATCATTCTTTTCATTGGTCTTTGCTCCTATCTTTCAGCACTCTTGAAGAGATTTGAAAAGCGACTCGTTTTCTTCAGCAGTAAATCACTGCATATTTATATTCTACATTTGGTTTTGCTCTATGGCACTCCATGGTTCCCAAGCGTCGGTAGAATATTCATGCATGAAGCATCACTGGAAATTGGAGCAATTGCTGCACTGCTGATTGTTACGCTGACTCCAGGACTTATAGCATTGGAGCAATATGCTCGTGAGAATCTCCACTATGCCCATGCAACGATTAAATATACACTTGCAGTCATCCTTGCCTATGCTTTAATCGTATAGACTCAAATTGCTATAGACATGAAAAAGCCTCATTGTATCAACACAATGAGGCTTTTTGTATCTAAGACTTTTGCTATTTATCTAATCACGGCAAAAGGAATAACCGAGCGATATGTACCGGCATCAATGGTCATGACATAATTTCCGGGAACTGCGGATGACATGTCAAATGGCATTACATTAGAACCTTTTTCGGCATTATCGATTCTTGTTTCACCGATCAAAGAACCGGTCACTGAATGCATGCGGATATTAACAGGACCGGCATGTGGTACTGCAAAATGAGCCATCATCATTCCATTTGTTGGATTTGGTGCGATTGCGTTTTCAGCATTTTCTGTGAACTCATTCACACTTGTTGTTGCAGGTGTTAACTGTATGACTGTTTCTCCAACAAGCGCAAATAAACCAAACGCTTCACCACTAAGATTTGCAGCAGGATTTAAAAATCCACTGGCAAATACAACAACGCTTTGACCTGGAATTGCAGCACCGGGTACATTAAACGATGCAATCACATCGCCACCTGCAGGTGCAATTCCAACCACATAGTTTTGAGCTGGAACACTGATATATGCTGAGTTTTTGCCATATGCAAGCGATGACACAAGATTATTGCCACCAACACGAACATCTACAGCCGGTGCATCTGTTGCGCCGTGGAAGACAATTACATCAATATTTTTGGAATCTATTGCAGCATCACGAATTCCTGTCAATGGATAAATCGTGAAACCGATGCTTTCGCCTGATGGATTCGCAGTAAAACCTTGCTGAATGACACCATTTGCAAATACTACATAATTTCCTTCAGGCAAAGTAACAGTAAATGACTTCAGTGTATCAGCAGCTTTTTCACTTGTACCGGGTGCAATACCAATTTTATAAGCGGTACCGGCATTCAATTCAAGCGTTGGTGATGATGTACGAAATGCGAAATTGTCAATTGCTTTTTCGCCATTGACATAAACATCAACACTTGCAGCCGCTGGATCTGCAGCATTATGCACGATGCGTACTTTTGCGATTGATTTTGGTGTAGCTGAAGGCAATTTTAAGAATGGACCGCCATCTGCAGTAATAGCATATAAACCAAATGCAGAGCCATCACCATTTGCGGCAGGATTCAAAAATCCGGATGCAATGATGGTGATTGCCTTACCTTTCAAACCTGAAACATCAGCAGTAAAACTTGCAAGTGTTTGTCCACCTGCAGGTGCAATGTCAAGTTTGTAGACATTTTCAGGCACTTGCAAATACATTGAGTTTTCACCATATTTCAAATTGGAAATCAATTTTACACCGGATGTAGAGACATCCACAGCAGGAGCATCTGTTGCGCCATGAAATACGCGAATATCAACAAGTGAATCAGTCTCACCTGTTGTACGTGCATTCGGCAATGCGAATAGGTTAAAACCAATGGATTTTCCATCAGGATTTGCTGCAAATGAACCGGGAGTCAAAACGCCATTTGCAATGGCTTGATAAGTGCGATTTGGCTCGAGAGTTACTGTAAATGTTGCGATTGTATCTGCTACTGAAGTGCTTGTGCCAGGGGCTATTCCTATAGTGAGCGGAATTCCTGCGGGAAGATCGGCGAATGGAGTTGCGGTTTGGAAGGCAAAATTGTCGAATGCTTTCATCGCACCGACATAAACATCAACAGTTTGAGCTGCTTTGTCCGCCGCATTGTGTATTACTTGCAGCTTGGCGGTTTGCTGAGCTTTGAGATTCGATGCGAACATTGTTGTCAAAGCCGCAATGAGAATGAGTATTTTCATGGATTCACTCCTCTGAAATGTGGTTGAATATGTTTTTACAATGAGTTTAAACCGACGACATTTCAATATTGTTCCCCGATTACCATTTAATTCTTGAATACGATGAATATCTTACTTGAATCAAAGCAATTACATATACAAAAAAACCGCATGTCATAACAATGAACATGCGGCCAATTTCTGAGGTTTAATGTAAGATTTTGGTCTTATCTACTGATAATCAATGGAGTGGCAATTGACTTTCCATCCATAATCATTCTTACCATATACATCCCGATTGGAAGCTCCTGAGCCGGAACCATGAGTGAATGCCCACCGCCATCAATGCGTGACTTGAGCAGAGTTTTCATCAAGCGACCATCCATCGAATGAATAGATACTTCAGCTTGAACTGCATGAGGAGCAACAAATTGAATACTTCCGGAATAGGACATTGGATTTGGCGCACACATGATTCGTATTTCTTTCGCTTCACTTTCATCAATGGATACTGTCAAGCGATTCGATAATCCACTGGTGCTTGCTTCATAAAATGAACCACTCTTTGTTTCACGAAGCACAACGGAACGAACGTGATATGCGATGTTTGATCCAATTCTTGTTGTCATATCAACATATGTTGTTTGCGTTACAGGAATTGTTGTCAACAGTTCAAAAATATCTCCTCCCCCATCACTGCTTCG
>VGWD01000054.1 GCA_016873735.1 Ignavibacteria bacterium | reverse complement strand
ACAACCCAAGCCGACTTTGCAGGAGACACAGACCAAACTGCTTCTGCCTGATTCACGCTTAGTAATTTCACATTTGAAGCATCATAAAACTCACAAGCCCCACCGGCATAATACATGATATTTGGTCGTGCAGGTACAGCACCTGGAGGTTGAGCGTATAGGAAAGGAACCGAAAGAAGTATTCCGATAATACAGATTATTGAAGTAAACATAATATTGTACCTATATTCAAAATTCACTCGACTAAACTATTAACATTCATTTTTCTTTGCAAGTAATGATAATATATTATTACTGAATCTTTTGTAATTGCGATGTCGCCCCGTTGGGGTTATTGTACCCCGAGCGAAGCCGAGGGGTAGTTCTTCATTTCAACATTCCATATAATTTCTCAAGCGGAAGCCCCACCACATTATAATAACAACCATTGATTTTCGAAACAAACACAGCACCATAATCTTCTTGTATACCGTATGCGCCTGCTTTGTCCATAGGTGTGCCCGTTGCGATATACTGCCTGATTTCCTCATCTTCCAATTTTCTGAAATAGACTTCCGTTCTTTGTACTTCAGATTTGATCTTTCCCGTATGAGATTCCACAAGCGTGATGCCCGTGAATACTTCATGCATACGATTGCTAAGTTGCTTCAGCATCGTGAATGCATCTTCGGGATCGGTAGGTTTATTGAGAATTCGACCATCTATCACGACAATCGTATCAGCTCCAAGAATGATTGCCTTTGCTCCACCGATTTCCTCACGGATATATAATGCCTTTCTTTGCGATAATTCTCGGACATATTCCTGAGGTGGAAGAGCAAGTGAAACGGCATCTTCATCAATATTTGCCGGAAGAACGCTATAAGTCAGACCTATTTGACTCAATAATTGCCTTCTTCGAGGTGATTGCGAAGCCAAAATCAATGGATAAGGAAGGTTCAGCATAGTTTGCTCATCACGGTGAATAAGATATCCCAAACATCATAAAACTGATGTCAAATTCGTAAATTATAACCATACAATTATTGACTTCATCTCCTTTCCGATATTCAGGAATGTTCCTTTGAATCTCATTGAAATACTCATGATGCCCAGCATCGGCATGATCTTCGGTGCGATTCCCGTGGAAGACCTGATGAGACGAAAGAATCGCTTTGAACCACTGACTCGGAAACAGCATTACGGAGTATTAATCGTGCATGCCGGCTTGGCAATGCTCTCTGCCTTCATCGGTATGATAATATTCGGTACATTCTCTGCGGCGGCCATCGGTGCTGCCATGACAACCTTGTTCAGTGCATTCAATCCCTTTGCTCGGTTCCGACATACCGGAATTGGATCGGCTTTCGGTGCCGTTCTCGCAGTCAGCCCATTCCCGATCATATTGTTTGCTTTGATGTATACAACAGGTTATGGCGTTCTAGGCAAGAAACATGCAATTGGTATGATGAGCGGAATCTTGGGAACGATGCTTCTGGCACCAACAACTCCTCATACGATTCTGAAAGCAGTTGAATTCATTCCATTCAGAGATATCACTGAACATTCAGTATTCATTATCGCATTGGGATTGACAATATTCGTGAAATATCTTCCTGATATACGCATCGTCGTTCTGGATGCAATGAAAGAACATTATTCTGACAAAGACTGATCATTGCATCGGAACTCGCTTCAAGCGAATGCGCGTGTGAACGGTGTCCATGATGGCACGAAGCTTTTCGGGCTTTTGTGAATATGACATAAATACTTGACGGAACTCCGGTTCCTCCATGCCTCGTTCTTTGATGATACGCAATACTTCGGCATTCCCTTGTGCAGTATCCGGAAATTTCTCGCGGGCTATCAAAATGCGAGCATAAGTCTGAGCAAATTCTTCATCTGCATTGCTCCAATCGGAGGAACATGATGTGATGATGAATATTTGCAAAATCGAAAACAGGAGCAAAACGAATCTCATGGTTCATGCCTCGTGTGTTTGATAATTCGTGAAACTACGAACTTGAAATGACATTTATTTACCCTTGGTTTAGTTATGGCCTTTACTCAAAGAACAGTGAATTGCGGTGTCCTCCGCCCCGAACATGCAGGAATAAACGTTGTACTCAATGGCTGGGTGCATAAAAGAAGGGATTTCGGGAGCGTGACTTTTCTTGATATCCGCGATAGATATGGCATCACACAAGCAGTCGTGGAACGGGAAACCATGCCGGAAGTGGGCGAAATCGCTAAGGAATTGCGAGCGGAATTTGTGATCACGGTGAAAGGCACGGTCCGCATGCGCGAAAATCCCAATCCGAATATCCCGACCGGTCTCATTGAAGTATTAGCCGATAGTTTGGAAATCATCTCACGGTCCGAAGTTCCAATCTTCGAAATCAATGATGAGAATCTTGCCGGCGAAGAATTGCGTTTGAAATATCGCTATCTCGATCTTCGAAGACCAAGTCTTCAAAAGAATTTCATTACGCGCAATAAACTCTATCAAATCACACATCGCTTTTTTGCCGAACATGATTTTCTCGAGGTGGAAACCCCAATTCTCACGAAATCCACTCCCGAAGGTGCTCGCGATTATCTCGTGCCAAGTCGCGTTCATAATGGCATGTTCTATGCGCTTCCACAATCACCTCAATTGTATAAACAACTCTTGATGGTGGCTGGATTCGATCGCTATATGCAAATTGTGAAATGCTTCCGCGATGAGGATTTGCGCGCTGATAGACAACCCGAATTCACCCAGATCGATGTCGAAATGTCTTTCATCGAACAAGACAATATCATCGCATTGACCGAGCACTTCATTCGCATGACTTGGAAAGAAATTCTTGGAATGGATATTCCGGAAACATTTCCGCGCATGAGTTTTCATGAAGCGATGTCACGCTTCGGTAGCGATAAACCGGATCTGCGTTTTGGACTCGAACTCAAGAATATCACTTCCATCGTAAACAATACTGAATTCAAAGTATTCAATGATGCGCTGGCATTGAAAGATGGGTCCATCATTGCGCTCAATGCCAAAGGTTGCGCGGGATTTTCAAGAAAACAATTGGATGAACTCACTGAATATGCCAAAAAATATGGCGCAGGTGGACTCGCCTATCTGAAATGGTCTGCCGAAGGAGAAATACAATCACCGAT
>VGWD01000053.1 GCA_016873735.1 Ignavibacteria bacterium | reverse complement strand
TCGTTACATCATTGCTTGAATCTCTATCACCTGTATTAATAATCGAATCATTCGAGATGGCTATACCAAGTCCTGCCTTATACACTTTACCTGAATCAAGTGCTGGAGCCCATGTTGTGCCATTCCATTTCAGGATTTGACCGCTATTTGCCCCCATTCTGTTCAATGTTCTAGCATTGATTGCAGTATCCGCAATCTTATTATTCGTGATTTTTCCATCAGCAACTATCGGATTGGGATAATTTCCAGTTAAATCACCGCCTGCTTTCGTTCCGAATGTGATATCATTCGTGGAATCATTGTCACCAATATTTGTGATTACATTATTTGCGATGTCTATTCCTTTGCCCGCCGTATAAGTATTGCCGAGATCATTTGCAGGAGCCCATGTTGTGCCATTCCATTTGAGAATCTGTCCAATGATAGCACCCATGGAATTTATTTTATTTCCTGTGATTGTGGAGTCAGCAATTTTTGAAGTGGTGATTGCATTCGACTTAACATGTTTTGAATCAATTGCATTGTTTGCAATTGTTATGTCTGTCGAATCACCAATTCTTCGAATATCAAGTGTTAAATCAGAACTATATGCCGGTCCGATTGACGCTTGCATGTCAAGAAATAAAGTATCGCCCAATGAGGTTATTGTGACACCTTTTCTACCACTGATGAAAAGGCGCCCTTCTTTTCCATTCAAACTCAGAACAGCACCGGTTGCATTATACGTCAGCCCTTTGGACATATTCGAGGTATCAGACTTGAATGCAAAATTCGCCGTATCGCTGCGGAACGAATATGGATTTGCAACCAATTGAACTCTTGGCGAGAATTCAGGATCAGGGTTGATTGTGATTCCCAGCCAATATTGTTTGTCGAATGGAAGGCTCAGCGGAGTGATTTCACCTAAAATGGCATCAAATACCCCATTCACCGTTGTCAGCGTTTGCGTTTCCTTCCATAATACATTTCCTGATTGTGCAGCATCATAGAGAGTCAGGGTAATGTCATAGCTGGAATCGGGATATGGAGTATCTTTATTGATGAGCAGAAGACCCTGATATGACAATTTCTTCGGGTACTGCGCCAACATTTCACCTTGAACCAAGGTGAAAAGCACCATCGCTATAAGAAAAAAGCGTAAAAACGTGTTCATATATTGCTGCATCAGTAATGTATTCATGAAAATAGGACCTATAATCTGCAAATCACTTTCAGAGATTGCCCTGCAGGTGGTCATGTCACCGACTACCTGAACAATTACAGTATACAATAATTATGCCTAGATTATTGGCAGCTAAGGGCTTTACGCGGTGAATTGAAGTACAATGATGGGTTTTGAAGGATTTTACGCAGTATGTCAGATTTGGTGTACATCAGAAAAGGTTTTGAGTTGAAAGCACTCAATCAGAAGATGATGTCAGCAATGGTTTATTACAATAAAAAAAAGCCAAGATTACTCTTGGCTTTATTCATGTTGAATAGTGCTTGGATGATTTCGGTCAATCCTGGGCATCAAATTCTTGTCGAGACAATCTACTCAATGGTTTTTTGCCAGAACGTTGTATGATTTCATTACATAAGCCGAATTGTTTTGAGTAGAATGCTTGTAAGGCATTTTTCAGGGAATGATGATCTTTATACAGATTATCTATTCGCTTAATTTGTTCAGCACTAGGTCTGCCCGCATATTGATTGATCGTGCTATAAATTCCCGCCAATTTTTCCCGCAATTTGTCTTCGCTATCGGCAAACAGCGTGCTTTTCTCCGCTATCATGTTCTTATGCAGTGAATCAAGATATGTAATTGATTCTTTGAGAACTTTTTTCTCATCTTCATTCATGATAGTTCTCATTCGAAGCTTAAGAGAATCTCTCAGTGATGTGGTTTGTTCAGCTGTATAGGCTAATTCGTCGATAATTGTCCATAAGCGCTTTGCAACTTGATGTTGAGCCTGTCTGTCCTGAGGCGTGTGAATCGACCTTTTGTCGGCATTGATCATTACAGAACCTTTGAATTCTTGGCCATTCTTACGAATACGTACGGTATATGTTCCTGGCAATACGGAATACCCAAAATTCCCTCCACCTGTATTTGGAGAAACGGCAACTCTTGGAGATTTCGTGCTCATGTTCCATAAAACAAGATTGATCCCTTTTCTTTTTGAAGCAGGCACGGTGGAGATAACTTCACCGGAATTCGGATCTATGATATCGATGGTCATTGGCCCGATCATGTGTCTTGACTTCATGAAATAGGCAAATCGGGCGCCATCCGTGGGATTTGTTCCCGTGAATTCATCGGTGCCTGAAAACTCCTGAAATCCTGTCGCGTATGATTGCTCGCTTGGGCGAACAGGCAAGAATAACAATTCATTTTGCAATGAGTTCATGGCAAGATTTCTTAGCGGAGTAATATCATCAATGATGAAAACACCACGACCATGTGTTGCGATGATCAGATCATGCATAGTGGGATGTATAGCCAGATCACGAACCGGTACAGTTGGCAAATCATTTTTGAATTGAGCCCAAGAATTTCCTGCATCTATTGATACAAATAATCCATATTCGGTGCCGGCAAAAACAATATTGCGATTGACAGGATCTTCCCGAATCACATGAGCATAACCACGAAGTGAGTCACCCTTCAATTGCTTCCAGGTACGACCATAATCAGTGGAGCGAAGAAGATAGGTTTGATGATCACCTCTTGTGTGATTGTCAAGGGTAACATATACTGTTCCTTTATCAAAATGCCCTGATTCAACACAAGATACCCATGTGTTTTTTTGAATAGTTGATGGCAAATTGAGAGAGGTATTCGTCCATTGCTTACCGCCATTTGTAGTCACTTGAATATTGCCATCATCGGTTCCAACCCAGATGATTTGTTGATCCAAGGGAGATTCGCTTATGGAATAAATTGTGCAATGATTTTCAGCGCTTGTCACATCTCGCGTCACACCGCCGGAATTGATCGGATTATATTTAGTGGAATCATTTGTTGTGAGATCCGGAGACAATCTCACCCAAGTATCTCCATGATCATATGATCTATGCAAATATTGCGAACCGATATAGAGTGTTTTTGGATTCAGGATGGATTGCACCATGGGGGTATTCCAATTGAATCGCAATTTTCTTTCTCCTTCTTCTTCAAATGGGGCAATTGGTTTTGTTTCTCCCGAATTCAGATGTCTACGAACAGCAGAACCGCCTTGTGATTCGAAGTACATGATCTCTTTATTCACACGATCACGCAAAACGGCAAATCCATCACCCCAACCGGTTGGAGACCAGTCGCGATTTTG
>VGWD01000052.1 GCA_016873735.1 Ignavibacteria bacterium | reverse complement strand
TCCGGACCAACCACCGCCATTATGCACTTCGGCATATCCTTTGGAAAGTAGAAATTGTTTTACCGCCGCACTGCTCGCTCCGGATGCACAACAGAGAATGAGAGGTTGATTCAAAGGAGATAATTCTTCAAGCGCTGCTCAAGTTCTTGCAGAGGTATATTGATAGAATCTACAACATTGCCACCCATGAATCTGCCGGAGTTCGTACATCCACGATGGTATAGATTCCGGAAAGCAATATATCGGAAATCATTTCTTGACCTTACAAGTGGTGATGCCAAGTACGGAATAGAGTCCACAAAAGCCCGTAATGCTTGTGAGTAGCAAACCAATTCCCAATACAAGTGATACAGTGCCGATGGTGCTGGTGAGCATGCTTGTGAAATAGAGAAGAATCAATGCGCCGGCAATGGCTATGCGAATGATTTTGTCGAGAGATCCAACATTCTGATTCATGATAAAATCTTAGTGAATGTGTATAAAGACAACTATTTCGTAAGATAAGAGAAAATCACGGATACTTCTGCATCTCTCACAAAAGCCGTATTTTTGCCTTTTCTATTCTTCATTTTTCGTGTGTCAACCATGGGAATCGCTTGTGGCATCGTTGGATTGCCGAATGTAGGCAAATCAACATTATTCAATGCACTCACTTCTTCTGTACAGGCGGAGGCCGCCAATTATCCATTTTGCACAATTGATCCGAATGTCGGAGTTGTGAATGTGCCCGATGCCAGATTGGAAGTTTTGGATACGATGTATGAAACAGAGCGCGTGGTTCCCACTACGATTGAATTTGTGGACATCGCCGGTTTGGTGAAGGGTGCTGCTTCAGGTGAAGGACTCGGCAATCAATTTTTGTCGCATATCCGAGAGGTGGATGCCATCGCGCATGTGGTGCGTTGTTTCGAGGATGAGAATGTGATACATGTGAGCAATCATGTGAATCCCGTTGCAGATATTGAAACCATCAATACGGAATTGCTTTTGAAGGATGTGGAATCCGTTGAGAAGAAGATTGAGTCCGTGCAGAAAAAGGCGCGTGGTCAAGACAAAGATGCGAAGGAAGAATTGGAATTTCTCTTGAAGTTGAGAGATTTCATGAATGAGGGGAAGACCGCGAATTTGTTTCCCGTGGAAGTTGCGCAGAAGCCATTCATGCGTTCTTTGTTTTTGCTGACTGATAAGCGCGTGATGTTCATCGCTAATACAGATGAAGAAGGATTGAAATCCGGTAACAAGTATATCGATCAAGTAAAAGATTATGCCGCAAAGCAAGATTCGCTTGTTGTTACCATTTGCGCAAAGATCGAAGCAGAGATTTCGCAATTGGAAGCTGATGATCGTGATTTGTTTTTGCAGGACATGGGCATGGAAGAACCCGGTTTACATCGCGTAATACGCGAAGCATATAGTCTGCTCGGACTCATCACCTATATCACTGCAGGAAAGAAAGAAGTCCGCGCATGGACCGTGAAAAAGAATTCAACCGCACCACAAGCAGCCGGCGTGATTCATACAGATTTTGAAAAAGGATTCATCCGCGCGGAAGTCATGAAATATGATGATCTCAAACGCTTGGGCACAGAGCAAGCAGTCAAAGATGCCGGTTTATACAAAGTGGAAGGCAAGGAGTATATCGTCCACGATGGTGATATCATGTATTTTAGGTTTAATGTATAGTAGGAAAAAAAGTTGTAGGATATATTATCAAATCAAGGGAATTTTCTTATCAGGGGGTTTTTATGAATAGTGAATCAAAAGATGCAATAATAAGATTCGAAAAGTGGTTATTGTCAAAGCGATATAGTAAATCGACAATTAAAACCTATTGCGATGCATTACGTGTATTTTTTACTTTTCATAAGACTATCTCGATTCAGCATATCACAATGCAGCATATCATTCAGTTTAATACTGAGTATATCATAGGAAGGGGTTTATCAATTTCCTATCAGAATCAATTCGTCAATGCATTGAAACTGTTTTATTTGATCATTCAGAATACAAATTTCATTATAGAGAATATTGCAAGACCAAGGCGTGAACATAGGTTGCCAAATGTGTTGAGCAAAGAAGAGGTAAAGATACTTTTGAGCACAATCAGGAATCTCAAGCACAGAACAATGCTATGTGTACTATACAGCTGTGGTTTACGAAGTGGAGAATTACTGAATCTACAACCCATTCATATAGATTCAAATAGAAATATCATTCTCATTAAACAGTCCAAAGGAAAAAAAGACAGAATTGTTCCTTTGAGCTCAAAGATTTTGGAAATGCTAAGAGAATATTATCGATTATACAAACCTCAAACATATTTATTTGAGGGACAGCTTGTGGGAGAAAAATATGATTCTAGAAGTTTGCAATTGGTGTTGAAACAAGCTGTAAGGAAAGCAGGCATACAAAAGCCGGTTACATTGCATTGGTTGCGTCATAGTTATGCAACACATCTACTAGAAAGTGGCACCGACTTACGATATATACAAGAATTGTTGGGTCATAGTAGTAGCAAAACAACAGAGCTATACACCCATGTAAGCACTAAAAATATTCAACATATAAAAAGTCCATTTGATGATTTATAAAAACCATATATTGACAAAAACAACTTTTCTTCGCATATACATCTTATTTATATACATTTAGCGAAGGAGTGTATCGAGTATAAGATAGTTAGTGGCAAGTGTAAAAGACAGCAACAAAATAAAATTGAAATGGATAATTGGACATCAACATTGAACAACATTACAAAACAGACCTTAACAGAATTTGGGTCGCTGACAAGTGAACAGTTGAATTGGAAACCAAATTCAAACACTTGGAGTATTGCTCAAAATTTAGACCATTTGATTGTAGTAAATGAAACTTACTATCCTGTTTTTGCATCCTTAAAAGCAGGGACATATAAAACACCCTTCATAGCGAAAATTGGTTTTATGGTTTCATTCTTTGGTAAGACGGTATTAAAGGCGGTACAACCAGACAGAAAGAAGAAAATGAAGACGTTTCCAATTTGGGAGCCAACTACAAGTAATGTGATTGACGACATTCTTAATAGGTTTCAAATTCATCAAAACGAACTTATACAAAAAATTGAAGCAGCAAAAGGACTTGCTGAAAAAGGAGTTGTTATTTCTTCACCAGCAAACAGGAATATTGTGTACAAATTAGAGACGGCATTTGATATTATTGTTTCACACGAACAAAGACATTTTGAACAAGCAAAAGAAACACTTCAACTATTAAAACGTAACACCAGCCACTAACACGGGTTTTGCGTCAGGCGGGGTGACGTGCAAACTTGGAGCTTTGTGCTTCTGTTCAAGTTCAGTGCTGGTTGACAGTATTGTGCTCCGAAACCCGCCCGAACGCAAAGCCCGAAAACGTTACCTGCAAGCCTAAAAGACGAC
>VGWD01000051.1 GCA_016873735.1 Ignavibacteria bacterium | reverse complement strand
TGATGTAAACAACACTTCTGCTTGATCACCGCAAATCCACCCCTTTTTTTCATCTATCAAGAATGATCCAAACATTGACTTATTTGTTGTGAACTGATTCCATGTTCTCCCATTGTCTGTTGTAAAGTTTGCACCGCCATAATTTCTGATACCACCGAAACAGTCATCACCTGAAAATGGTGTCAGAAATGAATTCTTGACATGAGTAATTTCTTCTGCCCATGCTCTTGGCCCTGCTATTGTTGCAAAAACATTCCAGGATCTTCCACCATTTTGAGTTTGCCACAACAGACCACTGGAAACTGCATATCCGAGTCCATCTTTCGCATAGAGGATCAAATCTGCAAGACCTGTCTCATCTTCATAACTTTCGAATACCGACCATGAATTACCGCCATTTGTAGTACGGACAAATACTTGCGCGCTTCCATTGCAACCACCACCGACATACATTCCGTTGTCTTTGTCAACAAAATAACATCCCCAAATCTGACTCATATTGATAAAACTCGAGATATTCGTCCAACTGATTCCACCGTCGATAGTTTTAAACACCCCGCCTGGACCAGAGGTAAAACCATGTTTCGAATCAACAAAGTGTATACTTTCAAGGAAAGGTCGACCTTGAATTATGGAGGCAATCCACGAATTACCTCCATCAGATGTGATGGCTATATGTCCGTCAAATCCACATGCCCAGCCATATTGAGGATTTGCAGGGAGAAAAAATACATCTAGAAAATAACCATTGGCAATGGATTGCGGAAGGACTGCCTTTTTCCATGAAGGTACCCTTTGTGCATATATGGAAATGGTTCCCAATACATATGCAAAAAGGATATACCGTATGATATTTGTTGAATTGAATATATGTGAAATGTACATATGATTTCCGGATAAACCCATCCGCAAATTAGCAATTAAACACTGAAACCATTTCTTTATTAAACATGCCATTCAGGCATTCACAGAATAATTGATGATTATTTGCTTAAATAAGCTGAAATTCAGCATTGTTAATGACAAATTATAGTGTATTTTGTCTTTGTAAATGATTCATGCTCTTCACCCCCAATCAATATCGAGCGGCTCATGAACGAAACATCCATAAACAGAAGAAATTTTCTGCGCGGAAATCTCCTTTCAAAGAAAACAGAACAGCCACTTGCTGATTCGCTTGCCCCTTATACAAAACCTCTTGATAAACGTACGGCCGGCCATCTTCTGCGACGCCTATCATTTGCACCAACACAGAAGCAGATAGATTCGTACATAGGTAAAACCGCCCAAGAAGCAGTTACCATCTTATTGGGAGATCCTGAAAAAGAATATCAACCAACAACAAATCCCGGCTGGATAAATTCTGTCACAGAAAATCCCTATGGAGCAGATATTTACACCAGATTCCAAATAGAGGGACAATGGCGAAGTTATCATAGTGAATTACAAAGCTGGTGGATAAAGCTCATGATCGGAGAGACTGCACCGAGTGTAGAAAAACTCGTGCATTTTTGGTCCAATCATTTCACCACGGAATTTTCTTATGATGATGCTTATATACCGCCGCAAATTCTCTTTAGACAACTTGGGATGTTTCGAAAGAATCGACTTGGGAATTTCAAACAATTTGTGGAAGAAGTTACGCTTGATCCCGGAATGCTCATTTATTTGGGTGGTAATCTCAATACCAATCGGAAACCAAATGAGAATTATGCTCGCGAATTGATGGAACTCTATACGACCGGCATTGGTCATTATACCGAAGGAGATGTTAAAGAGGCCGCAAGGGTATTAACCGGATGGAAAGTTGCACGATACAATGATGAACCAGCAAGAAATGGTATTTATAATTCATATTTCAATCCTGCTGATCATGATACAGAAGGAAAAGTATTTTTAGGCAAACCTATATCTGCAAGAGATTCCACTTTCAACACAGAGTATCTTGTCAAGACCGAAGAAATTAGATATATGTTAGAAATCCTATTCGATGTCAGAAAAGATGCCATTGGAATGTTCATTAGCAGAAAATTTTATAAGTATTTTTTCTACAGCAGTTATTGGGTTAGTAATGATTCATTCATTAAAGAATGCAGTGATTACTTCATAGCAAATGATTTCAAAATTTATCCACTACTTCATGCAATGCTTTCAAGTGAACATTTTTATGATTCATCTTTGATTGGCGCGCAGATTAAGAGTCCAGTCGAATTAATTTGTGGATTATCCAGACTGCTCAATAAACCAATACCATATATTTCAAATTATCTATCAAGCATGGATGAAGTATTATTGGATCCCCCAACAGTAATGGGTTGGGAAGCAAGTAGGTATTGGATTTCAACGAAAACATTACCCAACAGAGTAAAGTTTGCAAAAGATATCATCAATTCAATGAGCGATGAAGAGATTGTTCTTTTTATAAAACGATATACATCCTATGATGATGCAGAGCAATTGGTGAAAGATATTACTGAGCATTTCTTCCCTGTTCTCCCTCCACAGGAAATCCTAACCAAATTAATAAATGAGACGCTATTGCAAAATCAACCTGTATATGAATGGTCTGAAATGCTTAATGATAAAACTCCTGCCATTAGGGGAATGAAAGCATTACTCATTGAAATCATTAAGTATCCCGCTTTCCAATTATGTTAATGCATCTTCGGAGATATACATCATGAAACGCAGAACTCTTCTTAAAGCAGGTGCATTGGCAGGTGCGGCAGCTTCTTTTCATTCCATTCCATTATTTGCACAAAATCCCATTGGAGCTTTGGGTCTCAATGCAATTGATAATGATGGAATTCTCATCATTATTCAAATGTTTGGTGGTAATGATGGTTTAAATACTATCATTCCTGCTGATGATCCTGAATATGTAAAAATAAGACCCAATATCGCTGTAAGAAAAGATAATCCAGATACAACAAAAAGACCTGTCAGAATACTCAATTCAGACATGTATTTCCATCCTGCACTTGTCAATGGAGTGCATAAAAATGGTTTCTTGGGCTTGATTGATTCCGGAAGATTGGCCGTGATACAAGGAACAGGCTATGAAAATCCCAATTTATCTCACTTTAGATCCACAGATATTTGGCTCAGTGGTCTGAACAGTTCAGATCCTTCCACAAGATTAAATGAAGGGTGGTTAGGTAGATATTTTGAAAAAGCAAATCCTGATTTTCCATTAAGCTTACCCGATTATCCCTTGAGCATACAACTTGGTGGTTCACTTTCAATGTTATTTCAAAGTGAAAAGGGAGATATGGGAATTGCAATCGGCGATGTAGATGCTTTTGTGAAAGAAGGTGCTACTAATTCAAAGTCACCATATATGATTGGCTCAAGTCCATTTGCTAATGAGTATAATTATATCCGTTCTGTTTTTCAGAAGGGTGACAAATATAATAATGTTATTAAAGAAGCTTGGAATAAAGGCACTAATTCCAAAGGTATTGATTTCGCCATCGCCAATGGTGCAAAAGGGAGTTTGGTAAGACAAATGGGTATTATTTCTCGATTGATTTCTGGTGGTCTCAAAACCAAAGTGTATCTCGCAAATATTGGTGGATTTGATACCCATGTTCAACAACAAGACACGTCAAACAATGGACAACATCCCGCATTGCTCAATCAATTGGCGAATGCCATCAGCATGTTCATGGATGATGCAGTTCAACA
>VGWD01000050.1 GCA_016873735.1 Ignavibacteria bacterium | reverse complement strand
ACGGAAATATATGATCATTTCAATCTGCAAATCGGGTATGCACAAGATGGCGAGGAATGTTTTGATTTACCCGAAGGACATCCCGATCATGGCAAATCCATCGCGGCCTATTATTATTGGATATTCCCGAATATGATGTTCAATTTCTATCCATGGGGATTATCCATCAATATTGTAAAGCCGATCACGATTGAAAAAACAAAGGTGAGTTTCATCACTTATGTCTATGATGAAAGCAAATTACATTCCGGTGCAGGAGCAATGCTGGATAAAGTTGAAAGAGAAGATGAGTTCGTGGTAGAGAATGTATTCAAAGGACTCAAATCGAGAGTATATTCAACAGGAAGATTTTCTCCTACACGCGAGCAAGGCACGCATCACTTCCACAGACTATTGGCTGAGTTTTTGAAGTAAAACTATGAGTATGAATCCGGTAGTATATTTCGAAATTCCTGTCACTGACATGAACAGAGCCATTGCATTTTATTCAGCAGTTTTTGGTTTTACGTTCGAGAAGGACATCATAGATCACAATGAAATGGCATTCTTCCCTTTTGAAGATGGAGCTCGAGGAATCACGGGAGCATTGGCTATGGGAGAAATCTATGTCCCGACAGTGCATGGCATACTGATTTACTTTGGAACAGACGATATTGATGCAATTCTCCACAAAGCAGTGGAAGCCGGCGGGGAAATTCTCTATCCCAAAACATCCAATGGTGATTTAGGTCATGTGGCGGAATTCAAAGACAGCGAAGGTAATCGAATAGCATTGCATCAGAAGTAGGAATCAGGCATCCAATTCTTGATTGCGTCTCTTTGGATGTTTGATGCTGATGCGCGTATGCACTCTTTTGAGCCACATTTTGAAGCTTGAGGGTTTCATTTTTCTTCGCAACAATGCAATATATTCGTACTAAGAATATCCCTGTAAATGACTGACACTATTATATCAGCGTTTAAAACAACTAATGATGAGATTTCATAATAAGAATCAATTACTTTGAGTCCTTTTTAAAATTCCAACCATCAGATACTGCATAACTCAACGCCACACAAAAAAGAAAAGTAATCAATGTTGCAAAGTATGGTATGAATTTATTCATTGTTTTTTTTCCCAAGTAGCTTAAGATAAATACCAAAACCAAGGATAGATGGAACCCATATTCCAATGAATATGGCTTGCAATATCTCATTATTGAAAAACAATAATTCTGAATATACTAATGAAAGCAAAGCAGAAATGAATAATATCTTATCTGTAAGTGTAAACATTTTAAACATGATATTTCCAAAGTGATTTGTGGATAGATTAGATTTGATGAATCGTACGAAAAAACGTAAAATAGATATAAAAGAACCAGGAATGAAAGGGTGTAAGCTATACAGTGAGTAAACTAAATGAATAATCTAGACAATCACCATTAATTTTTCCAAATGCAAATTTTTCTTCACCTTTTACAAATATAGATCAAAATACTCAAATTGTTGCGTTTTATGACCTTAACCTGAAATTCATAACTTTTCGACGCATCTCTTTTTGGGATGTTTGATGCTGATGCGCGTATGCACTCTTTTGCGCCACATTTTGAAGCTTGAGGATTTCATTTCCCTTCGCATCAGAGCAATGACATCGGACTCTGAATATCCATATTGCTCTTTGATCGCTTCAAAGGATGTGCGATCTTCCCATGCCATTTCAATGATTCTACTGATGTCTTCGGGTGGTAGTTTCATGATATTAAGTGTTATTTAATTGATTTTCTGAATAACACATCCCCACTGTGATAAAGTTCAAAGAGAAACAAAGTTATATTGATTCATTAGTCAATAATAAACACTTTCGAAGACAGCTCACCTTCTCTTTGGATTGACAACACATATACTCCTGGTGAAATAGGAAGAGGTTGCGTGATATGTAAACCATTCTTTCCATCTATATGTGCTTCATAAATCTTCTTACCAAGAAGCGAATGGAGAATTAGTGTCTTTGACGTCATATCCTCTGGGAATTGGATGAAAAGTTGATTGTTCCCTAACTGCATCATCTTTAAATCATCATTCAATTGCTGCTTGATTGAATTCACAATCGCTTCCGGCGCATATGCACCAATGGAATGCACCTGCTTATCAGTTAATTTTCCAAAAAAGTCTCTATCACCAAGAGCAATTCCGAATTCCATATTCAAATCAAGTCCTTTATCGGCAAAAGCAGAATTGCCGGCTATGCGATAGAATGACAATGAGTCTGGGGGTTTAGGAAAGTTTATGGGAGCTGCTTTTCCAAAACCTGATATTTCGGGGTTCGCAAATACACCCACGTCACGTCCATTGATTTTTTCGCAGTCAGGACATTCAGCTCTGAATCCTTCAAGTGAAGAAATCTCTTTCCCATAACGGATCGAAACTGATTTGCCATTTGACCAATACCCATTTCCTTTGAAATGTGGTTGTTGACTGACAAAAGAAGGTGGCACATCGAGTAATTTTACTCCATCGGTGATAATCGCATTATTGTATGCTCGAATATTAGACATGACAGATCCATATTCTGTCAACTGCACAGCAGCAAAACTTGGATATGAATTTTTTGAAGAAGGTGTAGTGATGATGGTATTATTATGCATCACAAAACCATCCCATCCTGTATTCGGTGCAGTGAACATGGTCACGCTACTATTATTTGTTCTTGCATCATTCACACTGATAGAATATCGTAAAAGATTATTTCCCCAAGGTCTTGCGCCATCAAAATTGCCAAAGAGATAGCCCGCACCATCATTGTCATGTGAATAGCAATATTGAATGATTGAATTGGTGACACCTCCATCGAGATCAAAACCCAATCCATCACAGCCCTTCCCTTTACCCGAAGAATTATTGTGTGATTCACAGAATTGAATGATCACATTGTCTGCAGCATAGACCCATATACCACCTGGCCCTCCACATGCAGTATTTTCGGTTCCATTATTGTAAGCGCGAGAATATTCAATAATGGAAGAATCAATTTGAGATAATACAATACCACTACCTTTATGAGTAGGTGCATCATATCCTGTGATATTGAAGACCTCGGTATTTCGTATGATAAATCGAGAATGATGAAAGAATTTGGTATTCTGCGTATCATATGCGAATGACACAATGCCATTTTCTTTGCAATCATGCACAGTACAATTATTGATCAGAACATCTTTATACCCTGATTGCACATCTTTGGACCATTCTGAATAAAACCGAATTCCACAATATCCAAAGTCTCGAATTTCAACATTGTTGATAGTGATATGACGAAGTTTTCCAGAGGGCTTATCGGAATAGAAAAACATTCCATCAGCATCTCTTTGAATATTTCCTCCGAAACCTTTGAAAACCATGTTATGAAATTCAATGCCTTGACCATTCACAACTTTGCAACCGATTTGTTTGGAGTTTGTTGTCTGGATTGTGACTCTTCCCTGCCCATATGTTGTAAAGACAATTGGTTTTTCAGGATCATTCCCATCATTAGATTGTAGTTCAATTGCACCTAAAAATACTGCTCCACCTTCGAACAGAATTGAATCCCCGGGGATAAAAGTCATATCATTGATTTTGTCTAGCGAAGTCCAGGCTTTTTCCTTGGATAATCCATCAGTATTATCACCATTTGAATTCACATAAAATGTTCTGGGTATTTTAGGAGCAGATTTTCCATCTCCAAACAGTGCCATCAAACCTTGAGCATACCAACGAGCGAGATAATCATTAGGATGAAGTGAATTCGCAATGCAATGTTTTGCACCTTTTCTTTGAAAGATTGTTTCACTCAATGTTGTCATGTCAAGTACTGCAATACCCGGACCTTCAAGCGATTTTAACATCTCCAAAAATCCAAACATCAAAGTTGCACCATTCGCAGGAGCTCCGACACCTTTGACATCAGGTATCATATTTCCGATCAGAATGAATTCAGCATTTGGAACATCTTTGCGAATATTATTGATAGTACTTTCAATGCTCGCTTTGAATTGTGCTTGTGAAGTTACTCCCCAGATATCATTCATTCCCATGTCAATAATGACAAGATCGGGAGTATTTCTGTTAACCAAAGCGCTAGCATAAGTCGCAAGCCAACCTGCTGTTTTTCCACCACAAGCGCTGTTTATTGAAGTCACATTTGAGCCATACTGTTCCTTCAACTGTTCGGTGAATAATTCAACATAGCCACGCATATAGGGTTTTGTTGGTGGGAAGTTTTTGTCATCACCGATGAACCCAGATACATTCAATCCTGCAGTAATGCTCATTCCCACGGCTTGTAAAACGATTGATTGTCCACCGGCAAGTTTAGAATATGTTCTCGGCAAGAGTGCTTTTTTATTTTCAATGTCAATGTCAATATGATCTTTGATTCTATCAGCGATATAAGATATGCGTGTCCATGATGTATGACGAGTATTGATCAAACCATTCGAATTTCCATTACCTGTTTTTCCGGGTATTATCGAGACTGACTTCGATATCTCTGCAGATACTTGTTTAATAATACGATGTTGAATCGTATAGTCTTTATTGATTTCGAAAGAAATTGTTCCGTCATAATTCTTGACAGACAAAATTGATTTGGGTACATACATCAAGGTTGCTTCTGCACCAACATTATCCAATAATACCAATTCATCAATGATGGTATCGGATTTCCAAAATGGGAGGAGATATTGTCTGTGATCATAAGTTGGTAAAAGTGAATTCGAATAATTCGGAAATTCATAATATCCACCACTTGCAGGTGTCACTACAACCCAAGCCGACTTTGCAGGAGACACAGACCAAACTGCTTCTGCCTGATTCACGCTTAGTAATTTCACATTTGAAGCATCATAAAACTCACAAGCCCCACCGGCATAATACATGATATTTGGTC
>VGWD01000049.1 GCA_016873735.1 Ignavibacteria bacterium | reverse complement strand
AATCTTCCGATATATTGGGCACGAAGTGAAGCCATGATTCCATATTCTTTATGTTCATAACCTATTCTGATCGTGCCTGAATGTTTGGATCGAAACCACAAACCACCATATGTGTCATCGGTCAACCGATTAAATGTCCCGGTTCGAGGATCAACCGTACCTGCCAATCCGGCTTGAATCGCATCATATACCTCCAAATCACGGCTATCCAAGTATTGATATCCAAAAGCATAGGATAATATACCGGCTTCATCTCCAGATATGGAATGAGACAGTTTCAGGGAACATTCCAAACCTCTGGTTTGCGCTCTGGAAATATTGCGATAGGAATAAATAGCTTGATTTGTTTGAGGATTATTCCCTGTATAAAAGAACTCGATCAAATTGGAAAGTGTATTGTGAAACACTCTGAATTCAGCAAATCCTCGTATGGGATGCCCTTCAGAGAATCCGTAGACTGACCAATCATCCATGACGATGCCAAGGTCCAATGAAAGAGACCTCTCAGGTTGTAAATCAATGCCAAGTCTTCGTGCTCCAATCAAATCATAACCCGCCCCACCGAGTCTATTGGAAAACTGTACATATAATTGCCTGAAATCAGGAACCTTGAAACCAGTGCCAATCGATGTGTGCAGTCTTATTCCATCATTCAACTTAAGATTGATTGCCAACTTTGGATTGAGAAGTTTCTGCATGGCCATCAATACATCTGCTTCTTGCAAACCATCTTGCGCAAAAGCGGAATTCTGAACATATCTTGCACTTAGTGCATATGAAATCCATGTGGTTGGATTACCTTCCCATTGAGCAAAACCACTGAATGTCGAAAAGAACGGACTATCCGGATATCTGGAGCCGCTGATATCATCAACAGTATATTCCACTCCAAATGTAAAACGATTTTTTTCACTCCAGAACACATCATATTGAAGATAGGAACGCATCAAACCTCGATATAAATCATCGATTGAACCGGCATCTCCTTGCACGGTATCAAAATTATACCGTTCAGTATATGATGAAGCGTGAAACTGTCCATTCAGTCTTGCTTTGCCATGAGTCCATATTGCATATGCGGTGCCCTGCATGTCTTGTTGACGAACACTGCCTTTATTGGCAGCTATTTGTCCAAAAAAAGATTCAATGAATGCACCCCTGCTGTCGCTTGAGAAATATCGAATATCTGCTCCGAGTTGTATACCATTCGAAGCAAACCATGTTGATTTCACATGCAATGTTTGGTCTGAAAATCCCTGATATGGAATGCTAAGGGAATCTTGTGTCAATGTGAAAGGTCTTGCTTGCTTAAAGCTAACAAATCCCGAAAGATCCAAGGACTTTTGTCCATATTGCACTTCACCGCGAATCTCGGAAGGACCTTTCCCAAGGTATTGTCCGAAAAGAGATCCGGTAAGACCAAATGCAGGTTTTTTAGTGATGATATTGATTACTCCTGCCAATGCTTCGCTTCCATATAATGAGGACATTGGGCCTTTAACAATTTCAACGCGATCTACATTTCCAACAGAAATCCTTGAAAGATCCAATACTCCCGCAACTCTCCCAATCATCGGCTGCCCATCAATCAAGATTTGAGTGTAGTCTGCACCAAGCCCCATCAATTGCACACCCGTACGAACATTGTTTGTAAGGAGCATTCCTGTTTGTTCCCGTAATAGATCCCCAATATTTACCATTGCGGTGCTTATGGTTTGCTTTGCATCAACAACTTCAACACGAACAGGAGAATCTTTAAGAAGTACTTCATTCCGAGTTCCTGTCACAACCACTTGCTGGCTGGGCGCATAGACTGTAATTGAATCATTCTTCGACTTCACTGTACGAGGGATTTTGGGCAAACGTGGAAGAGTGGTATCTGCATGATTGAATGCATGCAATGCACATACATTCGCAATCAAAGAAAGTAAAAGAATCTTCATTGTTTTCCAGAAAAAAACCCCTTCAGCGAAATCCGCGGAAGGGGTCAAAATACTTTGTGGAAGAGATCAAGAAAGGGGCACTGTATATGACACTTGCCTTTTTAATGCCTTTCGTACCCATGCACCTTGCTCTTCAGCCATGCGGCGTACCGCGATGCGCTCTTTATTGCAAGGACCATTTCCTTTGATCACTTCAAAGAATTCATTCCAATCGGGATCGGAAAAGACCCACTTTCCTGTTTCTTTGTTCTTGACAAGACCTTCATCAGGAATGGTCAATCCCAATTCAAGAATTTTTGGGACATATTGATTGAAAAATTGCTGACGCATATCATCATTGCTGGCCATTTTTACTTTCCAGCGCATCAGGATTTCAGAGTGGACCGATGCTTTGTCCGGCGGACCAAAGAAATGCATGATCGGTCCCCACCAGCGATTCAACGCTTCTTGTACCATTGCTCTTTGAGTGGATGTACCTGTTGCCAAGGTTACCACATTGTCATATCCATAACGGAGATGGAAAGACTCTTCCATGCAAATGCGTTCAAGCGCTCTGCAATAAGGGCCATATGAACCTTTGGAATTTGTTACCTGATTAATGATTGCAGATGCATCAATGAGCCAAGCAATGACTGCTGTATCCGCCCAGGTCTTCGCCGGATAATTGAACACATTTGAATATTTGGACTTGCCATTGATCAGATCATTGATCATTTCCTCTCTGGTCTTGCCCAATGTTTCGGCAGCATTGTACAATAACTGTGCATGACCGCTTTCGTCCTGCACTTTCGCCATCAATGCCATCTTGCGTTTGAAACCTGGCGCACGTGTAATCCATGTTCCTTCAGGCAAAGCTCCAATGATTTCTGAATGAGCATGCTGCTCAATCATGCGTATCAATTGTCTTCTATATTCTTTTGGCATCCAATCATGAGGTTCTATCTTCTCACCATTTTGAATCTTTTCTTCAAAACGGGCAAGAAGCGCCGGATCTTCATCCAACATTTTTGCGCTGTTTTCTATGTCTATGATGCTGACACTACCGTACATTTCATAACTCCAGTGGATTTTTTATTCTTACAAACTTACCAAAGGAGCGCTTGATGACAAAGCATTTTGCCTCAATTGGTTCTAAGATTTCTGTTTGAACTCTTCGCATAACGGAAAGAGTAGTAGCCAAGTTCCGAAGTCATCGTTGGGACCACCGGTTGATTCTTGTACAGAGACATTACTTGAACCTTGACATATGTCCCATTCTTGGTCTTCAGAACCAAGGTCCTTTGTGGTGCCGGATTCAGCGTTCTCGATGCGGGTTCATAGGTGAACATGCCAGTGCCATCCACAGCTATTGAAATAACACGATTAGTTGCATCATCGGATTTGAGTAAGGCATCCTCAGGAGCGTTCTTAAGTAAGTCAAAAGTGGTGTCCACAACTTTACCAACCGTTTTACCCACTACATTGATTGTACCTGAGTTCAAGACGATGTCAATTGCTCTGGTTTTTCCACCCCCATACAAATAAGGAAGTCTGATATCCCAATCGGCTGTTATGTCTTTTGATGGGGAAATAAAATCATCCGTATCAAAAGAGAAATAGAGGTATTTGGACGTCAAGGTATCAGGGCGTGCACCAGATATGGTCTTGACAGTGAGTATTTCCGCATTGGATCCGGGATTAGTGGGAGAATCATCCGAGCAGGAATTCAAGGCAAATGCGGCAAACAGTGAGAAGATGGTGATTCGAAACATGGTGATTTGGTGAAAAAGTGAGAAAAGGACTTACAAATTTACGTGTTTTTACACATATTGTCAAAACAACTACATAACTGTCCAGGTTCCACATTCACGAAATCAATTATTCTTTGCACCCTCCAAAACCCATTGCCGAATTCCACGAATTTGGGCTTCTGAGATTCTTTGTTGAAATGTAAGGAGATGTCCTTGTTTGCCCTCAAGGATTTGATTCAGAAGACTATTATCCGGCTTGCCCGGTATGATGAGTCCTGCCCTTGAAGAAAGCTGGAAATATCCGGTCACATCCACTCCGGCCACGGCGGTTTCAGCATCATGGCATCCGGAAAATGCGCATGTCAATTCCAAAAGTGGCTTCACATGTTGCTGATAACTGACATTTTGTGCCGGAAACACAATTTGTTCCGGTGCAGTTATGGTTGTATCCGAACAGGCTGAGATCAGACATATGACATATATGAGAAGTGCTTGTTTCATTGCACATTGAGGAGTGATGTCACAGGTTTACCTTTGGATTTATCATATTTCACGGAAGCAAGAAACAAACCTGATGGCGGAGCGGTGAATGAAGCAGGCAAATCAGACTGCTTTTTGAGTAAAGTCTGAACAATGTCCGGTGATTCTTTTCCGCGACCAACTTCAACAAGAATGCCAATCATTCTTCTAATCATATTCCATAAAAAATGTGATCCTGAAATGGTTATCAGAATCAAATCACCTTGTTCTTTCACAGAAATGGATGTTATGTCCACTTTGGTTGATTTCATGTCAGGATCATCTGCCGTGAATGAACGAAAATCATGCATTCCTTTGAAGTATTGTGCTGCTTTCATCATGTTTTGAACATTCAATGTATCTTTCACCCACCAAACATATCGTTTCCCGAATGCAGTTCTTCTTGTTGATATTTGATACATATATGTTCTCTCCACAGCATCATGCCGAGCATGAAAAGATGGTGCAACTTTGTATACATCCAATATTGAAACATCAGCGGGCAATGCATCATTCAATTTGAGCTTGATGATATGAGGGGCAAGCATGGTTTGCACATCAAGATGAAAAACTTGCTCAAGTGCATGAACACCGGCATCAGTTCTACCTGATCCATAGAGCTCAAAAGAATCGGTTCCAAAAACAGATTTTGATGCGCCAATCAATTCACCTTGAACGGTTCTTGCATTTTTTTGCACCTGCCATCCTGAAAACCGTGTTCCTTCATATTCACAAACAACTTTAAAACGAGGCATGTTTATTTCCAAAGTGGGGGAAGAGTTGCTGACCAACTTTCATCAGTAACATCGGTAGCACAAGACGATTGGAGTGATGTAATAGATAGACCCCATCAGGGATATCACGAAGATGCACTTCATTTCTTCCGGACATAATCTCAAGCCCGTTCATAGAATGAAGATGCAGCATACCCTTAAAAGATTCAAGAGAGGCAATGGTCAAACCGCTGATTACATAATGTTTCAATGGCGATTCATGTTCTTCAACACTAACAAAGAATTCTGCATATTTATAAAGTCCGGCTTCCGAAGCAGCATACAGAATGATCTCATTCGAAGTTGCAATAGATCGCATCATCCAAACATTCCTTCGTGGTTTTATTCCACCGGGATTTGTAAACCAAGGAATATCATTATCGAATAGTCTCGTGAAATTTGATACCAAATCTTTTTTCAATATGAGACCAGGGCCGGGAATGACATCATTTGCATCAGAAAAGCCACCAAAAAACAAATAATCTTTATCATTGTTGTGTGCAAAACAAACCGACCAAAAACTTGTGTCTCTCAATGAATGTT
>VGWD01000048.1 GCA_016873735.1 Ignavibacteria bacterium | reverse complement strand
TCATATTGCGATTCAAGATTTCGATAAAGCTGAGGAGTGTCTGCAAACAGCAATTGAGTTATCTGTCAATGAACAAAATTGGCGAACAGAATTGGTTGCACGTTCAAATATTGCTTCCATTCATTTAATGCGTGTTGAAAAGAAACCTCAGCAAGCACTTAAGATATTGCTGGAATGTATGGAATTGGCAAAAAGAAAAAAGGCATTCCATGATCTCTCCAGGATATTGGTGATGTGTGGTTCAGCTCATACCAATATGGGTGATCATGGTCAAGCTTTAGATTTCTTTCATCAAGCAGAAAAGCTATATAAAAAATATCCCTTTCCATTGCATGAAGCGACTCTTCACTATAAACTAGCTCGTTTATTCATGAACATGGATGCATCCTCTTCTCGGAATTCAAAGATAGAGCATCATTTTCGTCAAGCGCATGTTATGTCACAAGAGCATGGTTTTTTACAATTGCGGATATGGGTATTGAGGCATTGGGGTTTATGGCTACGAGGCAGAAAAAAATGGGATAGAGCATTTGCGCTTTTGCAAGAATCATATGAAACCCAACAATTGATCATTGGAAAAGATGCGCAAAAGAGCATCAAAGAATTAGAAGTGCAGTATGTCGCTTCTCTTCACCAAAAAGAGAATGAGTTGTTGAAGCAGGAAAATCATGTTCTTGGAAAAGAGACCCGTGATTTACGCTATCAATTGCTCGAAAGAACTTCTTCTATCATGAAAGAATTAAATCGCTATGGTGAAGTACGCTCAACAATCATGGAAATACTGGAACAACATGGCACAAAAGCGAAAGTTTTGAAGGAAGTCAGTGCTCTACTCATGCCTCTGTCGGTAACCCAATTAGACAAGGATATTTTCTTTAGCGAATTCAATCAAACTTATCCGGGCTTCTTCAATCAATTGGAAGGTCTCATTCCTGATATCACGGTAAAAGAGAAGCATATTTGCTGCCTGATTCGTTGTGGATTTTCAACCTATCATATTGCAACATTTCTTGACATTAGTACGAGAACCGTGGAAACCCATAGATTGCATATTCGGAAAAAGGCAGGATTGTCTTCTTCCGATACGATAGCTCGCCTCCTTTCATCCATCTAGACATGAGCTCAATAAAGAAGACCAATTGTTGTAGAATTCTTGATTCCTTAGGCATTGCTTATCAGCTGCTTACATATGAATGGTCTGAAGACTCTCTTGACGCCATCAGTGTAGCGGATAAGATTCATTTACCACATGAACAGGTTTTTAAAACATTGGTACTGCGCGGAGATGCAGTTCCGATATTCGTTATCATCGTCCCGGGAAATGCCGAAGTTTCACTCAAGAAAGTAGCTAAAGTCACAGGCAATACTTCATGCTCTCTATTACCCATTTCTGAACTCTTCGCATTGACGGGATATCTACGTGGTGGATGTTCTCCGATTGGTATGAAAAAACACTATCCGACTTTCTTGGAAGAAACCTCATTGTTGTTTGATTCGATTAGCATAAGCCCCGGACAAAGAGGTATGCAAATCCTTATTACCCCGAAAGATATTGTTATTGCCGCCGATGCAGTGATATCGAATCTCCTCTGAAACCGTTAACTTGAACGCTGTATTCTATCCCTGATTGAGTTCATTATGGATCTATCACTTGCTTTGCATGCTTTTGCTAATGCTTCATCCGAGTATGAAGTATGCGAAGTTATTGCCACTTACATATTGGAAACCAATCTCGCTTCATCATTGGCAGTATATCTATTTGACTCCCATGAGCATTCCCATTGTGTCATCGAGTCGATGCGGCACTCGGAAAAAGACGCAATAATGATCCCTATATCATGTTACGGTAGGCAATTGGGGTATATTCAGTGTATTCCCATATCTTCTGAACATCAAACTGAATTACACAATATTGCTCAACTTGGTGGCTTTGCAATCAATGCGCTGAAGCAAACACTTGAAGCAGATTTGAAAAGCAGAAGATTAGGTAAAGCATCATTGTTATTAGATACGATGCTAGAGATGTTATCGGACATCATTCTTCAAAAAGATCGCTTTTCCATAGCAAGAATAGCAGGTCAATTTCTCATGGGACAATTACGTATCGGGACATATGCACTTATCGGTAAGATTGACGTTCGAAGCTATGAGATACTTTCTTCTAATGGCTTCACAAAAGAAGAGCTTGCCTCATTTGTAGCTTCAATTGAAGATGATAAGAATAGATCCTTATTGAATGTGACTGTGATTCCGATGGAACATGGACATGTAGAGCGTGGATATATAGTACTTGATGCCGGAGAGCGCAAGCATTCAGATGATGATGCTGCTTTTGTGTCCATGATTGGAATGATCTCTGCTTTATCATTAGAAAGGACGGCATTGTTCGAAGAAGAAACAAGATTAATGGCATTAAACAAAGATCTTTCATTGGCTGCTGAAATACAGTCTCAACTCATGCCCAATTTTAATGAACAGATCATAGGTTGCGAAGTTTCAGGAACAACCATGCCCTCCCAAACTATTGGTGGTGATTATGTTGATATTCTCCAATATCCTGATGGATCTTTGCTCCTCATCATGGCGGATGTTTCCGGAAAAGGTATTACTGCCGCGATGATCATGACAATGGTGAAATCTTTATGTACATTGCTCGTAAAACAAGCATTGCATCCAAAAGATATTGTCCAATCAATCAATGAGCTAGTACATGAACAAACAAATTCTAATACATTCATAACCTTTGCTTGTATATATATCAATGCAGATCGGACATATATGACATGCATCAATGCAGGTCATGAATTTCCATTATTGAAGAAACATAACGGAAAGATCTTCGAACTGGACAAAGGTTGCATGGTGCTCGGAGTAGTAAGGAATATAGCATCCCTGACCTATTCCGAATATCCTCTAGAACATGGAGATCTCATTTGCATGTATACAGATGGAGTATGCGATTCATCCCTTGAGCAGGGAAATCAACCAATCAAAAAAGAAATAGCCGCTTGCAATAAACTATTGGTTCATTCGGCAGAAGACATTGTCAAAAGCATCATCAATAAGAAGGAAGGACAGAAGGGTGCAAGAATGAATGATGATGCTTCTTTGCTTCTTTTACGCATTTCTTCATAAATATATGGCAATTAGCAGCGAAAAACGTCGTAGGGGATTGTTTTTTTACGATTTCGCAGTATTTTTGTCAATTAATGTTCCGCAATAAGCGACTGTCAGATCACTGCCTATGTTTCTTTGATCCCAGATGTTGGAAATCAATTTGTACACCATCGGGTGTCATCCATTTGTTCTTGTCGAAGAAATGACATCGAGAGCGCTATGATCAATCAATGGAAAGACGGTCAATCCCCTGAAGATAAAGATATCCAAGCCACGCTGCTTGAGGGCGGAGCTTTGCCCAGACATATTGCCATCATCATGGATGGGAATGGTCGATGGGCTATGGACAGGAACCTTCCAAGAGCTGCCGGGCATCAACAAGGAATTGAAAGTGTCCGTGATATCGTGAAAGCAAGTTCTCAATTGGGTATCGGCTTTCTCACGGTCTATGCATTTTCAATGGAAAATTGGAAGAGACCCCGAGTAGAAGTTCAGATTCTCATGTCACTTCTCAAAACGTATCTCCTTCAGGAAATCGATGAATTACATGCAAATAATGTTCGATTGCAAGCAATCGGCAAATTGAATGCATTACCGAAGAATGTTCAAACCATACTCAATGAATCAATTGAAAAAACTGCGGGAAATACCGGCCTCACCCTTACTTTGGCATTGAGTTATTCAGGTAGATGGGATATAGTTAGGGCCGTTCAAATGATTGCTTTGGACATCCGCCGTGGCACTCTTTCTCCCGAAGACATAACAGATGAGCACTTTTCGGAGTATCTGTTAACCAAAAACATGCCTGATCCGGATTTGATGATACGAACATCAGGTGAAATGAGATTAAGCAATTTTCTTTTATGGGAATCTGCATACTCGGAGATGTATATCACCGAGAGATTATGGCCAGATTTCAGAAGAGAGGATTTATATTCAGCTTTGAGAGATTATCTGAATAGAGAGCGGCGTTTTGGCAAAACAAGCCAACAATTACGTGAATCTGATGAAAAGGAGCAACAACAGGGTTCCATCAGAAGAATCATTTCATCTTTTTCTTCGCGGTGATTTGATTTCATGCTCAACACAACTTCACATCTCTTTCTTTCTCGCTTTTTGATACTGATTGCATGTGCATGCATTGTCATTTATGCGCCTTCTATCAATGCACAAGATAAAGCTCGTTCTTTTGTCATTGCAGGTGTTTCTGTTGATGGGAATACCTATTCAGATGCCCAAACGATTATTACGATATCAGGTTTGAAAGTTGGTGAGGAAATAAAAATTCCCGGACCAAAACAACAGGAAGCAATCAAAAATCTATGGTTGCGAAATCAATTTGAGTCGATTGATATCATCATTGATAAAATCACGGCAAGTGGGATTTTCTTGACAATAAAAGTCAAAGAGTTTCAACGTTTCAGTTGGCTTGATGTACAAGGTGCTGACAAAGTCAGTGTAAAGGATATAGAAAAAGCCATAGGAAAAATCAAAGGTGATATCTTATCTGCATATGAAGTGGATCTGGCAAAAGATGCGGTGAAAGCCCTCTATGAAAAAGAAGGGTTGATGTATGCATCAATCAAAACCAATATTGTTCCCACAGATACGGGTCTCTATGCTCGTTTGGAATTGAATATTGAAGAGGGTGCAGACTTTTATGTTGATACCATAAGCTTTTCGGGTAATGCGAAATTGACATCATTTGATCTATCAGGATCATTTGAGGATACAAAAACGAAAACATGGTGGAAATTTTGGTCTTCCTCAAAGTTTGATAAGTTGAAATATGAAGAAGACAAGAAAAAGCTGCTTCAATATTTCCGATCGAAAGGATTCATTGATGCCGACATAGTAAAAGATACCGTCATCTATTATCCCGAAACTCAAAAAGTAAGCATTCATGTGGATGTCTTTGAAGGCAAGCAATATGTGTTGCGTTCCGTCACATTTGAGGGCAATACAGTTTATCCTCAGGAATTTCTCTTCCGCAGATTGAATATCCCTTTGAATGAACCATATGATGCAGAACGTTTCGACAAAAATTTAACCGGAAATGAAGATCAATCAGATGTTGCGTCCATGTATCTCGACAATGGATATTTAGGAGCAAATCTTGTGAAAGAAGAAAGGAAATCTAATGATGATTCGCTCGACATCGTGGTGAAAGTTTTTGAAAGAGATAGATATATTATTCGAAAAGTCGAGATAGTAGGTAATACCAAAACCAAAGACAAAGTCATCAGAAGAGAGCTTTTCACAAGGCCTGGAGAATTCTTCAATCGATCCGCAATCATTCGTAGTGTTAGAGGTCTTGGTGTTCTGAACTATTTCAATCCGGAAGCATTGAAACCGGACATCAAGCCGGTTGACAATACCAGAGTTGATGTATTGTACAGAGTTGAGGAAAGATCTACTGATACCTTCAATGCATCAATGGGATATGCAGGAACATTCGGTTTGA
>VGWD01000047.1 GCA_016873735.1 Ignavibacteria bacterium | reverse complement strand
AGATGGTAAGCGTTTAATCATCAATGGCAAAACACCATTAGCATTGAAGATCTTTCCAAATCCGACACATTCATACGATGATTTATCTATTGAATTTCCTATCGTTCGAACAGGAACATATCTATGCACAATACGTGATATTCATGGAAAAGTCATGAAACTCACTACCATCGAATTCAATGATCTTCAATCATTGGGCAAAAATCATTCACTTCAATTCAATACAGATGGTTTATCAAGCGGTACATACTTTATCTGCGTGCAATTTGAAGGTATTGTACTCACTGAAAGATTGATGGTATTACCTTGAGGTAAATCTACATGGAATCTTATTAAAAAAAATCCTACATTTGTACTCCTTTCGGTGTGTAGCGCAGCCCGGTAGCGCACTACTTTGGGGTAGTAGGGGTCGTGGGTTCGAATCCCGCCACACCGACAATCAAATAAGTAAGGCTCTGATTTCTCAGAGCCTTTTTTATTTCTTAGATATTCAATGTGAGATTCATACTTGCCATTCTTTGGAGAATCGTTCCTCCAAAAATCTGATAATGCCTTCTGTCTAAAGCATTGAATATTGTAGCACTTGCTTTTAATTCCGGAGTGAGTGAATATCCAATGTTTAGATTCAATAGCCAGTACTCAGGAACATATCCTTCAAAGAGACCTGCGACCCATGTGAATCCTTTCACACCACGAACTTGTGCACCGAATTCGAATCCGTTCTTTTCATATTGAAGTCCTACATTCACTCTATGAGGAGATGTATTTGGTACAATCTTCTGTGCTTGCAATGTATTTTCTTCAACAGTAAAATCAAGGTAAGCATAATTGGCTTGGAATAAAAGTCCCTTCATGATATAGTAATTCAATCCGAGCTCAAGACCATATTCATTAATAACACCAATGTTTTTTGGAGTTATAATCAAAGCAGGTGAACCGGTTTGTGGCATTCTGGCCAAACGATCATAAAATTGTCTATTAATCTTGTCCAATTCGGCTTTGAGTTCATCATTTGCTTTTTGATTGTCATATCGCACAGGTGAATATACATCAGGTGCCAATCCTCCCAAAGGAACTGAAATGAAGTTTTTTCTTCTATTTACATATGCATCAACCGTCACAAAGAAATCCTCATTGATGATTCCTTTATATCCAATTTCATATGACATTGCAGTTTCAACTTGAATATTCGAATTTCCAAGATTCCATTGAGGAGTTGTTCTCGAAAGACCTAGCGGAGCAATGCCATTTCTAGAGGAAATCAATGTATCGATGGATGCAAGATTGACGGGTGCTCCGGCAGGAGAGTATCTATACAAATCAGCATAGCTTGGTCGAAGGAAAGATCGATTCAATGTTAATCGGAATGTATGATCTTGGATCGGAGAAAACACCAATGCCGCTTTTGGTGAGAATTGCGTATCAAAAAATGTTGAGCGATCTACTCGAGCTGCTCCAACAAATTTCAAAGAATTAAGAATCTCAATCTCTGCTTGAGCATATAGACCGCTAAAATTATTGTGAAGAGCATCAGGATTCAATAGTGGCAAAGCACCAAGCAATGACGTGTTCACAGCTTGATATTCATGAGAAGCACCCACGATCAATTTCATGGCATCATTCATAAAAGAGCCATTCCATTGAGCATCAATCACATACACATCACTTCTTTCCGCAGAGCTAGCTGCAGCATTCATCACAATTTGCGGTGTAATTGTATTTCTTCTATTCCAATGAGCTTGAACATTCAATGATGAGGAATTATAGGCCAAACGCATATATGGTTTTTCTACATCATTGATGAGAATGCGTCCTGTTTGATTCACAAAATACTCACCACCATAACGAGAAAATCCCATTTCAGCGGTCACTCTTTCGTCATTACCCAATTCATAATCAAAACGAGCGGATCCGAACATATTCGTAGCATTTCGATTCGCATTGATGAGAGAGTCAATGCTGGTGATATTTCCTACACCAGCACGATTACCTGTTACATCGCGAGCCAAACCGGGATACTCTAAAACACCGCCTTTTGTGGTATCTCTTGAATTTACCCAACTTTGGCTTTGCGTTGAATAACCGGCATTGAGTTTATAATACAATGAACCAAAACCGCCGGCATGTCGTATATCCCCACGGAATGTATTAAACTGGCCACCGGTTAGGCTAACCCGTGTTCCTTGAATGTCTTTCGGCGCACTTGAAGTGATATTGATAACTCCATTATATGCATTAGACCCATAGAGAGCAGATCCGGGACCACGCACGACCTCAATGGAAGCTATATCACCCATATTTGTTTGGAATGAATTCCATTCCACAAGATTCAGAAGCGGAGTAGAAGGATCTCTTCCATCTAATAATACCAATACGCGACGATTGATAGAATTATTGAATCCTCGCATGTTTACGTTAAAGTCATTCATGCCACTTTGAACTACATCTACACCTTGGATACTCTCGATTGTCTTTGCTACTTGACCATGTGAAGTTGCTCGTGCAAGTTCATTCGGCATGACAACTGATACAGCAGCAGGAGCTTCTGTGATTTTCTGTTGCCTACGTGAAGCTCCAAACACTGTAATATCCTGGGTACGAGTTTCACCGGTTGACAATCGTACTACCTGCATTGACATTTGCGATTGCACTGTAATGTCAACGAGCTTAGCAGCATAGCCAACATAAGAAACTGACAAAGTGTATTTTCCGGGCTGTAATTGCAGAATGCCTTCTCCATTTTCTTTGGTTTTAACTCCATAAGACTGAGTTCTAACTGTCGCGCCAATTAATGGCGAATTGTTTTCATCAATTACCTTGATAGGTACTTGTACTGCTGTTTGAGCATGAATTTCATAGCTTGCAATAAGCATGAAAACAGTCATCAATAAATGGAATACATGTTTCATGTATGCTCTTTCCTTACAAATGATGTATGTAAAAAACCTTTCCGTAATTTCTTTTCTACTTTTCCTGCAACGAGTGTTCGCAATGTATCTGTCATCAATCCTGAACCGATAACCGATTGTCTGAATTTATATGCTTCTCTTAGTGAATATGTTTGCCCATCTATGACCCACTGAAGGAAAATGCCGTCGGATATTCCCAATTCCAAAACTGCAAATGACTCTGAATCCACATTGCGAAACAACTTGAGTGTCTGCATCTGGGTCGCGACTTCCGTACCCAATAGACTCAGCCTTTTTTTCATCTCTCGTATTCGGATCAGGAATGAATCCGAATTACTCCTCAGTGCATGAGCCCAAAACTCCAACAATAAAGGTGCATATTTTGCATGCTGTTCATAAAATTCGACCGTTGTGTCGATTAATGCATCAGCTTTTGAAACAGGATCAAAGTGATCTTCCATAGCCCGCATCATGGATGCTTCATATAAGTCCATCCAATAATCATAGACACCAAGAAATAAGTCTTCTTTATCTGTATAATATTCGTAAAGTGTTCCTTTGGCTATACTTAGAGAATCAGCAATATCTTGCATCTTTGCGGCGTGATAACCCTTGGAGGCAAATATTCCTATAGCAGTCTCAACAATAAGGACTCTTTTTGCTTCTCTATTTTCCGGAGCTGACTTGGTTCTAGCCATTCAAATGCTGCAATTAATTGACCGATGAGTCAAAATTAACAAATATATTATAGTATTCAAACAAAGTAGATGGGTCGTTAAAATGAGATGTTCACTATTTTTGTTTACATAATTGTGTGTTTCTTTTGGTTTTGTCAATGTTTCCGCATACTCAAGAAGAGCAATCTTTACAGACCTTGGATACCATTACCGGATCTATTCATGGGAAGGTTGTATTATACAATGATGAGCATCATACATTTGAAGAAGTCATATTTCAAATATTGAGAGCCGTTCATTGCTCTATGGAAAAAGCTGAGCAATTAACGTGGGAGGTGCATAATTCGGGCAAGGCTACCGTATATGAAGGCCCACTGTCCGAATGTTTACATGTGAGTGCCATATTGGAAGAAATCGCATTAAAGACAGAAGTTCAATTCTGATGTATCATGGGTAAATTATTTCTACTTATCATCGGCATCATTCTTATCCTGGTATTTGCCGGTTTGGCATTACTTGGCTTTTTGAGAAGACTTCTATTTAGCTTTATCCCCTCTTCCCGTTCTACACCAACTTCAACCAATGATTCCATCCTTTATGATGATGGAAAAACAACTGTTCTCACTTCCCAGTCACATGGTAGATCAAAACGAAGATCATAATCAGCGTATTGCTGCCATAGATGTCGGCACCAATTCGTTTCATGCTATCATTGCATCTGTATCTGAGAAAGGTTCTTTACGTATTCTTTCCCGTGAAAAAGAAATGGTACGTCTTGGAGAATCTGCGACTGATATCAAAAGATTGTCTGATGCCGCAATGGAAAGGGGGATAAAAGCAATGAAGCGATTTGCGATTATGGCCCAAAAAGCCAATGTTGTAGTCAGAGCTATTGGAACAAGTGCATTAAGAGAGGCCGAAAACAAGGATGAATTCATAGCCCTTGTTGAGGAAGAAGCCAATATTCATATAGATGTAATTTCAGGGATTGAAGAAGCACGATTAATCTATGTAGGTGTTTCTCATGCTTTGCCCATCATCACGCAAAAGGCCCTCATTATTGACATTGGTGGTGGCAGCACAGAATCTGCCATTGGGCAATTCGGAAATTTATTACATGTACATAGCGCAAAGCTTGGTGCATTGAGACTTACACAAAGATTTTTTCCAGATGGATTGATCACACCCGAAAGAGTGCAAGCATGTAGAACATTCATCAATGGGGAACTCTCAGCATGCATTCGATCCATCCAGAATACCGGATTCGATTCCGTGATTGGTTCCAGTGGGACTATACATGCATTCGTATCAATGATTTATGCTGAAAAGCAAAGAAGGCTTCCTGAAACATTGAATGGGATCAGTATACAGTCAGATGATATCTATTCCATCATCAATACATTAATCAATGCTCCAAGAACCGAAGATCGGATGCTCATCCCCGGAATTGAATCAAAAAGAGCAGATATCATCATTGCAGGTTCACTCATTTTGGAACATTATCTGCAATCGTTGTCAATATCTAAAATCCTGATATCTTCTTATGCCCTTCGTGAAGGGATAGTGTTCGACACCATTGACAAGCAAAAAGATATTCATGAATTTCATCATCTTACAAAATTGCGATATGATACTGTGTATTCTTTGTGTGAATTGTACAAAGTGAACATAGAACATGCGGATCATGTCAAGAAATTGGCTTTGCAGATTTTTGATGACACAATTCATAAACACAATCTGGGTGATGAAGAACGAGAATTATTGGAAGCAGCTTCCCTACTTCACGATGTTGGATACCATATTTCTCCCGAACAACATCATCATCATAGCCAATATATCATCAGTCACTGCATCATGCCCGGCTTCACAAATGATGAATCTCAGATGATAGGAATGATTGCACGCTATCACCGAAAAAGTCATCCCAAAAAGAAACATCCTCTCTTCAACTCCTATTCTCCTGAAAGACAAAGGATTGTCTCCATACTTGCCGGAATGTTAAGAATTGCCGAAGGTTTGGATCGCAGGCAACAACAATTAATTGATTCAGTTCATTGC
>VGWD01000046.1 GCA_016873735.1 Ignavibacteria bacterium | reverse complement strand
CTTCAGAGCATAATGAGGAAGTATTGATGCCCTTCAATGATGTGCGCCTACCCGGCGTTCACAATAGGTATAATTCCATGGCTGCGGCATTAGCCGCAAGAGCTTTCGAAATCCGAAATGAGAATATTCGTGATGGACTCATGCAATTCTCAGGTGTGGAACATCGATTGGAATTTGTACGAATCAGAAACAATGTACAATTCATCAATGACTCCAAAGCCACAAATATCAATGCGGCTTGGTATGCATTGTCCAGTTATCAAGATCCAATCATTTGGATTGCAGGTGGAAGGGGTGACAATAATACGTATAATGAGCTGGATTCTGTCACTTCAAAACATGTAAAAACAATCATCGCGATTGGCGAAGAACAAGAAGCTATATTCAATCATTTTTGCACCTCAATTCGATGCCTGAAAGCAGAGAGTTTGGAAGAAGCAACACAATTGGCTTCACAAGAAGCAATCGAAGGCGACATAGTGTTGTTTTCCCCTGCATGCAAATCTTTTGACATGTTTGCGAATTTCGAGCATCGTGGTCAGGTATTTAAATCTGCCGTTCAAGCACTTTTATGAAATCTTTGCCAAACATACAGGTTGCTCTACAAAAACTCGGCCTGGATGCTTGGTTGCTCCTAGACTTTCGTGGTAATAATTCCATAGCTCATGAGATAGTCGAAATGCCGGAACACATGCATTGTACCAGAAGATGGGCAGTCCTTATACCTGCACATGGAAGTATCCAAACTTTGGTTCATGCAATTGAAGACTTCACACTGGCTCATGTTGATGCAGAACACATCATATATTCCGGGCATGATGGTTGGCATAGAGGTCTACAGTCTTTTGTTGATTCCAATCCAAACATTGCAATTGAATATTCCCCAATGAATGCAATTCCCACGGCCTCAAAAGTTGATGCAGGTACTGTGGAACTATTGCAAAGCATGAATGCAATCATTCATAGTTCAGCCGATTTGCTACAAATGATCTCAGCAGTCTGGACAAATGAACAATTACAGGAAAATCTCGAGTTCACAGCCCCGGAACTCGGCAAGATTATGCATGAAACATTTCATGAGATATGTTCTGCAATTACAAAATCAGGGAAAGCCAATGAATATGCAATTCAGCAATTCGTGATGAAACGTTTTGCAGAATGTGGACTTATGACATATAGCGAACCAATCATTGCAAAAGACAAAAATGCTGCAAGTCCGCATTATGCTCCTTCAGCTTCCCGGCATTCAGACTTCGGACCTGATACCATTGTCCTCATCGACATGTGGGCATGCCCTGCTCATGGACGCGGAACATATTCGGACATCACGTGGATGTGTCATACCGGTACATCAATGAGCGAGCAAGAAGCCTCGATTTTCCATGCCATCATTGATGCAAGAAATGCCGGCATCGCCTTATTTGATAATCGGTTCAATCAGCAGCAACCGGTCATGGGTTGTGAAATAGACGATGCAGTGAGAGCCATCATCAATGAACGGGGATTCGGACAGTATTTTGTGCATCGTACGGGACATAGCATCACCACTGAGACACATGGACCAGGGGCTAACATGGATAATTATGAAACAAAAGACACGCGTTCAGTTTTACCGATGACTTCCTGCTCCATAGAACCCGGGATTTATATCCCTGGATTTGTCGGCATGCGAACTGAAATAGACATGGTGTTCGAGGCGGATGGCAAACCAATTGTGTCAGGCCTTCCACCTCAACAAGAAATGATGTATTTGGGATAAATCAAATGCAATCAATGAACGATGTACAGATTTTCCCAAGTAGCACATTGCATGCGAGTGTACGAGATGTCTCTTTATTGAAAGAGCATGTTCAGGCACATATCAAACCCGGGAATCGTATTCTGATTTTGGCACTTTCAGGAATAGGTGATGCATTAATGTTCACGCCTGCATTGAATATTCTCAAGAGATCATTTCCGGAGCATCATTTTGATGTGCTTACGATGTTCAAAGGGATTGCCGACATATTATCATCAAATCGCGATGTGTCCCAAGTGATCTATCACGATTTCCTTACATCATCAATCTTCAATACACTCCAACTCTTGATGTCCCTAAGGGGAACATATTCACATACCATCACTGCATTTCCCGCAAATAGATTCCACTATGCTATCGTTGCGCGATTGATCGGTTCAAGATTTCGCATTGGTCATCGCTATTTGCATGATTCCATTTCACAGCTAAATGCACTGAACAATATCTTGTTAAATGAAGTTGATGAATTGCACAATTGTGAAGAAAATATTCGCATTGCATCCACTCTGGGGGCTACAATTCCGGATTCATTACCACCGATGATGCTCCCGCTTTCTCGAACTGATGCATCATTTGCACATGAATGGTTGACTTCTCGTTCATTACAAACCAATGCCAATATTTTAGGTATACATGCCGGATCAGCCACTGTGAAGAATCAGATTCAAAAACGGTGGAGCGCAGAGCATTATGCGGAAATTTGTGCAATGGCATCGAGAGAATTGGCTATGAATATTCTCTTATTCGGCGGACCCGAAGAACGTACTTTGAATGAACAGATAACATCAAAGATATTGCAAAACCATCCTGAAGCCAATGTACATATAGTGGAAAAAGCTTCTTTGTCTCAGAGCATTGCCATTATGAGTCATTGCTCTGCATTCATTTCCAATGATTCCGGTCTCATGCATTGTGCAGCTGCTTTACAATTACCCATGATTGCAATTTTTGGCTATACAAGTCACATTCATACTGCTCCTTGGTTGAATTCAAAAGCAATTGTCGCAAGGAGAGATTTATCATGCAGTCCTTGTTTTTACTTTTCACCCAAGCCGGCCTCATGTCAATTTGAAGGCACTGAATCAGCATTTACTTGTATTCGAGACATTCAACCACAAGATATATTCCGATATTTGAAACAACTCATTGAACAATACAAGGTGTGACATGAAAAAGTATATCATCATTCTTACTGCAGCTATTATTTCGGTCATTTGCGGAACCGCATATGCTGTATTGAGTGAATCAACAGATCCGCAATCCATCAAAGATCAATATTCTGATATTACGGCCAAGATCATTGCGGGTTCACTTCAAGATAGCAATGCGTATAATCGCTTGTCAATCATGTGTGATACATATGGACCACGCTTGAGTGGATCACAAAATCTTGAGAAAGCTATTGATTGGATAGTTGCCACAATGAAAAAAGATGGATTCGACACCGTGTACACAGAACCGGTAAAAGTACCTCATTGGGTTCGCGGCAATGAATCATTGACATTGAATGCTCCTTTTTCAAAGAATATTTCCGTCCTTGGTCTTGGCGGAACAATAGCCACTCCGTCAAATGGAATTACAGGCGAAGTCATTGTTGTCCGAAGCTTTGAAGAATTATCACAAAGATCCAAGCAAGCAAATGGAAAGATTGTTCTATTCAATGTTCCCTTCACCAAATACAGTGAAACTGTTCGATATAGAGTGAATGGTGCTTCAGAAGCGGCAAAACATGGTGCTATAGCAAGTCTTGTACGATCCATCGGACCCGCCTCACTGAATACCCCGCATACCGGTGGTATGCGATATGCTGATGATGTGAAGAAGATTCCTCATGCTGCAATTTCAATTGAAGATGCAGAAATGTTGGATAGGCAATGCGGTCTGGGATTAAAACCAAATATCACATTGAAACTTGAGAGCAAATTTCTTCCGGATGCAAATTCTCGCAATGTGATTGCCGAAATACGTGGATCAGAAAAACCCGAAGAAATCGTGGTCTTTGGAGGACATATCGATTCATGGGATGTCGGCCAAGGAGCAATGGATGATGGAGGCGGATGCATTGCCGCATGGGAAGCATTACGCGTGATCAAGAAATTGGGTCTGCGTCCAAAACGTACACTTAGAGTATGTTTCTGGACCAATGAGGAAAATGGATTGATGGGTGGAAAAACCTATGCGAAACTCCATGCGAGGGAAATCCCCAATCATGTTCTCGCCGTGGAAAGCGATGCCGGAACATTCAAGCCAAAAGGATTTGATTTTGGTGGCAGTGGAAAAGGAATGGAATTGGCAAAAGAAGTTTGTTCTCTACTTGGAATGATTGATGCTTCAGCTTGCGAAGAAGGAGGCGGAGGAGCGGATATAGGTCCCATCATGGAAATGGGAGTTCCCGGAATGGGCTTACTCGTTGATGATTCAAAATATTTCAATTATCATCATACAAATGCTGATATGATTGATAAGTTAAATCCTCGAGAATTGGCATTATGCACCGCTTCCATGGCTGTATTGACCTATGTTGTTGCGGATATGCCGAAAAAGATCCAAAGAAAATAATGCGTGTATTACGGTTCATAATCACATTCATCATTGTTTCTTTGATGATGACAAAGCTTGCCATTGCACAACAACAGGTTAGACCTTCATGTCTGTTTAAGAATCCTCTGTGTTTTTATGCAACAGACATTTTATCCTATTTGCAGATACTTCACAAGAATTCTCGATATGAAGAAATGCTCCCGTTTTTGTATGAACCTCAGCAATTGACCAAGATTGGAAAGAATAAGGCAATTGCAGACATTGAAACAATGAATATTGGTTATGAAATGAAAAGAGTCGGGATTCGCGAATTGAGCCGAGGAAAGAAATGGATTGTCACGTATCAGCGAATCATCATGGGTACAGCTGAAACATTTACAATTAACTGCGGAAATATTCAAGATACTACAAGACTCCTCATGAATTCTACTCAAAGAAAGCTTGTTTTTTATCCAAAAAGACCATAAACGCCATTGTTTCTCTTGATAGCTATTGATGAAGCAGGGTGTCTTTGGTCTGATTCTTGATATAATATCTCTGATCGGGTACCATAAGCACAATGTGCTGCAGGGCCGGAAGATTGTCTATATTTTGATGGAAATACCATGCGTTTATTGCTCAGCATTTATTGCATCTTTTCATTGTTGGGTTGCGATGTTGGAACCAAAGAAAAGAAGATTGATTTGCAAGCTCATCCAATACCGAAGGATAGTGCTAAACAAAAAAAAGACACCATTCCTGTATCATCAGAATTACCCAGGGGATTGGATACAACCATTGATGAAACTTCCCGCTTCATAGCAGGCTTGCCAATGGCAGGAAATAGATTACGCGGAGTTGCAAGTTATGGGTTCTATCAGGTGCATACCAAGAGAATGCAAGAATTGTTCCGCAGAGTGAAATCAAAGCGTCTACAACCAATGTCGCAGTTTTCTCAAACAGAATTATCTGCTGACAAAATTGGTGAAGGAACTTTGTTTTATCCTTTCAGTGGTCCTGATGCATTACATGCAGTTACATTGTTCCCGAATTATAAACAATATGTTTTCATTGCTTTCGAGCCACCGGGTACGTTTAAGAAATTCTCATCGCGAGACACAACAGGTATTCCTGATTATCTCCAATCAGTACAAATCAATATCAATGAAGTGACAAATTATAGTTACTTCATAACGGACAAAATGCGAAAGTTCATAACAGCCGAAAAAGTTGATGGAGCTTTGCCTCTCATCGGACTTTTTTTGGTACATACAGAGCACACGCTTATTGGTCATGGAAGGCGCTACTTGCATGCGAATGGTTCGATTGATTCAAATCCAAGAGATACGTCAAAGATTCCTGTTCAGGAAGTGCATGACATTTATTTCACAAAGAATGGCTCGACATTTATCCAGCGTTTGACATATATCTATGCCAATCTTGGAAATGCCGCTTATTCCGGCAAAATTGG
>VGWD01000045.1 GCA_016873735.1 Ignavibacteria bacterium | reverse complement strand
CGCTCGTCCTTTCCTGATATTCAATAAATGCCACATAATTGGCAATCATCAATATTACAAAAGCAACCATCATGTGAATTGTTATGCGATAGGGTGCAAGATTTGATGAAACTACAAGAGCCCCAAGCCATCCCTGAAAACCTGAGAGAAACAATAATACTAGTGATCCCAAAAACCGACTTGGATATTGTTTTCTTTGCATAAACGCGATTCCAACTTGCACAAGGACCGATAAACCAAGCAAAGCTCCCAGTAGGCGATTGATATATTCAATCCATGTCTTCGTGGCATCAAAAGCATCTGCCGGTATACCATCATTGGCATACAGTTCTTGATACTGAGCTGGTAACTGATCTGCTGATGTGGGAGGTATTATCAACCCATAGCATGTTGGCCAATCTGGACAACCCATCCCTGACTGGGTTGACCTTACGATGCTGCCAGCTGCTATCACCAAAATGACAAGTATGGTTGTAATTGAATATATATGTCCGGAAGAAAGTCTCATTGTGCAATATAGAATTCGGTGAACAATCTGTGCAGATTCCAAATATCAACCTTTGATGCAATCTCGAAAGGTGAATGCATCGAAAGTAATGGTATTCCGATATCTATCACTTCCATGTCTTCTTTACTCATTTGTCCGCCAATAGTACCACCTCCACCGGTTTCAACTTTATAAGAAGCTGTTTGCCATGGAATAGATTTTTTATCAAGAATATTGCGCATCCATGCTGTGAATTCACTATTTGCATCAAATGATCTGCCATACCGTTTGATGCTGGGTCCAAAACCAAGCTTTGCTGCATTGGTGCGTTCAGACAAACCGGGGAATAATGGACTGATTCCATCATTTGCATCTGCAGATATGACTTTAGCATGGGACAGAGCAGTCCTTGTGGTATTCTCAGAAAATGTTTGCCCTGCCTGAGCTTCAGCAATAATCCCATAAATCTTATTCAAAAATGATGATGATGCTCCGGTATTATTAACATTACCTGTTTCTTCATTGTCAACGATATAAGCTAATGCCGTATATGTCGGAGTTTTGTCAAGTTCAATCAAGGAACGAATGGCGACATAACTACAAGAACGATCATCTTGACCATAAGAGCCGATAAGTGAACGATCAAGACCGATATCACGAGGAGAAAGTGCAGGAGTGATATGTAATTCTGCACTAACCAAATCCTCTTCGCTACAATTGTAGGAAGTAGAAAGAATATTCATGACTGTATTGATGATTGAATTTTTTTGATCGGGAATAGAGCCGATTATTGGATCCATTTCTTCGCCTTCCATTACACCGGTATACTCGCGCTTGCGCAATGGGGAATCCACATGCGGTGCAGCATCAGGAATAATGATGACGGGATCATCTGACTTTCTGCCTATCTCAACTTGAATGGTGGATCCATCTTTTTTATCGATTCTTCCGGATAACATCAATGGTATGTTCAACCACTGGTATTTCTTGATTCCACCGTAATAAATCGTTTGAAACAAAGCAAAACCCTCTTGTTCATATAATGGTCGTGCCTTGATGTCTATTCTGGGGCTATCATGATGCGCTCCAATCAATCGGCTTCCTTTCATGATTGGCTCATCACCAATAATGATAGCAATCAATGCTCTATCCCGATTATTGAATAGTAATTTTGCACCCTTCTTGATTTGGGATTTTTCAGTGTACAAGGCAAAACCATTGGATTTCATCAATGCCATCAATTCTCTTGTTGATGACAATTCAGTCCGAGCCACATCCAAATACGCAGTATATCCTTTGATATACATATCAATCGCAGTGCGGTCATTTTGCTCAATTCCCTGCCAAGATGAGCGTTTTGCATTCCAAATCGATTGACCATGGAGATTGACAAAAGTGAAAAGGCATAATATAATCAGAATTGTGTTCATTGTTCTGCAACCAATAATCTAAAATTGACTTTGATATCCGGGTGAATACTCATCATGACAGGGCAATTTTTTGCTGCATGATGAAGAGCCTCCAAATCAGCTTCGGAGTATGCTGACTTTGGAAGTGTTAGCAATACAGTCAGTGTATCGATACGGCGAATCGGTTGATTGACCATGTGTTTCTCCACGTGAACTTTGGTTCCGGAGAGATCCAATGATCGTGCATTTGCAGCTATGCCCATGATGGTCAACATGCAAGTGCCAAGCGAAGTTGCCAATAAATCGGTAGGCGAAAAGCTGGCTCCTTTACCCTGATTGTCAATAGGGGCATCCGTAAAGAGGGAATTACCGGAAGGATCGTGAGTGGCTCTGCAACGAAGCTCACCTTCATAGGTCAAGGAAATGGAAACCATGAATAACCTCAAAATGAATATGCAAAGGCAAAATTACCCATTTTTTGAGGACTCATGTAGAAAATATGCCAAGTTTGATATGATTCTAGGAAACTTCTCACAAGGGAATACATTAGACCATATCAAGTCAATTTCAAGGTTGCTTTTCTCGTGTTTTTGGCCTAATTTTGCCGTTTATTAAGTCCCTTACTGTAAGTCGGTAAGGCAGATGTAATTTTCGTCTACGCTTAGGAGTATACAATGGGTATCATCTCACGCATGCGAGATATTTCCCCGTACTTGTTGGTGATTTTTGTTGTTTCATTCATCGCCTTCATGGTCGCATCCGATTCCAATCTCGGAACATTATTAAACAGTTCTTCATCAACAGGCAATGTTGTCGGTACTATTAATGAAGAAGAAATCTCTTATCAAGAATTTGAACAGCGCGTCAAAGAACAATCTGATATGCAAAGACAACAAAATCCACAGGCTGAAGTTGACGATAATATTATACGTCAAGCAGTCTGGGATCAATTCGTTGAAGAAATCCTCATTCGTCAGGCAGGTGAAGCTGCCGGAATAAAAGTTACGCAGGATGAGGTATTGGACATCATGTTGGATAGTCCCCCGGATTATCTCACGCGAAACTTTACCGACAGCACCGGTAAGTTTAATCGTCAGGCATATCTCGACGTGATGACAAATCCGGATATCATTGCACAAAATATAGCTGCCGGAAAGAAAGCAGGGATGATTCCTCAAACTGTAGATCCAGCAGAAGAAGTAGCCAAGTTCAAGAATAGTTTGCTCAAGATTGAAGAATTCATGTATAAATCACGTTTGCTCGAACATTTCAGAAGAGCATCGGGTACAGCTGCTTCAATCGTATCACCAGCATATTTGAAAAATAAATATGTGAATGAAGGTACCACATTTGACTTCGACTATATTCAATTCAATGTCAACAATGTTGATGCCAAGAGCTTGGGTAAACCCACTGAACAAGAATTGCAAGCTGAATATGAAGCAGTCAAAGAGTTCAGAAAACAAAAGCCTGCTCGTAAAATCAAGTATGTAACATTTCCGCTCGAGCCATCAAAACAAGATACACTTGTGGCCTCGAAGAAAATTGCAAGAATACAACAATCATTGACTGATGCTCTTACACCCGCAGACAAACTTGCTGCATTTGATCAGTACTTTGCTGAATATGCGGGAACGCAACAAGAATATCAGCCGGTGAAGAAACTTGCACCTGAAGTTGCATCATTGCTTGGTGCTGCGAAACAAGGAGATATCATTGGTCCGGTTACCACTGCATTAGGAACATTTCTGTACAAAGTTGACAGTCTTCGATCTGGCGTGAATCAACTAGTGAAAGCAAGTCACATCCTTATCAATTTCGGAACAAACAAAGACAGCTCGAAAGCTTTTGCTGCTCAAGTACTTACAAGAGCAAAAAAAGGAGAGGACTTTGCAGCTTTAGCAAAAGAATATTCCCAAGACAATGGTTCAAAAGATCGTGGTGGAGAATATGATTATTTTCCAAAAGGGCAAATGGTCAAGCCATTTGAGGATGCTTGTTTCAATAATGCCCCCGGATCAATTGTTGGACCTGTAGAAACAGAGTTTGGTTATCATATCATCAAAGTATCAGACAAGATTTCTGATGAGATCAAATATAGTGAGATAATGATTTCAATTGCTTTGACAATGAATACCAAAAAGCAATTGAGAAGAGATGCACTTTCATTCAAACAACAGCTTGATGATGGTCAAAACATGGAATCCTTGGCAAAAAAGATCAAGAAAAATGTGGTTGAAACCATGTATTTCGACACTCAAATGCCAGTTCTTGGTTCTCAGTCTTTGACAAATTTTGCCTTCACAAATGAAGTAGGAGCAATCTCCGAACCTATGGAATTGAAATTCTATGGTATAGTGATAGCACAGGTAACCGGAGTAAGAGAAGCCGGCTTGGTTCCTTTCGAAGACTTAAAAGAAGAATTGACAAAGCAGCTTTTGGTAAAAAAGAAGTTGAAATTGCTTAAAGACAAAGCATTTGTAATGTATCAGAAACTTAAAAATTCCGATAGACTCTTTGCAGTTTCACAAATCGATCCAACAATAGAAGTGAAATCTGTTGCCAAGGTTAGAAATAATGGGTTAGTCGATGGTGCCGGTAATGAACCCGCCTTGACTCAAAAAGCTATGCTCGCCCCAATCAATAAAATCAATGAGCCCGTTCAAGGTGAAAGCGGCTGGTATATTTATCAAGTTATACAGCGAACCGATGCAGACTTAAAAAGTTTTCCCAAAGCCAAGCGTGATTTGCAGATGACATTGTCATCTCAGGCCGCATCTTCTGCTTATTCTCAATGGTTCAATGCTTTGAAAGAAAAAGCTGACATCAAAGATAATCGAGGTAAATTGTTCCGCGACTAATAGAAAGCCCGCTTTACGCGGGCTTTTTTGTATCCCTATGATATCAATATTCAATCATAATGATTTATATGATGTGGCTTGTACTTCCCATGGCGGAAATCAAGCAGTGCAATCTTTGCAGGATGCAATTCAGTTCTGCAGGAATCTTGCCAAGAGTCACTATGAGAATTTTCCGGTGGCTTCCTTCATCCTTCCATCAATAATAAGGGAACATGTTGTAATCATCTATGCTTTTAGTCGTATAGCTGATGATATCGCTGATGAATATGTGATAAATCATGGTATTGAAAAATCAGATCATGCTCTTTCTGTAATGCATCATTTTGTCAGTATTTGCCATAAAGGTGAGTATTCAGGATCAAATCCCCTATGGATTGCAATGGGACATATGTTCAATCGGACAGGAATACCGCTTGAACCATTCGAGCGATTACTAGCAGCATTCATGCAGGATGTTCATTTCAAGAATATGGAATCAATGAATGAAGTATATGCTTATTGTGTCAATTCCGCTGATCCCATTGGAGAACTGATGCTACGATTGCACGGAGTATGGGATTCCAAAAACAAAAATTTATCCGATGCATTATGTACTGCACTTCAAATGACAAATTTTTTACAAGATGTATCCATTGATAGAATGAAGGGAAGACTATATATACCCTTACAGGGTTATGTCGAGGATAAAGATGTGGAAAACTATTTGGCGAATGGGAAAATAACACCTAATTTTTCGAAAGCAATGAATGCTTTCGTACGTGAGACTGAAGCTAAGTTCACTGCTACCAAAGGAATATTTTTCACTTTACCCGGTTTTAGACTGCGATGTGAATTGATGATTATATATCTTTCAGGATACAGAATGTTCAATAAAGTCAAGAAATATTTACCAATAGTACATAGCAGACGACCGGCATTGGAGTTCTTCGATTATTGTATCCTTGCCTTTCAGTTCTTTATTTATGTTCCAACAATCATTATAAAACGTTGAATACAAGCACTGATATTTCAGAAATTGATTACTCTGTTGATTTGACAAATCAGAGTAAAACTAATTTCTACTACTCATTCACCTTCCTTCCGAAGGATGAAAGGGAAGCTATTCACACAGTGTATGCATTCTGCAGAAGAATTGATGATATCGTTGATGAACAGGATCAAGGGACATCCGAAGATATTACGAAGAAAAGAAAAAGACTTAAAAAGTGGAGGAATGAAATTGATGCTTTGTATAATGGAGGAATATTCTCAACATATTTACGACCATTGCAATCTGCGATAAGAAGATTTGCAATTCCAAAGCAGTATTTCATGACATTGATCGATGGCTGCGAACGAGATTTAATGCAAAAAAGATATGAAACTTTTTCTGAGTTAAAAGAATATTGCTATGGCGTTGCCGGTA
>VGWD01000044.1 GCA_016873735.1 Ignavibacteria bacterium | reverse complement strand
TGGCTTCGATGACATATATCTGTTTGAAGCCGATACCATACTGCAAAAAATGGTGTCGAAACATGCTACACTCGCAAAATCGATGTCCACGATATTCGCAGGAAATGATGACCCATGGATTGCATTCTTGCAATCTGCTCATAATCAAGCTCCGTCAAGACGATTTCCATTTGCATTTGCAGAGCAAAACAGGATTGGTCGATATAGGATATTATTTCCGAAAGGATATGATACCACTCGACGATATTCACTAATTCTTCTCTTGCATGGAAATGGTTTAGACCCTGCATTCATGCTTGATTGGGCAATGTCCTTTGATCTTTCTTCGCATATCATCATCGCTCCCGAAGCACCCTATTTGAAATTCAATGAATCATTGCATGCCGGCACAATGAAATTTTCAGGCAGAGGCGAAGATCATCGCATTCCGGATTCACTCGATGATGAGGTGATCAATCACACCGCTGCATGGTATCATTCCATCATTGCACATGCACAATCCACACTTCCCATCGCAGAAAAACCCGCATTGATCATGGGATTTTCACAAGGCGGATTTTTCTCAACGGTATTGCTCTCCCGTTATCCCGAAACATTTTCATCAGCAATCACCATGTGTGGCAGTCAATATCCATCCGGCAAGGTGATTGAGCACCTCAAGAATGTGAAGGCATTCAATCGAGACATCTTGATAGTTCATGGCAAGAAAGATGCAACGGTTCCATATGCCATTGCACAACAATTTGCCGATGCACTTAAAGAGGCCGAGGTGAATTATAGCATGATATCATTTGAGGGAGGTCATTGGCCCGAGGCAGATGTACTTGATGAGATTCTATCCTGGGTGAAATCACATTAAATCAATCCACTGCGCTTTCTGAAAAACCACTCGATTGCAAATGCAGAGATTGCTATCATGAGCAGCCATACATTATTCCACAAAGCAAGTTCGGTTTCCTTCACGATTGACATTTGGGTGAATCGTGGATGTTTTTTCAGATCATCAAGAAAAGTTGAGACGGTATTCGGAGTATAAAATCGACCACCTGTGATTTCCGTGATTGACCGCAATAATGGTGCATTCATTTTCAGATTCAGATATTCGGCAGATTCAGTTCCCACCACAAAGCGACCATCATCTTTTCCCAATATCGAACCTTTCGTGGCTGAACCCTGATAAAAATAATCACCTGCGGGCAATCCTGAAACGCTTGCCACATATCTCCCCGCACCCATATTAGCAAGGCGAATGTCGCGCTTGGTATTGGGTCCGGTGAGCATCACAGAAACAATCGCATCATCAATGGGATCAAGTGATGCATCATAGACCTGACCTATCAATTCCACTTTTTCACCACCGATATAAAATTTCCGTGATGAGCGAATTTTCACGAGTTGTTCTTTCTCCGATGCACCGATCCATTGAATGCTTTGATCAATGAATGCAGACAAAATATCGGGCATGTCATTTTCGCCACGTGCGATATCCGGTGCCATACCCATCAATTTCCAGCGATAAAGACCATAACCCAAAACAGCAAGTGAGCGCTTACCCGCAAATGTACGTGTCATGATCAAGGGTTCTTGGACTGGCGCAGATCCGATCCGAATCGTTGCAAGAATTTCCGATTCCGGTTTCACATCAACGAAGGTTTCTGTTTTGTAAATCGGTGGAAGTGAATTCCAGCGTTCAGCATCGCGTCCATCACCAAGAATGCGCATGACTGGGCTTGATTCACCACCTTCCTGCACATTCGGCATTGCCAGAAATTCCTGTTGTGATGTGGATGTCACAGAGAAAGGAAGATATGGCTCCAAGAGGCTCAGCCGCTGATAATCAACTTGTTGAGAAGCAATGAACATCAATGGTTTGTCATTCTCCGCTTCTTTTTTTATCAATTGCATCAATGATGCAGGAGTAGAGGCAATAGGAAATCCAATCATCACGATTGATTCAGCTTCTGAGAGTGATTGAGCAGTAGGAGCAGGAGGATAAAACTCACTTCCCTGTTTTTGTACATGTATGACAATCTTTGATTCGGGGATGCGTTCGAGTACGCTTTTCACAAATGTCAAATCAGGAGAAGGAGAACCCGCAAAAACAGAAATAATCCTTTTTTGCTTCAATACCTTCATGAATTCGGACATTTCATTGTTCTTGAGCGTTAATTCATTCCCGGCTGTTGAGACTCTTGCAGTGATTTTGTGAATGCCCGGTTGTGAAGGAACAAATTGTACCGAGACAGAATAGGTGGAGAGTCCTGATTGCAAAGAAATTGACTCCTTCCCTATCAGCGAACCATTATCATAGACCGCAATAGTGGCATTGGAAGATTCCGGGAACCCCGTTGCGCGGACTGTCACCGATACAGGCACTTTGGTTCCGGCATAGACAATTTCATTCACAAGGATGGATTGAATCGAAGCATCTCTTGGATCAAGTGAATCTCCAATCCCGACGGCATAGACAGGTCTGCCAAATAACTCCGCCTCATAAAGCGGATTCGCGCCGGCATTCACAGCGCCATCCGTGAAGAGGATAGCCGCTTGCACCGCATCCGATTCATCCGCATCGGTCAAGACTTTTAATGCCTTCGTGATATTGGTATAGAGTCCTGTGGCCGGGATGGAATCCGCCCTGGCAAGCGATGGAATATTCCCCTTTGCATCTTCGCCGAAGACAATTATCTCAATATCATCTTCATTCATGGAGCCGATATTGGAGGAAGCAATGGCTTGTCTAAGAGCTTTTGCTCTATCTATTCTACCATCTTTCAAACTCATCGAGAGTGATTTATCAATCACGATTGCCAAGCGTGGATCTGCAAGAGAAGCACGTATCATCGACAATACGGGTTCAAATAAAACGAAAAGCAAAAGGGTGAGTGCAAGAGCTCGCAATGAACCAAGCAAGAATCTTCTCAAAGCGGTTAAAGGAGGATTCGTCACTTGATATGACCACCATGACAAGGCAATACCCGCCAATGCACATATCGCAAAAATCCACCAAGAACCAGTTATGCCGAGTGTATAGGAATTCATTATTCTCAGAAGAACAAAGTGAAGGATTGAGCGATCATTGATCCACTCAATTTCTCAGACCCTTTCATGATCAATCAGAGGGCAATTTCTGAAATTTTCGAGTAATCTTTTCTACCATGATTTTTTTTCCTTCAATAAAGGGCATTTTGATTAGATTTGCAGTGCAGCAATTACCCTCTCCAATCGTTACAGCATAACGATATTATGTATAAGCGTACCTTTTCGCTCAAGAAAATCCTTGTTCCTGCGAGCACGACCGAGGTATTTTCATTTGCAGCCGTGATTCTCGGCTTACTCATCGCTATTTTTATCGATGAGGTACCCATTCGTCTCATCGGTGCCTGTGTGGCAATTCTTGGTGGTGTTGGTCATTATATGATCGTCTCACAAAAACTCAGTGATTCCTTTGATTCTCATCGCGTAAGTTCTTCCATTCCTCCTGAGTTTCGTGTGACTGTCATACCCGGTCAGGGTGGAAAGAGAATGGTTTTTGATGGATTTGAAGGGACATTTGATGATACCCGCACGGCAGAGATGGAAAAGAAGAGAAAGAAACCATTGCCGGCTGTACAATCCAGATTATTCGATAAGCAACCGGAATTTTCCGATATCCCTGAAGAAGAACCCATCACATTAAAAGCATCGGTCAAAGCACCTCCTGTCATTCCCAATGAGCCTCTCACACAAGAGCAAATCATTGAATCGGAAGATTTCACCGAGGGCATTCGTTTCTTGCGGACAGAGACTGAGTCACCTGCGGGGATCATGCCGATACAAGAACATGAAACAGAGCCGGAAACCCTTGACATGTTCGCCGGGAATGATGAAGAGTTGCTCACTGAACATCAAACGGAAGAATTTTCAGAAGAATCATATCCCATCGAGGAAGAAGTTCCGGAGACAAGTCATCGCAGAGCAATTCTCGATGTGTCTCTTCAGGATTTCATGGAAGAAGAGATTGCCATTCCCACCGAGCCGAGAAAAGAGTTTGATCATTTGCTTGCAAGAGTATTGATGGCAATTCGCTCAGTGATTGATGCAAGAACCGCAGGTTATGCATGGATCAATCATGAAAAGCAGCAATTGGTGATTGAATCATATGTCTCAGAAGTGATGGGTACATTCACATCACAAAGAAAATTACCATTCGGAAATGATGTCATCACACAAATAGCGATGTCTGGCAAGCCAGAGATATTGACAGACATTCATCCTTCATCCGAACTTGATTTGCTGAACTATTATACAGCACATGCAAAGACATTATCCTTTATCGGTGTTCCGGTCTATTTCAATGGCATAGTGATTGGCGTATTGTTTGCCGATTCCGATCAGCAAGATGCTTATGATGCACTCAGCGTGGGATTCTTAGGTCATTTCACCAAACTGATTTCGGGTCTTGTTCAAAGCTATACCGGAAAATATGATCTTCTGCAATCCAGTCGCGCTCTTGATGCAATTACACGATTCAGATCCATCATCTCATCATCCGGAAATGGCATGGCGGATTTATGCTCGGCTTTGCTTGAAGCCGCGAGTGAAGTTGTCGACTTCTCGAAGATGGGTATTGGAATGTTTGATTATGATCAAGGCATGTGGACAGTCTTCCAAGTGTATTACAGAAATCCCGAGGGTGATTCAATGCTCGGTTCGCATATCGATCTTGAATTATCATTGATTGGTCAAACCATTCTCACGGGGCAATCCACCGTTGTTTCCGACTTGGATGAAACCATCATGAGAATCAGTCCGGGCGAAATACCTTTGCAAAGCGGATTTTTCGCTGCACTGCCTTTACGTTCTCAATCCCACAATTATGGTGCATTGTTCATCGAGCAACAGCAAGGCCTGATTCCACAGCAAGATTTGATCATCCTGCAAATGTTAGCCGAACAAACAGGAACCATCATTGAGCAATTGCGTTTTCATGAAATGTTCAGGTCCACTGCATTGCTTGATGAAACGCGTGGAATTTTCAATGAAACAGCATTCATGCAAAGAGTGCAAGAAGAAACAGCAAAAACAAAAGAATACGGATATCCTTTGTCGCTCGCATTATTGTCCATGGATCGTTATGATTCCTTTGAACATTCTGAAGGCATGAAAGAAGCATTGCTTTTGCATGTGCTCAAGAAAATCAAAGGGAATGTCAAGGACTTCGATATCATCGGAGAAATAGATGATGCAACCATTGCCATTTTGCTTCCCGGCTTGCCCATTGATAAATCGCATATGTGGGGTGAGCGTGTGAGAAAAGACATTGCAAGTGCGATTGCAGACATTGAAGGAAAACGCTTGACAGTGACGATTTCAATCGGCTTGGCACAAGCAAGTCCTTATGACAAAGCGGATACATTGTCTCGCAATGCACAAAGCGCACTTCGATTGGCTTCTGAAAAAACAAATGCCGTCGTAGTGTTTAGTTGATCATGAATACATTAGATGCAATACTTCTCGGCATAGTACAGGGTCTTACAGAATTTCTTCCTGTAAGCAGCACTGCACACCTTACCATAGTGGGAAAGATATTGGACGTTGTTCTCTCGGGGGAACAATGGACAGCCCAAGTGGCAGTGATGCAATTGGGTACATTGGTTGCGGTGCTCCTCTATTTTCGACATGACATTCTGTCCATGACGAAAGCATTCATCACAGAAAATCTACATGCGAACAGACTTCCCGTCAAAGAACAATCATTCGATGCACGCTTGGCTTGGCTTGTGATGTTTGGTTCATTCCCCATCGTGTTTTTTGGATTGACACTCAAGAAATATATCGAGGGCGATCTCACGAAAAATCTTTTTCTCATCGGCTCCATGCTTATCATCGTTGCTCTTGTGATGGCACTTGCAGAAAAAATGGCTCAATACAATAAAACAATGAAAGATGTAAAACTCAAAGATGCCATGATCATTGGCTTTGCTCAGGCAATGGCATTAATTCCCGGTACTTCTCGATCAGGTGCAACGATAACCGCCGGACTCTTTCTTGGATTCGATCGCGAGGCAGCTGCTCGATTTTCATTTTTACTGAGCATACCTGCGATTCTGGGAAGTGGATTGCTCGAATTGGTGAAAGTGATTCCGATGTTGACAGAGCAAAACATGATTTCACTTGGCATTGCAACACTCGTTTCAGGCATCAGTGGTTATGCCGCAATCGCATTTCTTCTCACCTATCTGAGAACGAGATCGACGGGTGCATTCATCATATATCGCATCATACTTGGTATTGTTCTTTTTATTGTGGCCGGTATCGGACTCATTCAATAGGCATGAATCACAAAGCAATCATAATGATTAACGGAAAAGACATGGAATGGGATTTCATGAGGGGAATCAATTGCTCATTTCCATTGCAACATGGCTCAAACAATCCCAATGCATTTCATCTACCCCATCCTGAGTTCATACCATTCAAAAGTGGTGACTTCATCGGTTCAACCCTTCAAGGCGGACCTGTCAATTGCGCAATACTTCATCTTGCACCACATGGCAATGGAACGCATACAGAAAGCATCTGGCATATCTCCACAGAAGAATATCCTATCGCAACCATCTTTGAACGATGGTTCTTCATAGCTCAACTTTGCAGCATTGAACCAATCATGATCGAAGATTCAATGATGATCTCCAAACAGTCAATCATGGATGCACTTGGACATGCAAGGCCTGAAGCCGTTCTCTTGAGAACACAAAGCATATCAGAAAAGAAGATGTGGTCCGGGATGCATGCGCCTGCATTTGAACCGGCCGGATTGGCATGGCTTGCAGAGATAGGAGTCAGGCATCTCTTGACCGATCTTCCATCAGTTGATCCCGAAGAGGATGATGGGAGATTGGCTGCGCATCATGCATTTTG
>VGWD01000043.1 GCA_016873735.1 Ignavibacteria bacterium | reverse complement strand
AGAAACGATGGGATGCCGTCAGGGGCATGGAATAAAGCCAAAGTTCTCGCTTTTTTACTTGTCATTCACAATTTCAAAACCTATGTTTGTGTCATGCAATTCATGAAATACATATCATTCATGATTCTGGCAACAATGAATATCATTGCCGCCGAAATCTCATTCGATCACATGACCGCCAAATCAGACGGAAAGGTCATTACGATTGAATGGCGTCCGAGCATCGAGAAGGGAGTACGCACCTATGAATTGGAACGTACTTCAACAGGAGACATATTCCGTTCAATTGCCAACATAGAACCAAAAGGTGCTCAAACCACATATCGTTTCATTGATGAAAATGCATTGATGAAAGGTGGTAACAATGAGCGGGTTTTGGGTAAGATGTATTCATATAGAATCAAAGTGATTGCATTTGACAATTCCGTTTCCTATTCAAACATCGTCAGTGTGAGTCATAGTGTGAGCGGCATTCGTCGCACATGGGGTATGATCAAAGAAATGTTCCGTTGATATGATTCCAATCCAGGTCTATGTTGTTCTCCGAAAAGCTTTGCTTTTTGTGTGCTTGTCATTGCCCATGCAACTCATGGCTGACAAATGCGGAACATTCGGATCGCACTTCAAATCAAGGCAGGAAGCCATAAGTAAGGGAGAGCGCATATTGGCTCCCGATCTACCATTCTCTTTTCTTTCCGAGAACAAACATTTCCTCATTCATTATGCATTGACCGGCAATGGATCAGTTGATCCACGGGACAATGATCGAAATACCATTCCCGATTATGTTGAGGCATGTGCGCGTGCATTCGAATATGCATATGTAGTCGAAGTGGATAGCATGGGTTTTCTTCCCACGCCGAACAATGGTGAAAATGGAAGCGCACCATATGATGTATATATCATAGAATTTGCTGATCAAGGTTTTTATGGTTTGACTACCGTACGTGAGTCTTTACCGAATTCCACAAATAAGCATGCATATTCACTCACATACATAGAAGTTGACAACAATTATAGTCCGAATGACAAGAATGCTTTTGGTAATCAATCATTCAACACATTCGGATTGGATGCATTGAATATCACCGCTGCTCATGAATATCATCATGCGATTCAATTGGCAAATTATGGGATGAATGATCAGCAATATGATGTGTCATTCTATGAGATGTTCTCGACCTGGTTAGAATTCCATTTATACCCGGAAATAAAGGACTATCATTTTTATGTGAAAGATTATTTTCTTGAGCCGAGGAAGAATAGATTCGGTCAACGAAATGTGCAGGAAATTTCATCAGGATATGCCAATGCGCTGTTTTTGGAATATCTTCACGATAAAGTTGGCAATGCCCCACTGATTCAAATTTGGCAGGAGATTGGCAGGAAGACATATGCCTATCATGCCTTGGAAATGACACTTCAAGCCAATTTTACGCCATTGCATCAACTTTGGTGCGGTTATCAAGAACGCGTGTTTCAAACCGGAATAAGGGCAATTGACAAAGATTCGAATGAAGTGTTCAGGGATGCCCGAACATTTCCGGAGTTAATAGGGGCCATAGAAGTCGCGGACCCGACCGCTTTGTTTACCGGTACGATATATCCTTATGAATCCAGGTTGAGTACATGTATTCTGCCCTCATTCACTGAAATAGCCGATACAGCACATATCTTGATTTCAATCGCTTATCAGGATTTTTTCAGGAATTTCGGTTCACAGGATATGTCATTTTCAATAGCTATCAATGGTAATTCGAATAATACACCAATTGGATTATCGAATTATTATGCCGATATCAATACAAGTTCCATCCCCTTTTGTTCTGTGATTCGTCTAGCAGGTGGAAAATATGATCTTCCTGCTGAACGCGTGTATCCGAATCCTGTACTGCTTAGCAAACACAAAACCATCAATTTCCCCGTTCCGAGCACTTCGATTGTCGGTGATAAAGTACAATTGAACATATTCACACCCTCCGGAATGCCTGTTCTAGCCAAGCAATTGGCAATCATCATCGATTATGACAATACCACCCCGTATATGAACACACTCGTGGCCAGATTGGATGAAATTCTTGATTTAAAGCCGGGAGTTTACCTCTTTACCCTTACTGATACCGAAAAAACGGACTCTTATTCAGGTAAATTCATCGTTAAGCCCTGAACCCCGCTTTAATTCTCCACATCATTTCCACTTTTTGCTGTTGAAAAGACCGCAAAACACTCATGTGTTGAAAGTTAGGGTAAAACTCGAAGCAATGTGGAAAATGCCGTAAAATTCTAAAAATCAGCGATTTAATTTTGCTGATTGCCCCCTTTCCCGTAAATTTGCCGTCTTCGCTTGTCGCGAAGAATTGTTCATTTTGATTAAGTAAACATCTTCACAAATATTCTATTGCGGTAGGTTTAGACAGCTATGTCAGACATCTCAAAAGTTCGGAATATTGGTATTTCTGCCCACATTGATTCGGGCAAGACCACGCTCAGCGAGCGCATTTTGTTCTATACAGGTAAGATCCACAAGATTGAGGAAGTGAGAGGAAAGTCGGGTGTAGGTGCCACGATGGACTCCATGGATCTCGAGCGTGAAAAAGGGATTACCATTCAGTCTGCAGCCACATACTGCACTTGGGGTGATTATGAGATCAACTTGATTGATACTCCCGGCCACGTTGACTTTACTGTTGAGGTTGAGAGAGCATTGCGTGTTCTTGATGGTGCTGTATTGGTTTTATGCGGTGTTGCCGGTGTTCAGAGTCAGTCGATTACGGTTGATCGTCAGATGAGAAGATATAATGTTCCAAGACTTGCATTCATCAATAAGATTGACCGTTCCGGTTCAAATCCTGATCGAGTTGCGGAGCAATTGCGTGACAAATTGCATCATCGCCCTGTGATCATGACATTCCCTATGGGATTGGAAGACAGATTTGCAGGAGTTGTTGATTTATTGCACATGAAAGCTGTGTTCTTTGATGGTGACAATGGTGAGAATATTCGTAGAGAAGACATTCCAGCCGAATATGTTGAAGAAGCAAAAAAGCGTCGTCATGCAATGATTGAAGCATTGTCTGATTTTGATGATGCGATTGCAGAAAAATTCTTGATGGAAGAAGAGGTGACTGCGGAAGAATTGATTCCTGTCATTCGTCGTGAAACCATCAGTTTGAAGATCACACCTTTGTATGTTGGTTCTGCGATGAAGAACAAAGGCGTTCAAGTATTGCTTGATGCTGTCGGCATGTTCTTACCTGCACCAAAAGATGTTAAGAATGAAGGTTTGGATCAAAGCAAGAATGAAGCAAAACTTGAGTTGATTCCAGAGATATCAAAGCCATTCGTAGGCTTGGCATTCAAGCTTGAGGATGGACGATTTGGACAGCTCACATATATGCGTATTTATCAAGGTGGTGTGAAGAAGGGAGATATGATCACCAATATGTCCAATGGCAAGCGCGTGAAAGTTCCAAGACTTGTCCGTATGCATGCCGATGAGATGCATGATATCGAAGAAGTGGGTCCGGGTCAAATTGTTGCAATGTTCGGTATTGACTGCGCATCCGGTGATACATTCACAGATGGAAATCTGAGTGTGACCATGACATCGATGTTTGTACCGGAGCCGGTTATCGAGCTTGCGGTAAGTCCAAAAGAAAAATCAGGTCAGGTAAATTTTTCAAAAGCATTGAATCGCTTTACCAAAGAAGATCCCACATTCCGCGTGTATCGTGATGAAGAGAGTGGCGAGACGATCATCAAGGGCATGGGCGAATTGCATCTTGAGATTTACATTGAGCGTATTAAGCGTGAATATAATTGCGAAGTGAATGTTGGAAGGCCTAAAGTTGCTTTCCGTGAAGCAATCACCACTAATGCAGCTTTCAATTACACGCACAAGAAGCAAACAGGTGGTTCAGGTCAATTTGCGCGTGTTGCAGGTTTCCTCGAGCCATTGCCTACCGATGCTGTTGAGACATATGAATTTGTTGATGACATCGTAGGTGGCGTTATTCCTCGTGAATATATCCCTGCTTGCGATAAAGGTTTCCGTGATGCAATCGTTGAAGGTTCATTGATTGGTCAGCCTGTTGTTGGCGTTCGCGCAACAATCAATGACGGTGCCGATCACCCTGTGGATTCTTCTGAAATGGCCTTCAAAGTGGCATCGATTGCTGCTTTCCGTGAAGCGTACATGAAAGCAAAGCCTGTAATTCTCGAGCCGATCATGAAATTGGAAATCAGTGCACCCGAAGAATTTCAGGGTGTTGCGATTGGCCAGATCAATCAGCGTCGTGGTGTTATCGTAGGCGCAACAATGGATGCCGGATATGTTGTTGTTGAAGCTGAAGTTCCTTTGAGTGAAATGTTTGGATATTCTACAGACTTACGTTCAGTAACACAAGGTAAAGGCGAGTTTTCAATGGAATTCTTGCGTTATGCTCAGGTTCCGAAGAATGTTCAGGACGAAATGGTCAAGGCGCATCAACAAAAGCGTGCCGAAGGCAGATAAATATGATAAGTTTTGGTGGTTATTAACATTTTATGTAGTTTTGTAAGCTCTGTCGGAAACGCTAAAAAACGCCGGCAGTGGCTCAAAAACGAAGTTTGTAAGGAATATATTCGTGCCAACGATTAGTCAACTTGTAAGAAAAGGACGCAAAAAGCTGGTGGAGAAAAGTAAATCTCCGGCTCTTGCCAGTTGCCCTCAGCGCCGTGGAGTTTGTACTCGCGTGTATACAACAACACCGAAGAAGCCGAATTCTGCATTGCGTAAAGTGGCAAAGGTTCGTTTGACAAATCAATTTGAAGTGATTGCATATATACCGGGTGAAGGTCATAATCTTCAGGAGCACTCGATTGTATTGATTCGTGGTGGTCGTGTGAAGGACCTTCCTGGTGTGCGTTATCACATTGTTCGTGGAGCAGCGGATACACAAGGTGTTAAAGATCGTATGCAGGCTCGTTCCAAGTATGGGGCGAAGCGTCCAAAACCTGCAGGTAGTAAATAATTGAGAATCGATTAAGCCAGAGATAGATAATTATGAGAAAGAAAAGAGCAGAGAAACGATATGCAGTGCCTGATCCACGTTTTAATGACGTGATGGTATCCAGATTCATCAACAAAGTGATGATCCAGGGTAAGAAGAACACTGCGCGCAATTTGGTCTATAATGCTTTCGACATCATTGCAGACAAGATGAAGCAGGATCCAATCGAGGTATTCCGCAAGGCATTGAGCAATGTTTCTCCGGCAATTGAAGTTCGATCACGCCGCGTTGGTGGTGCGACATATCAAGTTCCTGTTGAAGTACGTGAAGAGCGTCGTATAGCGCTAGCCATTCGTTGGTTGAAATTGTATGCATCTGAGCGTCGTGACAAATCAATGGCTTCTCGTCTTGCATCAGAATTGATGGCAGCTGCGAATGGTGAAGGTTCATCAGTAAAGAAGCGTGATGATGTACACAGAATGGCTGAAGCAAATAAAGCTTTTGCACATTTCAAGTGGTAAGAAATAGTATTCGTTCTTTGTCAATTTAACCCTGGTAGCGCTGTAAACTATGTCGCGCACAATTGAGCTGGATAAGTATAGAAATATAGGCATCATAGCTCACATTGATGCAGGCAAGACAACAACTACCGAGCGTATTCTCTTTTATTCCGGTTCTCTCCACAAGATGGGAGAGGTGCATGAAGGCACGGCTTTCATGGACTATATGGAACAGGAGCGAGAAAGAGGTATCACGATAACATCTGCCGCGACGACATGCTATTGGCATGGTCATCAGATCAATATCATCGATACGCCCGGTCATGTTGATTTTACGGCGGAAGTGCAGAGATCTTTGAGGGTGCTTGACGGAGCTGTTGCGGTTTTTTGTGCAGTGGCAGGAGTCGAGCCGCAATCAGAGACAGTCTGGAGGCAGGCAGATCAATTTGGAGTACCTAGGATTGTTTACATCAACAAGATGGACAGAATAGGTGCTGATTTTGAAAAGGCTGTTGATTCGATTCGAGAGATTTTGGGTGCGAAACCCGTTCCAATTTTCATACCTGTTGGAAGTGCCGATGAATTTAGCGGCATAATTGATCTCATCACGATGAAGTACATACATTTCACGAGTGATGTTCAGGATCTCAACAATTTTGAAGAAAGGGAAATCCCGGATGCTATGAAAGATCAGGTCAATGATGCGAGAGCATTATTGATCGAATCAGTTTCTGAAACCAATGATGCTTTACTCGAAAAATATTTCGGTGGAGATGACATTTCGGAAGAAGAATTGATTGCTTCGATCAGAGCTGCGGTGATATCTTCCACATTCTTGCCTGTATGTTGTGGTTCTTCATTCAAGAACAAAGGCGTTCAGCAAGTATTGGATTCGGTGACGAGATATTTGCCATCTCCGATAGACAGAGGGATTGTTAAGGGATTTGACCCTGAGCATCCTGAAAAAGTCATTGAGAGAAAGCCATCTTCGGCTGAACCATTTTCTGCTCTTGCATTCAAAGTATTGACTGATGTGTATGTAGGTCGATTGACATTCATACGAGTGTATTCCGGATCGCTTAAAGTTGGAGACATGATATACAATGCTTCGATTGGAAAGCGTGAACGAGTGCAAAAGATTCTCAGGATGCAGGCTAATAAGCGTGATGAATTGACATCATGTGAAGCCGGCGAGATCGTTGCTTTGCCCGGGTTGAAATTAACCAAGACCGGTGACACATTGTGTCATCAAGACAAACAAGTGCTCTTTGAAAAAATCAGTTTTCTTGAACCTGTGATCAATCAGTCGATTGAAGCAAAATCGACGGCAGATCAGGCAAAAATGCTTGAAGCATTGGCCAGACTTGCAGATGAGGATCCAACATTTCAGTTCAACAATGACCAAGAAAGTGGTCAGATCATCATAAGTGGTGTTGGCGAATTGCATTTGGATATCGTGGTTGACAGACTCAAGCGTGAGTTCGGCGTTGCAACGAGAGTTGGCAAGCCGCAGGTTGCCTACAGAGAAACGATTCTTGGATCATCGACGAGTGAAGTCGAATTCGACAAACAGATTGGGACCAAGAATCAATATGCGAAGGTGTCCGTAGCATTGCGGCCATCTGATTCAGGAACAGGCAATATTGTTTTGCTTGGTGAGAATCTTCCGAAAATGCCTGCTGTATTGCTTGAAGCATTGCAGTCGAGTGCGAAGGAATCGTTGAGTGTAGGTCCAATTGCCGGATATCCCATAGTGGATATCACTGTTGAGATAACAGATGTAGGCATTAGAGAAGGAGAGACTACTGATATAGCTTGCAAAGTTGCGGTTGCAAATGCAGTGAGAGAGGCCATAGGAATGGCTCAGCCAACATTATTGGAACCTGTATTTGCGGTAGAAGCAATAGCTCCTATGGAATATGTTGGCGAAGTGATTGCCGATTTGAATTCCAGAAGAGGCAAGATTGAAGAGATTACGCAAAAGGGTAGCTCGCAGGGCGTGA
>VGWD01000042.1 GCA_016873735.1 Ignavibacteria bacterium | reverse complement strand
TGGCAATAGCATCTAGTATACCTGGAAAAACAGTGCTATAGAAAGCCGCATCATTTTCAGTTGGAAAGTCCATCGACAAAACATTCCCTTTGAACAGAATACGGCTGAATCCGAATAACAAAGCCATGATACGAAGTCGTATTACAAAAATAAGGTTTTCTGCAACTTGAGGTAATGCTCCATATCTGTCGATCAATTCAGAAGTGATTGTTTGTAATTCGATTTCAGTACGTACATTGTACAATCTTCGATAATATTCGAATCTATCGCCATCATGGGAGATATATGAAGAAGGTAGCAATGCATCGGATGCTACATCAATGGATATATCCTGCATTGGTTTTCTAATCTTTCTCTCAGATACATAATCTTTAAATAGATCAGAGAATTCTTCTTCTTTCAATTCTGATACTGCTTCTTCCAATATTGTTTGATATAATTCCAATCCCATATCTGCAATGAATCCGCTTTGTTCAGCACCAAGTAGATTCCCGGCCCCACGTATTTCCATATCGCGCATGGCTAAATGGAATCCACTACCTAATTCAGTAAACTCCTCTAATGCTTGAAGTCTACGAACAGCTTGTGGTGTAATGGTCTGTATTGGAGGAATAACCAAATGACAATATGCTTGAGTATTTGATCTACCAACTCTTCCACGCAATTGATAGAGCTCTGCAAGCCCAAAATCATCAGCATTATTGATGATGATAGTATTGGCATTTGGGATATCCAATCCGGATTCCACAATCTTGGTGCTTAAAAGGCAGTCTACTTTTCGTTCTAAAAAGGCTTCCATTACCTTTTCAAGTTGATCAGATACCATTTGACCATGGGCTTTTGCACAACGAAGTGCAGGATATACCTTGAGTAGTTTCTGATGAATTGTATCAAGGTCTTTGATTGTATCATTGACTACGTAGATTTGTCCACCTCTGGATATTTCTCTTTCTAATGATTCATGAATCAGCACATCATCCCATTCATGGATAACTGTGCTTATCGGCAATCTATTTCTTGGAGGTGTTTCAATGATGCTGAGATCTCTTGCACCCATCAAAGAAAAGTTCAGAGTTCTCGGAATAGGTGTTGCAGTCAAAGTCAGTGTATCTACAGTTACGCGAAGATTACGAAGTTTTTCTTTAGCAGAAACACCAAAACGTTGTTCTTCATCTATAATCAGTAAACCAAGATCTTTGAACTTCATGTCTTTACTAAGAATCCTATGAGTTCCAATGAGTATATCTATTTTACCATTGTTAATCTGTTCTGCAATATCATCTTGATCTGCGGTTTGTCTGAATCGACTTATAACCTCAACTTTGATTGGATATTTTTTCAATCTATCAGAAAAAGTATTGTAATGTTGATGAGCTAGAATTGTTGTTGGGACAAGTATCGCAACCTGTTTTCCAGCCTGAACGGCTTTAAATGCTGCTCTTATTGCCACTTCCGTCTTTCCGAATCCAACATCGCCACAAATGAGTCTGTCCATAGGTAATGTACTTTCCATATCACGCTTCACATCTTCGGTTGCTTTGGCTTGATCTTCTGTATCTTCATAAATAAATGAAGCTTCGAGTTCTTTCTGCCAATGAGTATCAGATGGGAATTGAAAACCAGGTTGTGATTTACGCATTGCATAGAGTTTTATCAACTCACGAGCAATATCTTTAATTCTCTTCTTAGTCTTTTGTTTCTTTTTTTCCCATTCCGAAGAACCTAATCTACTGAGTGTGGGTTTTGAAGATTCTTGTGCAGCATATTTCTGTACTTTATGAATATTATTCAAGTGAATAAACAATACATCGCCACCATAATATATCAAGCGGATGCATTCTTGTTCTTGTTCATTGATCTTAATGGTAACCAGTCCATCATATTGACCAACGCCCTTATCAATATGAACAACATAATCACCAATATGCATTTGCTGTAAATCTTTTAATGAAATTCCTGTAAAGCGCTTATTATGCAGTGATTTCTGGAAATGTTTTCTTTCAAAGAGTTGATGTTCAGTAATGAATGCAAGAGACAAACCGTGACATTTAAATCCGGTGGACAATGTAGTATCAATCCATTTTATCTGCTTAAGTACATCTTCCTCACTAATTTCTTCTGGAATGATTCCATCAATAACATCATCCTGTTCCAATGCCATGAGAAATAATTCTTTGAATCGTTGAATATGTCCTTGACCATCAGCTGCCATACAAATCGTAAACTGCTGTGTTGCTAATTCCAATATTGATCGAGCACACATTTGTACGGAAGATGAATAGTTACTCTGCTCTTGGACCATAAATGGATTAGTTGCACCATTATCTTCGCCGTAGATGAAATATTTCTTTTCAATAATTGATTCTTTATGTGAAGAATATTGTTTCAAGAAAATATCATAGACTTCTGCTGAATCAAAAACTATTGTTGTATCATTCGATATATGATCAAATAACGAAGAAGTAAACTCTTCGTTTTTTTCATGATATAACACACCGATGAAGTCATAAGAGTTTAACTCTTTAATACTGCGCTGAGATTGCGGGTCATATTCGCGTATTGATTCGATTTCGTCACCCCAGAATTCTATTCGTATTGGTAGATCATGTCCCATGGGAAAGATATCGACGATACCCCCACGTATTGATATTTCTCCCTGCTGAGAAACATAGTCTTTTCTCTCAAAACCATGAAGCATGAGTGAATTTGTAAAATTCTTGAATGGGATCGTAACTCCTCTTTGAATCGAAATACTATGTTGTTTTAAAGAAGAAGGTGGTGGAAACGAGAGTGACAAGAGATTTATTGGTAAGATCAAGAATCCCTTTGGAGATCTTGAGAACCCCAGTAATGTGTCAACAGTTCTTAATGTATCGGGATCAATATCTTCATGTAACAAATGAATGTGATGTTCTGGCAGAGCAAGTAGATGAAGAAATTCTTCTTCGATCATAGAAGATAGGTCAAAAAACATTTCGGCAGCATGTTGCGGATTTGACGTTAATACAATGAATGGTGATTCGCCTTGTTCCCAAAGAAGTGCATGCAATGCATGTTGCAGTGATCCACTACTATGAGGTAATACATAAGGATTGGTGAAGTCGTGGTTATTGATAACAGATAAAAGACTTTTAATCTCTTTATTCTTTTCGAGATATGTAAGTAGAGAATGTTTTTTCATATCAAAAATGAAGAAACCCCCTTCATTGCCATGGAGGGGGTATAAGTAAGAAGGTATTATTACTTCTTGAATTCAGCCATGAATGACTCTATTGCATTCGTTATTCCTGAAACAAAACCGGCAGCTTGCATAACCGGCTTTTCAATCTTTGCCTGAAGCTTTGCTTCAAGATCATTCACTCTATCAGCTATTTGTTTTATACTACCCAATGCAGATTCAACTGTTGACATTTGCTTCTGTACAGATTTCATCGTGGATGAAGTATCCTGCAATGTTGTTTCCAATTGAATGAATACGGGCTTTGAATCCTTTTCCAAACGATCAATTGTTTGCGACATTGATCGTAATGTAGTCATCAATTCTTGTAGTACTGATTTTGCTTTTAATAAGAATGAGATTAAAACAATAGCAACAGCAATAAGACTTATCAATCCAACAACATTCAAAATTGCAAACATCTGTTCCATAGTAATTAACTTCTAGAATGTGGTGGAATATTGCTCATTTCTTGTTTGAATGCATCAACACCTGCAGATGCTGCATCTTTTATTCTGTTTATTCCATCGGTTACAATATTGCTTGATTGTTGTGCTTTACTTTTAGCATCACGTAACATCTGTTCTGCATTTTGAAGTAAATCGTCTGCTTTTTCTCTTGCTGTTCTTACAACAGCATCTGCTTGATTCTTGCCATCATTTTGCATTCCTGGGTGTGACTCCTCATGACCTGTAAACAGATTCTGTCCCTTTTCCAAAAGGTCTTTGGAACGATATGATAGTTCATCACGTAATTCTTTGCCAGGCTTTGGTGCAAAAAGTAATGCCGTTATAGCACCTACCGCACCGCCAACCAATGCACCAAGAAGAAATCCCTTGGCATAGGAATTCACTACTTCACTGTCCTCTTTCATCGCAACCTCATATAAATATTACCAATCTTCAGGTAATGTAACTGACATTTGTTTTGACTCTAAAACCAAATCACACAATTCTCGAACAGCGCCATTCCCACCTTTATATTTACTCACATAATGTACATGATTACGGATGAGATCATGAGCATCTGAAGGTGCCATGGAAAAACCCACCTGTTGCAAACAATGAAGATCGTTTACATCATCACCGATATAGGCAATTTTCTCCAATGGAGTGTTCGATTGATCACTTAATAACGACAATGAAGCAAATTTGTTGCGAGAACCTTGTATAATTACATCGATCTTCAATGTTTCCGCTCTTTTTCTTACTAATTCTGTATGTTCACTTGTTATGATTGCTGTTTTGATACCAGCTTTGTGCAACAGGACTATACCCATACCATCCCTTATATTGAAACGTTTCATCGCCACACCCAGATCGGAGTAATATGTACCTCCATCTGTCAATGTGCCGTCAACGTCGAATACGATCAATTCGATCAAACGGAGTTTTTCATCGAAAGAACTCATAAAGGAACAGAAATTGGTAAATTATGCCAGTATTATGGCTAAAATTACGTAATAACTATGAAGAAAACCACAAACTTCAAGCCAATCCACCAAATCATCATTCTTTTTTTGATGATTGGTTGTGGTAATCCAAAGGTAGAAATTGAAAATACCCCTGAATTATCTGAAAAAGTCTATTCAGGACCTCTTCTTAATGGAGATACACTCCTTTCTCATGTACGTTCACAAATAGACTTTGGACCAAGAAATCCTGGTTCTAAAGGTCATACTGCATGTAAAGATTATTTAATTGCATTTTTTTCATCAAGGGCAGACTCTGCATTTATTCAATCATTCAAGACCACTGTGTATGGAAAGTCTTATGAAATGGCAAATATAGTCGCTTCATTTTCTCCTGAAAAAAAGGAGCGCATTTTACTCTGTGCTCATTGGGATACAAGGCCATTTGCAGATGAAGATAAGGATGCTTCCAATAGAACAAGTCCAATACTTGGTGCAAATGATGGTGCAAGTGGAGTTGCAGTATTGATGGGAATTGCGGAAGTACTTTATAAAAATAAACCGGATATTGGGATAGACATAATATTGTTTGATGGTGAAGATATTGGTTTGTCCGGAGATCAAGATGGATTCTTTCAAGGATCTCGGTATGCGGCGAAACAATATCCATTGCCAAAACCAAAGTATGGCATACTCCTTGATCTTGTTGGTGATATAGATGCAGAATTCAGATATGAACCAATTTCTCAACAAGCGCATGCTGTATTGGTAGACAAAATATGGTCTATTGCCAAAAAGCGACAATCACCCTATTTCTTGTATGAAGTTGGTAATGCTGTAAGTGATGATCATGTGATGCTCAATGAACATGGTATAAGAACAATCAATATCATCGATGTTAATTTGGTCGGAAATATCAGCACAAACCCCCGAAGAACATATTGGCATACTTCAAATGACAATCTCTCCAATATTTCAGGAAAAACAATGAGTGATGTTGGAAATATACTTCTGGACTTTATATTCACAACTTCCGATTCAGTTTATTAATGCATAATCAAACATTCCTTGCTCTATCATGTGCCATTCCGGAGGAAGAACAGGATTTATTCATCGGATGCATTTCCGATTTGAATTTTTCTGGTATTGAACAATCATATGATACAATGACCATTCTCCTCGATGAGCAGGATTGTCCCAAAGATATCGAAGAATTACTAAGTTTAATAGCCACCAATCATTCAATATCTTTTTCAATAATAGATCGCCAAATCATCAAACATCAGAATTGGAACAAAGAATGGGAAGAATCCTTGGAACCAATCATTGTCAGCGATCGAATTGCCATTACGCCGGAATGGAAAAAGGACGAAGTTCATCATCCAATGACTATCATCATCAATCCACAGATGGCATTTGGAACCGGCTATCACCCAACTACAAGAATGGTATGCCGTGAATTGCAGGAAAGAGTGCAACCTGGCACATCTTGGATTGATGCAGGTTGCGGCTCTGGTGTTCTGGCCATACTAGCTGTTAAGCTTGGAGCAAAGAGTATTTATGCTTTTGATAATGATGAATGGAGCGTACAAAATGCAAAGGATAATTGCATACTAAATTCCATTACAAATATTCATATTGATCAGGCAGATATATTCACTGTTGATTTAGGGAAAGTTGATGGCATAGCTGCTAATATGTATCGCAATCTCATCATCCCAAATCTTTCAAGATTTCATGATGCTTTATCAGAGTCTAAAGGAATACTCATATTATCCGGTATTCTTTCAATGGATGAAGCTGAAATAATTCTTGCAGCAACCTCTAAACGTTTCAAACATATTGTCACTCATCAAGAAGGAGACTGGGTGTCGATTACATTGGTTGCAATATGAAGACATTTCATGCCGGAATAGATATTGGTACTAATACGTTGCTTTTATTGATTCTATCAAAAGATTCAAATAGTAAGATTGAAATTATTCGTGATGAACACCGGATAGCTCGCCTTGGTGAAGGAGTACATGAACAAGGTATCATATCAGAAGGGGCAATGCATCGAGCTCATGGAATATTACTGGAATATGCTGAAATCTTACAACAATATCAGCCTTTGAATGTAAGAGTAGTGGCTACAAGTGCGATGCGAGATGCAGCAAATCGAGACTATGTAATTCAATCTTTTGAAAAGATTCTTGAAAATCCAATAGAAATTATTTCAGGCGAAGAAGAGGCATTTCTGACATATCATGGAAGCAAAGAACAATATTCTGCTCCATTGATCATAGATATAGGAGGTGGAAGCACCGAATGTATCATCGGGAGAGGTATTGAATGTCAAACGGTTAGCTTGAATATCGGCGCTGTACGATTACATGAATTATATTTGCATGATCTTCCAATAGAAAATGAACAACTTGAAGAAGCGAAGCAATTCATAAGAGATGCGATTTCCTCCTTACATTTTGATGTATTTGATACGGTTATTGCAACTGCAGGTACACCTACCACATTGGCAGCAATCGATCTTGAAATATCGGATCTCACTTCTGAATCAATTCATGGTCATGTGCTGCATATAGCTGAAATCAAAAAGATGACTCAATCACTTTTGTCTTCCACACTTGAAGAAACGCTCCTTATTCCAGGTGTTCATCCACAAAGAGCTGATATTTTACCTGCTGGAGCACTCATTTTGCAAGAGTTATTACTGCATTTCAAAATTGATAGCTGTATTGTAAGCAAAAAAGGACTTCGATTTGGGGTGACATATTCAATCATGGATGAGTAATTATGCGAATGAAAAGACCTGTAGCTGAAGCAGTAAGAACATTGTTTTGATCAAATATGTCTGATTTCAAATGCAATTTTCTCCCTTGTTCCGATATCAAAGAAGCGGTTATGTATAATTCTTGATCCATGTAGGTTGGCTTATGATATCGAATTGATAGATTCCCCGTTGGAGCTTTGATCCCAAGTCCGGTCAAAACCTTACCCATTGCTTCATCGCACAACAATGCGATCATTCCACCATGCATGATATTCAATGATCCCATCATTACTTTAGGAGGCCTAATCCACGTTTCTGTTGAATGTGTCTTGGTGTTGAATACAAAAGTCATGCGTAGTCCAGACTCATTACCTTTTCCACAACCGAAACAGTGATTGTCATCTTTAGGATGAATAAATATTTCATCTTTCTTGTCTAATGGCTCAAGTACGCGCTCTACTTTCTCATCTTTATAGATATAATATCTACCCCACTCATGAATATTTTCCGATAATTGCATCGTTACTTGTGTTGACAATCTTCCCCATTCGCCAATATTCGATTTGTGATATAGATAGCCTTCGGATGAACTTCTCAGGTCTTGTGGATTAAATGTAATTGAAAGTTGTTTAGTCATGTATAAAACTCCATCTATCAACCGTTTATAGACTATCGGTTTGTCTTCTACAGTGAGAAAGAGTTCTTCATCCTTGAATTGAAGATGATATTTGGCATTGGGAAAGCGGCCCGTGCGATTAAACTCCATATTTTTGTAAATCATATTAATAAGTGATTCATCAACAATATTATTGTTTTCGTGAATAATATCTCCTTGACTCGTGATATGATAATGATAAATATTCATACTGACTTCCGGTACTTCTAATGATCGCTGTTTCACAATGTACAATGCAATTTAATGGAATTCCTTTGTTTGATTCCATTTCATTTTCAGTAGGAGATCGAGACAAAATAGGTCTTGTAGGAAAGAATGGTGCCGGTAAATCAACACTTCTTCATATTCTTCATGGTGATACCATCCCTGAAACAGGATCAATTATCACATCGAAACAACATACCATTGGATTTCTA
>VGWD01000041.1 GCA_016873735.1 Ignavibacteria bacterium | reverse complement strand
TGATGAGGTATCAAACCAGGCGAGCAAGAGAATACTATCACAAAGCAAGAACAGCGCTGCGTCCGGATGAGAGAAATTCCATGATTGCAGCTGAAATTATGGATGCAATTTACTATAGACTTCTTGAAAAGATAGAGTTAAATGACTTTGATATTTTCTCAAAGCAAATTAGGGTTTCCACCATTCATAAGATTGCGATTGCCATCAAGCATTGGCTTGCAACACGAATATTTGTTGGAAGAATCAAGAAGTAGTGGCACCAGGTCTGATCACCAAAACCGGGCATGGCGCCTTTCTGACCACACGTTCTGTCGTGCTTCCCAATAATAAATGTTCTACCCCGCCTCTTCCATTAGTGGCTATGCAAATCATTGAAATACCATGATCTTTCGCATACTGATTTATTTCATCTGAAGATCTACCGCCATGAATAATATGAGGTATGACAGAAAAGCCTTCTGTATGCAATATTTCAACAATTCGTTTTAATTCTTTCTCTGCAGTACTCTCATATTCCTTTTCCACATCACTTAAATCAACGGGTGTATATCCCCAATCAACAGGAAAAATCACTGGTTCAATCACATGAATAAGGTGTATTGTCGCAGACCATTGTTTCGCCCATTCTTTTGCATATGATAAAGCTTTTTGTGAATGTTGAGAAAAGTCGATCGGGATGAGAATTGAAGTTATAGGTAACATGGTGAATATCCTATTGAATTGTAAACAACGCACATTAATATCGACGATCTTTTCTACGAAGCTTTCTTATACGTAAGATTTGTCTTTGCTTGATCAATGCGAGCAGTCTTTGTTTGATAATACGGTAAAAAATGACAAATAATCTTGTAAGGGGAATCCTTGCAGCTTTTTTTAAACCTGAACGCAAGATACGAGATAATTGCAATTGATCTGTATCGGATAACTGTAATTGAAGTTCCTTAGCTGATTGTTGCTGCACCAAATGTGTGAGAATATTACCCAATTCATGCTTCTGTTCGGATAATGTTTCAATATGGACATCATTGAAACGTAATACTGTTTCAAGATGATCATAGAGTACAGCTGCTAATTTAGCATCTTCTGCTGAAGGATCTTCTTTCAATAATGTAAGTATTTCTTTTGAGAGTTCTACAAATTCCTGTATCCGTTCAGGAGGAAGTGTAAATAATGTTTTAGGATCTATGTCAGAGACATTGACAAATATTGTTGAAAGCTCAATTATTTCATTCCCATAATTACTCATGGCTCTTTGGGCATATCGCTGAAGTCTTTCTTGCATTTGTTTCTGCAGATAAGAAATCTCGCTATTGATTGCAGATTTACGGCTTTCAGTTTGCGTAGCACGAACCGTTGCTTCAAGATCTTTTACTTTATGTTGGATATCCCTAATAACTTTTGCATCCTCAGACTCACTAGAGTGAATCGTGTTTAAAATCACTTTTGGATCAGGTTTGATATTTGCATCACCAATCTTTACGCAATGTATTCGAATATGTTCACCCAAGGCCATGCGGACTTTAGGTATATCAATATGGGCTGCGCCATCCGTAATGACAAGTATTTCAGCTTCAGACATAAAACTATCCACTCTAATATCCTGAATGGCAGTTAACAAAGCTTTCTCTAATATTGTCCCTCTTCCTTCTGACGGGATACACATGATTTCGGTTATCAAAGAATCAAAATCTGTTTTGTTTTGTACAATGTGCAATGACCCAATCTCTGCATCAAATGTTCTGAAAAACACAGTTCCCATTTCTGTTTGATTGTTCTTCAAGAAGAAATATGCAATAGCTTTTGCAAGATGTATGCGATAGGAATCTTGCATAGATTGTGATGTGTCAAATAGCACATATACTTTCTGCTTTCGAGAATCCGGTGCATACTGTGTGCTATCAGATTGATATCTTTTGTTTCTTGGAAGTTTCGGTGCAGGCATCCATAATGATCGCTCAACCAACCGTTGCATGAACACTTCGTCTGGAAGAAGATATTGATGAGGATAGATATTGTTGATGTCTCTATAGCTTCTAATCAAATGTGCCTCATATTCTTCTGCGGCAGGAAGATGGGGTATGACGTCTTTTGGACTAGACTTTGATTCGGCATCGGGCTCGGCTAACCAAAGTACGGGTGACAAAACATGCGTAAGTGGATGTGCAATATCTTCTAACACTCTGGCGATTTCATAAACAAGAGTAAAATCATCAGGAAGTGAATGTAAGGCACTATCGAGAAAACCATATTCCACCATTCTTGAAAAGAAATGGGAACCTCGTAATATGGTTCTTTGGGATAATTCCATGCATTTAATTGTCTATGTTTTGGAATATGCGGATTGTCTCTTTTTCTAAAGCTTGTCGTAATTCGCGAACTTCATCGCAAGAAGGGACCATGTTTTTTAGGAATGATTCAAGAATCTTTTTATTATGAATAATCGTATGATCAATGTTCAATGTATCTTGAATCCATTCCAATAATGTTCTTCTCAATGGGGTATGAGATAGCGTATTCTCCAATGATTGCTTTAGGAATGAAGGATCTTCTTCAATTTGTTTAAGAACTTCCTCATAAGCAATAAGAGATCGAATTTGTTCAAATCCATTGGATGATGTAAGTGAATTATAGATTGTCGTGAAGCTTTTCTTGAATAGATGTTTTTCTTCCGGCAGACCAGCTGTGCAATAAATCAAGGATAATTTTCTTATATCTTCGGCTTCTGCTAGTGTTCGGCCATCCAAAAAGGTTAGGGCTCGTAGAAGGTCCAAAGACTTTGCTTGAGTTCTAGGGGAGATATAATAATCATTGTATTCCGAACTTGTATGACCTTTATGGCTTTCTCTTAATGTACGATTTCGTGAATATTCATAATGTCTAACAACCAGATTTGTGAAATAGAGCATTTCAGCTGATATCTTGAATTCATGTGATCGATCTTCGGCTGTTATTAAACGTTTTAATCGCAATAATTCATCATACTTGATTGTTACGGGCGGTTTAATGATTCTATTAGAATGTTGAGAATATTGAACACCTATTTTAAATTGTATAAGGGGATCTTTGTCCGGCAGAACAACAGACTTGAAGAGAAATCTATCCAAGATTGCTTCTGTTACTTCACTAATACGCAGATAATTTGTTGCTGCAATTACTGTATGAAGAGGTGATGCTACCTGTTGAGTGCCACGAATCATTTTTCTTTCATTCAGCAATGATAGTAAGGCTCTCAATGTAAAATCATTGGCATCAAAAATCTCATCAATGAATCCAAAATGCGATTCCACCAAAGAGCCACGAGTATTATGCTCAATGATACCTTCCTTTAAAGATTCTATATTCAAACCACCAAAATATGTATCAGGTTGTTGTTCTTTGCTTGCTTGAACTCTGAATAAGGATGCTTCTTCAAAACATGCAAAAAGTTGCTCCGCTAGAAGTGATTTACCTGCCCCTGTTCGACTTTGCAGTAATAAATGTTCACCTGTAAGGAAAGCGCAAAATGCCTGTTCAATCACTTCTTCACGATTGATGACTCTTCTCCCAACAAAATCTTTTGCTTGTTGAATTTTGATTGCAATTTCTTCCAAAGAGAATCCTGAGCTCATGATGTTCCCAAGTATGATTATGTATTAAAATGTGAAATCTGTCTGCACTCTCACAAGAACTAAGTTTTGAGCGAGTACATTGACGGAAGATTTTTCCGTAATATAATTCACATCTGCCTGAATTTTCAAATCATGATCACTAAAATATTTTGAAATGCCGAATGCGATGTCTGTGCGAGGACCTGTCAGGCGTTCGATTTTTTCAGACGGAGTAATGGAAGTGTATCGTAATCCCAATTGTAGATCATTGGTAATCATATAAGTTAGTTGACTATCTGATCCATGACCACAAAAATGAAGAGAACTTTTAAACATATTTATTCTAATATAGGATTCGGGTACCACTATTTATAAATGAAGCTATTAAAGACAAAATCGATATTTCAGTAGAATCTAGAAATCTATACTCGACATCTGATGATTTATATCAGTATTAACTCAAAAAACAAAAAGTTCTATATCTTTGATTAAAATGGTTTTGGGCATTACATTAGGTCTATTATCGAAGTAAATACTTGTAATATGAATAATGCATCTATATAATTTTAAAGCAAAAAGTATCATAAAAGCAAATGTGACACAAACAGAATCACAGATCATTTTTTAAAAATTCACTTGAGCCTGAATCCTTAATAGAGAGCCATCTTGCAAATTATCTTGTTTCAAAAAGTCTTCATATCTTCTATTTGAGATTGTATAATTGGCTACTAGTTCAAAATTTTTATTTACTTGCCATTCTGCACCAATTTCAAGCTCTTTAACTTCATAGCTCCTAGCATCTCTTTCATGCTTTTTACCGCCAAGATAATACTGGTATCTTATATATGGAATCAGAGTAGTATTGTTGAATTTAGTATAATAGTTTAACGTTACAAACCCACCTCTTAAAGGCATAACTTCTATAGAATCTGTAACTTTGTTAAACTGCGGGCCACTTCCTTCGGTGTATTCGGCTAAAATGCCAAATGGTTTTGGATACAATACGAATGTACCTGCCAATCTTTTATCTGTATAATTTAAATTAGCATTTGTTTTCACACCGGAACTAAGATTAGCCTTAGGCATCACCCATTTTCCGGTATAGCCTTGTACGCCAAGTTCTATAATTTGATTATCAACTTCAAAGGGGTAAGTAAAACGACTTACAATGTGAGGTTCATTATTCAACTCCGGGTTATTTGCAGTTTGTCCATTATAAGCTCCAAATGCAAATAAACCATAGTCTCCACTCCCTTTTAGCCCATCATTAACTAAGCTTGATAATAACTTTCGTTTATCTTTCGGTGCCCAATAAAAGAAAACACCTAAATCTCGTTCATTGGAAACTGCGCTATTTAATGCATCATTTCTATCGATAGGTAATCTGTTTTGACTTGATTGCATATTTTCAAAACCATAGGGCACTTTGCTTTGCCCAATTCTAAATCTATATTCATTATCATTGTCCAATCCAACATCAAAATAAGCATCTCTTAATTGAGTAAAATGTAGTCTATCTGAAGAAGGACTACTTGCAAAATCTGGTTGTACATATAAGTAAACATTATCACTAATTTGTCCAAAAATTATTACCCGCATACGCCTGATAAAAAAACCACCATCTTTTCCCCAAGACCTGTCACATTGTTCGCAACCAAGATTCTCATTACTCTCCAATAGTCTGTTATACCTTATTTGCATATAACCTCTGATGGACAAACTTTCATACCATGCTTTTTGGGGGACTATACCTGATGTCGAGTTACCTCTTGAGTTATCAGACTGAGCAAAAGTGTTGAATGAATAAAGAAAAAAACTTAAAATTAAAACTGTAAATCTCATTCTATGTGCTCAGTTGAATGTAATATAAAATAAATTAATATGATTATGAGTTAGGTGTTTTACTCGTTTCAAATCTTCTTGATTAAATTTCACTTCTTTGTACAGTTAGTCGGAATAATTCTTATCGAATTGGTACTATACACTTTTATTTGATGCCTTATGCAAATTAAGCCAAAACATGCATCGACTTATCAGATGAATAAAGAGTTGAGAAAGCAGAAATTAATGTGACAATTGGAAGTAATAGACGAATCATGAAGCGGAGTCAGAGAGTTGATAATCGGTGATTTTTCTATACAGTGTTCTTTCACTTATACCAAGTACTTTGGCCGCCATTCGGCGATTGCCGGCATATTTGGTAAGAGCAGTTTGAATGATTTGCTTTTCCATTTCCTCTAAATTGAACATTGTATCGGGTGAATATTCATCAGGAAAGGGAAGGGCGTGACTGGAAATTACAGGGAACTCTGTTATTGATTGCTCTGCTGCTCTTTGAGCCTGCATTTCAAGCTGCGCTGTTTTTTCAAAAATCGCCGCCATTGCCCTTTTGATTTCAATCAATTCATTTTTCATTTCAAGCAATGTACGAAACACAATATCTGATTCTTGAGGCAATTGAGAAGCTGATTGATATCCTTGAGAAGATATCATAATTGAATATTCAGAGGGTATCGTGGCATGATTTCCACCATGATCTCGGATTTGCTGAGATAGCATTGATTCAGTAATCTGTTTACCATGTTCAAGAGTGGTGACTGTTTCAATCACATTGCGTAATTCTCTGATATTTCCGGGCCATGATAAACTTGTAAGGAATGTCATTGCTTCTTCAGTAAAACCTCTGTAAGAGAATCTATTTTTCTTTGCAATTCTAGAGGCATAATATTCAGCGAGTAAGGGAATATCATCACTATGTTTTCTAAGTGGTGGTAAGCGCAATTGAAATGAATTGAGTCGGAAATATAGGTCTTGTCTGAAACGCCCATTACGAACTTCATATTCCATATCACGATTTGTGGCGGTAATCACACGTACATTGACTTTTCGTACTTCAGATGAACCTATGCGGGAAAACTCCCCGGACTCAAGTATGCGTAATAATTTTACTTGAGTTGCTATTGGCATTTCGCCAATTTCATCAAGGAAAATCGTTCCTTTATGGGCAACTTCAAAAAATCCTTTTCTTTGTTCGACAGCCCCTGTGAAAGCACCTCTTTCATGACCAAAAAGCTCGGACTCCAACAATGTTTCGGGAATGGCTCCGCAGTTTACGCTGATGAATGGTTGTGTTGCACGATCACTCAATCCGTGGATTGCATGGGCAAATACTTCCTTTCCGGTTCCTGTTTCACCTGTAATCAATACTGTAAGATCTGTAGGAGCAACTTTGAGTAATTGCAGCATGATATCGCGCATGATATTGGATTCGCCGATTATTCCAAATCTATCGCGCAAGAAATCCATGGTCTTGTCATCAAGAAGATCTTGAATCATCGTCATTTCCTCATGCCGTTTTTCTTCCAATCTTCCCATCCACCAAGGTAGATATAGATCTTTTTGAAACCGAGTCCAATCAAATTATTGCTTAACTCATGGCTCAATTCACACTGACCCCCACCGCAATACACGATGATGCGAATATCCTTATTCATTCCTATCAATTCAGGAATATATTGCTCGAATTCTAGAGCAAAAATATTGCGTGAATTTGGGAGATGACCTTCGGCAAACTCATGTTCATTTCTAGCATCAAGAATCATAACTGACGGATCAGCCATGAGTTTTTTTACTTGTGAGTAATTGATTGCCTTTGCTTTGACAGGTCCTTGCTCTTCAATAGTTGTTTTTGAGGTTTCACCAATTTTTTGTTGCATGGGAAGTGGTTGTTTAGAAGTATCCTTTTTTACAGGTAAGGTATCTACCGGTATCTGTTGTTGTGCATTAACAACTGTTGATGTATCGACCAACTGTTCAAATTCATCATCGGAGGCAGTTTCAAGAACTCTTTCTTCCCTAATCAAAGAGATCCCTTTCGGATTACTTAAACCATTGAACCAAAAAGCCAAGACAGTCGAAATAGCGAGAATGATGAGTATATCACTCACAAGCATATTCTTTTTCATTGTTGAATACAAAATGGTGTTACATAGGGCATATTGACAGAAATATAAGCAAATTTGTCAGTATGAAAAAGGAATTGTCAGAATCTTGAACCTATAGCGAAAGAGAAAAGAAGTGGACCCTGCACCACGCCGTCAGGGGAAGATACAAAGTAAAAGCTCTTTCCACCTGAAATTCGGGCTGTTCCGACCGGTGTCTTTGCGTGAAGGGTTATGCCAATTCCATGTTGAAGATTCCCAATGGAGATTCCATCAAATGAGGTCCAAGTGGATCCTATATCATATCTGGCCGATATATGTATCGGAACAAGAATGCTAACTGGTGTGGCCCAACGTATCTCACATGACCCCAGTAATAACTGAGAACCTCTTTGGTCATCTTCTCTTTTCCCAAAAAACATGTCGTCTCTGCCGAGTGAGTAATATTCTGGATTTGGTGTGGCATTGTCCGAAAAAATGGACATGAATTTTGGGGTGACTGTTATATGATTGTTTGTGATGGATTGAGAATAAGAAGCTGTCATTCGAGAGAACATTTGTTGTTGCTGCAACACCGAGAGACTTGTTTCAAGTGAAAGATCAACCAAAGATCCAAAACGGGGTAAATCAGCATCATCCCTTGTATCTATATTACTCGATAGTTTCCAAGTAAGAATAGGTGAATATGCTACATTGGAATCGTTTTGAATGTTATAAATACGTTGTTGTTCATATCGGAATCTAGACTGTAATATCCCGGTTCTACCTAATGATCGCGTTAGATCAGCAATGATGCCAAATCGATCCTCTCGCAATTCTCCCATTCGTTGAATATCATAAGTTTCCTTTGAATCACGCAAAGTACGTGAGTAAAGAAAGAGTTGTTTGAATCCGGAATATCCTCGCAATGACATTCCCCATGATGTTTCGAATAGATTATTGAATCCAAGCGAGACAATACCTGTTCGATTTCTAGCTCCACCAAAGAATGATAATTCAGACCAAATACCACTTCCAAAAAGATTCTTATCATATGCATCTATCAATACTTGTCCATACCGCTCATTGTCTACTCTTGCGCCAATACCAAGATATTGCGGTGCTTTTTCACGCACATATACGACATATTCCAGTGAGTCACCCTTAATTTTTGGATTAATGTCAATTGCTTCATATTGATTGCCTGAACTTAAGACATCCCATCGCTGATTTATGGCTAATGCATTCAAGCGATCTTGATCTAAAAACAATGTCCTTAAGTTCTTATTAGATCCACGCAAAGTGTTCCCGGAATAAACAATGATCTTGGGTTTATTCAATTTCCAATGTATAGTCCGATTTGTTGAATCTATGATTGGATGGTATTGAATGAATGAAAGTGAATCTGACCGTAATATGCGAAGCAGGCTATCTTGCATTTGCTCTTTGGTATAAGCTTGAGTGATCATCTCACTGAGACGTATCGATGTATTATGCGGGATATCTTCATTGCTTTCAAGCAATGAGTGTTTCCAATTACGTATTTCGTATTGATTTGTGTCTTTCATTTGAGATGCAAAGCGAACTGTATGGGCTGCAATTGAATCCTTTATAATACCTATCATATGTAATGCGGCAATTTCTCCTTTTACAATCGATAAGGGAATATGAGAGGGATCTGTGTTTTTGGAATCACCTAGATCAGGTGTAATTGTAATGGGGGATATACTTAAACTCTTTTGTTCTTGATCTTTTAATAAAATGCCAACCACTTGCTCAGCAATTGTCCAAGGTGTGTTTAATTCATCTTTTGAAAGCAATGCTGATGTTGAATTCACGGTGATGATGATATCGGGATTGAATTCATGTTTAACTACTTGCACGGGAATATTGTCTAGAATACCTCCATCTACCAATAACATAGAATCATAATATACCGGAGAATAACGTAATGGAATGGTGGAACTTGCTTTGATGATCGTAGGTAAATCGCCATGTGCATGGACGATGGATTTACCCGAAATCAAATCTGTGGATATGGCTCTAAAAGGAATCTTCAATGAATCAAATGTATTGGGTGCAAAGTATGGCGCATTCCAAATGTATTGCTGCAAATGTGATTGGAATGGTTTCCCTTTTGAAACTGCTTGAGGAACATCAAATGAAAAGGTTCGAAGACGCATTGAAAAAATATGTCTGTCATCTGCTGTTTTCTGATCAAGAAACATATCATGTCTATTGCTTTCTGAACCGGGAGCGACAATCAATTTCCAGTCTTCGGATAACACAATGTGTTCAAGTTCATTTGCCGAATATCCTGAAGCATATAATCCACCGATATATGATCCTATGCTTGTACCAACGATATAGTCTATTGGAATATTATGCCGTTCAAGCACTTTCAGCACGCCAATTTGCGCCATCCCTCTAAATCCACCACCACTGAGAACAAGCGCTATGCTTGGCCTTTGTTTTGTTTTTACTTCATTTGCATGAGACGTATAAGAATATATACCGAGCAACAAAAAGAAGCAACAGAGTAAATACTTACAATATGTGAATATGAAACTGTACATAGATTGGATTACTTTATTCAAAGCTACGATGTTTGATGGGTTTGAAAGCCATAAGAGAATATTATCTCTATAACCAATCATGTCATAAATGTGATTGCGATGCCCAAACAATCTTCCAATAATGCAATTCTCCTTTCGGCTCCCCAGATTTCAATATCAATAAGCGCTTTCTGTTTTGTATGCAATGAAATGGTCATGACATCATCATGGATATCGCAATGAACTGAATCAATTAATTGTTGTTGCCTGCGATCCAAACCTTCGGCAATTCTTAACATTCCGGCAAGTATGGAGACAATCCTTTGTCTTTCAGGAGAATAGGAGTTGAAGAGAGGATGTTTTTTTTTGGGAT
>VGWD01000040.1 GCA_016873735.1 Ignavibacteria bacterium | reverse complement strand
AGACAAAATAGGTCTTGTAGGAAAGAATGGTGCCGGTAAATCAACACTTCTTCATATTCTTCATGGTGATACCATCCCTGAAACAGGATCAATTATCACATCGAAACAACATACCATTGGATTTCTAAAACAACAACTCGATGTTGTATACTCAGGAAGTGTCAAAGAAGAATGTCGAATCGCATTTGAAGCCATTCTAAAAATGGAGGCTGATATAGAGGATATCCAAGCTAAGATATATGCATCCATAGATTATGAATCTGAACAGTATTCCGCATTATGCGAACAATTGGCCGATGTATATCATCGCTTGGAAATAAGCGGAGGAAATACGCTTGAGTCACGTATTGAAATAATTCTTCTTGGTTTGGGCTTTACTCATGTTTCCATGAATTCTCCTGCTTCAGAATTATCAGGAGGATGGCAAATGCGACTTGAATTGGCAAAATTACTTTTAAGGAATCCTGATACACTACTTCTCGACGAACCAACAAATTATTTAGATATCGATTCAATTCGTTGGCTTGAAACATACTTGGCTGTATATGAAGGGGCCGTGATCTTGGTTTCACATGACAAAGTATTTTTGGACACAGTTACAACAAGAACGATTGAAATTAGAAATGGGAAGATTGAAGATTATCCTTGTACATATTCTCGTTATGTACAAGAGCGCATAATACGTGAAGAACGTAATCGCAAAGCTTATCAATCTCAACAGAAAGAAATCGAAAAAACACAGGAATTCATCGATAGGTTTAGATCCAAAGCCAATCTAGCCTCTAGAGTGCAATCTAGAATTAAACAATTAGAATCAAAAGAACGTATCGAGTTGGTTGATTATCGAGAGAAATCTATTGCATTTTCATTCCCACCTTCCCCAAGAGCTCCAAGACTATTATTTAACTCTGAAGGATTAACCAAAAAATACGATGAAAGAACGATACTAGATAATATTCAATTTGATATTGAACGTGAACAGAAATGTGCGTTCATCGGAAGAAATGGTGAAGGAAAAAGTACATTATCGAGAATTCTAGCAGGAATAGAGCCGTTTGAAGGAAATATGGTCACTTCTGATGGACTGAAGATAGGTTACTATGCTCAGCATCATGCGGATTCATTAGATCCAACAAAAACCGTTTTCGAAACACTCGATCATGTTGCTACCGGAGATATAAGAACCAAAATACGATCAATACTTGGTGCTTTTTTGTTTAGTGGTGATTCTGTTGATAAGAAAGTACGCGTACTTTCCGGGGGAGAAAGAGCTCGACTTGCACTTGCGATGTTATTATTGAAAGAGTCACATGTTCTCATTTTGGATGAGCCAACAAATCACTTGGACATGTCTGCAAAAGATATTTTAAAGTCTGCATTGATGGATTATAATGGTGCTTTGATTATTGTATCCCATGATAGAGATTTTCTTGATGGATTGATTGACAACATCTTTCATTTTGCTCAAAAACAAGTAAAACACTACCCTTTGCAGATTCATGAATTTTTATCCAAATATTCAGTTGAAACCATTGATGCGATAGTACAGCAATATTCTATATCAAAGAATAATGATACTGATCAATCAAAAATATCCAGAGAAAACAAAAAACAGAATGATCGTGAAGAAAGGAGAAAAATAAAGCACATAGAGCGATTGGAGATCAGTATCCACAATATTGAACAAGAAATATCCACTATTGATGCAGAAATGGCATCAGAGGGATTTTACACAAAGCATGAAAGAGTTGAGGAACTTGCAAAAAGACGTGATTCATTGCAAGTCGAGCTGGAATCATTGATGAATGAATGGGAACAAGTTCAATCATCGTGACAAAGATGAAGGGCAATAGTGAGATATGATGCAATCTTGACATTTGGGCCTTCGTGCAATGCATATTTCCCTTCCATGTTGAATTATGACATGCGTAAATACTGTCCAATCATCTTGTGGAATCAAAGGAATAAGATTCATCTCGATTTTCACAGCATCGGTAGATTGTACGAATTTCAAGAGATTCATGATGCGAGTAACATGAGTGTCAACAGTTATTCCCGCATTTAATCCAAAAGCATTTCCAAGTAACACATTAGCCGTTTTTCTTCCAACTCCGGGGAGTGTTGTCAATTCTTCTATCGTCAATGGTAATTCACCATTGAAACGTTTGATGATCCGCTCTGAGCAAGCTATGATGTTTTTTGCTTTCGCTTTATAGAATCCCGTAGAATGAATGATCTCTTCTACATCAGTTAGTTTAGCTTTTGACATTGAATATGCATTAGGAAATGCCGTAAATAATGTTGGTGTGACAATATTGACCCTGGCATCAGTACATTGAGCTGATAAGATTGTGGCAATAAGTAATTGAAATGGAGTTGAATGATGTAATGCACATTCAGCATTAGGATATTCTTTCTTTAACAGTGAAAGAACAATGTGCATACGCTCTTGTTTCTTTATTTTTGATTCTCTCATGATTTATCCTTCATTGTATTGCACAATGAATCTAGTTCCTCTCGGTGATATATGTAACTAGGATGATCTGTTTTTGCAATTACATATCCTGCTTTTTCAGCCAATGTATATAAAGCAGTATCATCACCGTAATGAATGACGGGAAATCCACCCAATGCTTGAATAGATGTTTTCTTAAAGAAAAATGTCCCTCCTATAGTACATTCTTTCAGATGAATCAAAAGTGATGGATCATTCATATCCGGAACAAATGGATCTCCGATGATAGTAACCCCACCATGTAATAAATCCAGATGTGGATATTCTTCAAGCAGTGCTTTTCTTGTAGCAAGGTGATCAGTGGCATATTCATCATCTGAATCTAAAAATGTTATGAATAAACCTGAAGATGCCAATACTCCAGCATTTTTAGTTAATGCTTGCCCACGATGACTATGCTGAATGAATCTAAACCTGTCATCATTGTTAATATACTTATTGACTGTTCCAGATACATCATCGGTAGAACCATCATCCACTATTATACATTCCCAATCCTGCTCTACCTGATTGATCAGCGAAGACAATGCACGGTCGATGATATGGGACCGATTATAAGCGGTGACTATCACGGAAAAGAAAGGTATATGTTGTTTTTTTACGGAAATCAAGGAACTTTTGGGGTAGTTTGAGTTTTATTGGCTACTGTAAATTCGTAATTTTGTACCTGAGTTTATTGAATATCGTCAACAACATCACAACAAGGTTATCTCATGGCTTTCCAACCCGTTGATTATTATAATATTTACGAACAATTGACCTCTGAAGAAAAATTGGTCAGGGAGTCAGTTGCCGACTTTGTTGACAATGAAGTTTTACCAGTGATAGAACATCATTATCAAGCCGGTACTTTTCCTATGGATCTAGTAGGTAAAATGGCTGAACTTGGCTTGTTTGGAATCACATTGCCACAAGAATATGGTTGCGCCGGTGCAAATTATGTCAGTTATGGTCTTGCAATGCAAGAATTAGAACGCGGTGATTCAGGCGTACGTTCCTTTGCTTCTGTGCAAAGTTCACTTGTCATGTTTCCAATTTATACATATGGTACTGAAGAGATTCGCAAAAAATGGCTTCCAAAATTGGCTGCTGGTAGTGCGATAGGTTGTTTTGGATTGACTGAGCCTGATTTTGGTTCTAATCCATCAGGCATGATTACCAATGCAAAAGATATTGATGGTGGATATTTGCTCAATGGTGCAAAGATGTGGATCACAAATGGATCATTGGCAGATGTTGCAGTCGTTTGGGCAAAGTATGAAGGAGAAGTCCATGGTTTTCTCGTTGAAAAGGGCATGAAGGGTTTTTCCGCACCTGAAATGAAAGGAAAACATTCCTTGAGAGCTTCGGTTACAAGTGAATTGATCTTTCAGGACGTGGAAATCCCCAAAGAGAACAAATTGGATGTTAAAGGCCTGAAAGGACCTTTGAGTTGTTTAACTCAAGCTCGATATGGTATTGCATGGGGCGCAATTGGTAGTGCAATAGGAACATATCAATCATCTCTAGACTATGCCAAAAGCAGAATTCAATTCGAAAAACCAATTGCCGGATTTCAACTTGTTCAGGAAAAATTGGTGTGGATGTTGAATGAAATTACAAAGGGACAGCTCATCTGCATGCAACTTGGTCATTTGAAAGATTCAGGCAAGATGAATCCCAATCAAGTTTCCCTTGCCAAGAGGAATAATGTAGATATTGCTATTCAATGCGCTCGAATTGCTCGGGATATTCATGGTGCCAATGGTATTCTTGATGAATACCCCATCATGCGACATTCAGCCAATCTTGAATCTGTCCGAACATATGAAGGAACCCACGATATTCATACGCTCATTCTTGGAGCCGATATTACAGGTATTCAAGCATTCAAATAAGTATCTAAAACTCTTTTCTTAAAGCTACCCCCTATTAAGGAGGTAGCTTTTTTTATGCATATCCTATTTTTTTTGATCCTATGTGTTCAATGCAATGGTCAAATTATCAATGAAATTAGTCCATATCCTAAAGTTGGTGTTCCGGAATGGATAGAGCTACATAATAACACAATGAACACAATACAATTACTTGGGGTAACAATTGAAGACAATTCAACAAAACAAGTTATTCCGGATATTGTGATTCCGGTAAATAGCTATATCATACTCACAAAGGACACCCTTGCTCTACAACGTGTTTTTCCTCATGAACATGTATACTCATTCATTCAAACTTCATTACCTGTTCTGAATAATACGAAAGATAAATTGTTGATCATTGCAAATAAAGGGACATTTAGAGATTCTATCTTCTATGCTTTTCACAAAGCAAATAGAGGAAAAACTTTGGAACGGAAAATTGCTACCAATTACGATACTTTACTCATTTCAACAAATCCTGTAGGTCATACAGCAGGTTTCATAAACTCATGCTTACCCATGTCTAATGATGCAAGAATTAATGACCTATATCAACATATAGACAGCATAACAGTGCACGTTGAAAATAATGGAGATAGTACTTTGCATTATCTCAATCTCTCTATCAAATCAGATTCGATAACAGTCAATTATAGTATTGACTCATTAAAGTCATTCACAAAAGATTCAATAATCATTGATATACGAGAACTATCAGTAAATCACGGCATTAATCCAATATTAGTATATATTCAACATCAAAAACGAGATCCACGGTCTTATAATGATACGATGAGTACGATTGTATATCGTTCATTTCCGTATGGTACTATCCGTATAAATGAAATCAATATCAGAAACACATTCTATCCTGAATATGTAGAATTAATAGTAACTGATTCTATATACCAGGATAGAACTCCTTTGGAACTTATTATAAATAATGATACACTTTGTATAGATGATTCAATACTAAAAGAATATAATGTCATATCTTCAAAATCACTGAATATGTATGATAGTTCAGCTTTGTACATTAATGAAGCTGGTTTAAGAATAAATGATCAAGCAGGTGAGATACTCTTAAGAGATCGGAATGGAAGTCTGTTGGATAGCGTAAATTACGGCCCAATCATAACTGAATATTCAACCTATTCTGAATGTTCCATAGAATATAGTGTCAATGTTGATAAGCAATGGTTTATCTCTACAGATAAAAGTGGAGGAACTCCAGGTAAAAAGAATAGCCCCATCAATAGATCGCAATCCACAGATTTGCATATTCATCCAAATTGTCATGAATTTGAAATCGATTGTAAAAACTATACAATAAAACATCCATTTTACATAGGTTCATATTCTTGTGATGTGTTTAGTACTTCAGGATTGTACATAAAAAACATCATTCAAGAACTTCTCTTACCATCAGAAGGCCAAATTCACATACCTGAGGATGCTGAGCTATATGACCAAATAGTCATATTACTGCATACAGTGAAAGATCTTCACGGAACATCAATTCTGCATGTTCTAACGCCTATTTTAATGAGAAATTGACTTGTGAACAATGTCTGTAATCGATAATTTACAGTCATATAAACACATAAGTGAGTATTTCTTGAATACCGAGTCGACTATACCCCAGAATAACTATTTCAATCGTGAATTAGCTTGGATAGAATTTAACAAAAGAGTTCTTGAAGAAGCTTATAACACTCATCATCCACTTCTTGAAAGACTCAATTTTCTCATTATCTTTACTACAAACCTCGATGAATTTTTCATGATTCGAATTAGTGGTTTAAAAGAACAATTCATACAAAACAATATTGAGTTATCTCCGGATGGTTTAACTGCTTCCGAGCAATTACAACAGATACGCGAAAGACTATTACCACTCATTACATTACATGAACAGTGTTTCAAGACCGATATCTTACCTTCTCTCTCCAAGCAAGGAGTACGTTTGGTTGAATTGCCAGACTTGAATGAAGGGCATTCTGCTTATGTTAAGGGTTTATTCGTAAGTGATATTTTACCTGTTTTGACTCCTTTGGCTATTGATCCGGGGCATCCATTTCCAAGATTACTCAATCGTTCCATCAATATAGTCTTCTTGTTGACAGAGCATAAGAATTCCACTTCAAAAGTTGCAGTACTACAAGTTCCTCCGATTTTACAACGATTGGTCAATATCAATATCCACCCTCATCATCAATCATATGTGCTTTTGGAAAAGATCATACAAGAACATGCAGATATTCTCTTCCCTGGATATACTGTCCAAGAATCCCACTGTTTCAGAGTAACCCGAGATGCAGATCTCGATATAGCATATGATGAAGCCGAGGACTTGATGTCCGAAATCGCTGAACAAGTTCGGCACAGAAGATGGGGTACAGATGCCGTAAGATTAGAAGTTGAAGCATCAACATCGCCCGATGTGATTGACATGCTTATCCATGCCCTAGAAATCACCAAAGATGATGTGTATCTTACAGACATCCCCCTTAATATCAATGATTTTTACACGATATATAAGATAGATAAACCTCAATTGAAAGATGCTCCATTTTTATCAAGACAGTATCCTGAATTCATGGGGACTTCCGCTGAGATGTTTGAGAATATCAAAAAGCGTGACATATTGGTTCATCATCCTTTTGATTCATTCACATCGAGCGTAGTACGATTTCTACAATCATCAGCAGTTGATCCTGATGTTCTAGCCATAAAAATCACATTATATCGAGCTGGAGGTTCATCTCCGGTCATTGAAGCTCTCAAAACTGCTGCTGAAAATGGCAAACAAGTCACTGCCTTTGTTGAATTACGTGCACGATTTGATGAGGAAAACAATATTAATTGGGCAAAAGAACTTGAAAATGTTGGGGTTCATGTTGTATATGGGGTATTGGGATTAAAGATTCACAGTAAAATCGCCATGGTTGTACGCAAGGAACATAAAATCAGAACTTATCTGCATTTGAGTACTGGTAATTATAATGTGAGTACTTCAAGATTGTACACAGATATTGGATATTTTACAAGTCGTGAAGATTTTGTCAATGATGCTATTCATTTATTCAATATGCTTACAGGTTATTCCCATCATGAACATTGGGATCGTTTTTCTGTAGCTCCGGATCATCTTCGCTTGGACATCATTGAGTTAATTACTCGTGAAACAATGTTGGCTTCTCAAGGAAAGCCAGGAAGAATCATAGCGAAATTGAATGCCCTTGTTGATAGAGATATAATAGATGCCTTGTACAAAGCATCTCAGCATGGAGTAAGCATTGATTTGATTGTACGTGGTGTTTGTTGTCTCATTCCAAATGTACCCGGCTTAAGCGATAATATACGTGTAAGAAGTGTCATAGGTAGATTTTTGGAACATAGTCGCATTTTCTATTTTGAACATGGGGGTGACCCCAAAATGTTTGTATCATCTGCTGATTGGATGCCTAGAAATTTCAATAATCGCATTGAGACAATGTTTCCAATACTCGATAAACGGTCATTTTCCATACTTGAACATATCCTTTCAGGATACTTGTCTGACACAGATTCATCATGGATATTACAGCAGGATGGTTCTTATCTGAAAAGCAATGCCGAAAATATGAATATTCAACAAAGCTTTTTGAAAGAACTTTCTACATTTAAACACTATCCTACAAAGTTGCGTACCTTATAAATGCATATATCATTAATTCTTGCAAAGACTTATCTACTCTCTTTTAAACAAAGAGCTTTTATTTCATTCATCAATGTATTGTCATTTATTGGTCTTATAATCGGCGTTGCTTCCCTCATTTGCGTCACTTCCATTTTCAATGGATTTAGAGAATTGGTACGTGACTTGTTACTTACAATCGACCCACATATTCGGATTACCCTCACTGATACATTCTCGGAGAATGCTACATCAGCACTGAAATATGCATATCGTGATATAGCAACCATTAGTAAAAGTGCATCTTCTAAGATTGTGATAGGTTTTCAAGACAAAACTCAAGCTGGTATATTACTTACAAAAGAAAGTGATTCAATAGATCATTCATCTTCTAATCATGTTTCAATAGGAATCGGGTTGGCAGATAAACTTGGAGTAAAAAAAGGAGATACAATTCGTGTATCAACTCCTGACATGCTCGATATCGCCATTTCGGGTTTCATGATTCCCAAAAATTATACAATGATCATTGATAGCATCTTTCAAATAAGTAGCGGAGTTCAATATGATAATGCATATATACTGTGTAATTATGCCTATCATCGAGATCAGGCAATTGTTGGTAAACAATACCTTGACCTTAAACTTCATAGCATTGATAATTTAGAATTGGTGATAAATAAACTTCGTTCCGAACCAATGCTAAAAGAAATGAAGATAGAGTCTTGGAAAGATCTTCATCAAGAATTGTATTCGACTATGGAATTTGAAAGAAATATGAGTTTCATCATTTTGGGGATCATAACATGCGTATCAGCATTCAATATTCTCATTGCAATGTGGATGACTGTGAAATCAAAGGGTAAAGACATTGCCACTTTATTATCAATGGGGGCAAGAACAAAAGATATTCAATTAACCTTCATACTTCAAGGATTGATTATCGGAATTGCTGGTACAATCTCAGGAGCTGCTTTAGGGATATTATTATGTTTGGGTCAACAACGATATGGCTGGATAGAATTACCCAATAGTATAGTTCAAGCAATGCCGGTGAGTCTGCAATGGGAAGTAGTAGTAATAAGCAGCCTTCTCGGGATTATTGTTGCCGGATTAGCTGGAATGTATCCTGCAAGATTGGCTACGCACATTACTATTTCAAATGAGTTAAGACATGAATAAGAAAGCCGATCGAGTGATCGGCTTTTCTTATTAAGGTTTCTTTGGTTGTGCTTCAGGTTGAGCCGTAGTTGCAGGATTCTGTTCTGCCGGAGCGGTTTGATTTGAAGCAGGTGCAGATTGCTGCACTGGCGTTGATGGTGGAACTATTGGCTTTGCAGCATTAACCGTAGCCGGATCTCTTATAATTTCACCTGGATTCATCAAAAATTTATTTGCCAATAAAGCAATAACCATGATAGAGGCACCTATCACTATTGTTATTTTGGTTAATAAGTCAGATGCCCTGCGAGAACCAAACATACTACCAAGCTGATTACCAAAACCAGACATTGAAGTTGCCATATCCCCTTTTCCGGGTTGAATGAGGACTGCCGCAATAAGCAAAAGTCCAAGGATTATCATCAATACAATTGCAAGTGTGAACATAATATAACCGTCAAATAGATCAATAAACTTTACAAAGATACAATATTATCGCTCAATTTCTGTACTTCTTTAGCGTTTTATGGCATTTTTTCTTGTAATTGTGACTATTCGATTATAAGCCCTTTGATGCTCCAACAATCCGGCATTCCTTTTCTTTAAAGGAGAAAGTATTATCTCACCATGAAAGCCAGTAAATAAAGTGGATACACGATTCGCTCTTCTAGCTGCAAGATCACTATTGTAGGAAAAATCACCTGATAAGTCTGTAAATGCCTCAATAATCAAACTGTCGGATTCTCTCAATTTAGCCCGAAACTGCAACAGTTGGTTTTCATATTTCTTACTGAGAGAATCACTGTCAAATGCAAATAACACACCTGTTTCTACAGGTAAACTATCTTGGAACATTGAAATGCTATCATCTATGGTCGCCTCAGTTTCAATGAGCTCCCTCTTCCCATCATGAATAATAATACAACGTATTTTTCCTCTTTTGAATGTCACTGGTAAAGTATTGACAGTTATCTCTTGATTGGTATGAGACTTTCCTTTGATTATGACTGAATCAATATCAGAATCATAAATACCCCATAGAATTGAATCTTTTGTATTCCCAATACATATGAATGATAAGGAGGACTGGGAAAATACTGTATCCTGTTTTATGACTACAAAAGGAGTAGTTAGTTTATGATTGAGAATTGAATATTCAACTTCTGCTGTAATTGGATAAGGGAATTTTGGTACATATTCTATTTTTTTAACATCAAATAAATGAGCTTGCAAACAAGATTGAATACGAACTGAATCATTCTTTGTTTTTGATGAGTATCCTAGGCTTATCATTTCTTCCGGATTTTCGCGTGATCTTCTTGAAAGTGTATCCAATATAGATCTATACAAACATGAACCATGATCATCTGAACAATCATCAGTTATAACATATTGTGCATGACAATCATTAAGTATGTTATCGGTAATATCATCCAAAACTGGATATTCATAAAGATATTGATATATGTTTTTTGCTGTATTTGTTTTTGATTTAATTTCAATTCTTGGTCTTTCTATTTGAACATCT
>VGWD01000039.1 GCA_016873735.1 Ignavibacteria bacterium | reverse complement strand
CCGTTTTCGTGCCATTTTTTTTGATTTCTGAAACTTAGAAAGACAAATAATGTGTTTTGCATGATAACTGTTTTTTCGGATATGCAATTTGGTAATTCCTCATGGCTCACCCCCACATAGAAGAACTTCGCGAACAACTTATTCACCACCCATTATACACGGCACTTTCAAATGGCGATGATATCCGCAGATTCATGGAAACACATGTATTTGCAGTTTGGGATTTTATGTCATTATTGAAATCCCTGCAGAGAAATCTCACCTGCATCGAAGTACCATGGATGCCCAAAGGCGACCCGGAGATTCGGCAGCTCATCAATGAAATCGTCCTTGGTGAAGAATGCGATGTGGATGCCGATGGAACGGTGATGTCGCATTTTGAAATGTATCTTGAAGCCATGAAAGAACTGCAATGCAATATGAAACCAATCCATTCCTTTCTTGCACTAATCAATGATGGCATCCCTGTTCATGAAGCATTGTACAAAGCGGAAGCTCCGAAAGGCGCTCAAGCATTCGTGAAACATACCTTCTCAATCATAGAAACAGGTGCTGTTCATTCAATCGCCGGTGTGTTTACATTTGGCCGTGAAGATCTCATACCGGGTATGTTTCTATCAATCATCGATGCATTACAACAAGAAGGCGTGATCCGAGCACCTAAATTGCAATACTATGTACAAAGGCACATTGATGTGGATGGCGATCATCATTCACACTTGGCCCTTCGTATGGTGGATTTGCTTTGCAATGATGAAACCAAAAAGGCAGAGGCGCATATCGCCATAATATCGGCCTTGGAATCTAGAATTGCATTGTGGGATTCAATCATTGCATAAAAAAAGAGAATTTGAAGGACCTCCCCTGCGGCCTCATAAATTCTCTTGTATCCGTAAGATTGGGTTCCACATTTTGAGATCAGCCAAAGATTTTCCCCAATGCGAAACACCAGAATTCTGCCTATTGCAGAAACCCATTTAATCTACTGATTGCAACATATCTTTTGGTGCATTGGAAGCATTTACTCATTATCTACTCATGTTGTGCTTTTTTTGAAAAATAATCATGAAAATCTATGTTTTACGGTGAAGTGAGGCAGGCCTTTCATTCCCATGGTGGTAAAATCCGTAATTTTACTTCATGATTGTTCAAAGCAATGACCCTTATGCCGCTTTGCGGTACCCTTCTTTCCGCCGTATTTTGATTGGCAGACTCTTTCTTACGCTCAGCATTCAGATTCAGGCAATTTCCATCGGTTGGCTTCTGTATATCAAGACAGGTGATCCACTTGCCTTGGGCTTCAGTGGTTTGGCAGAGGCGATACCATATATCATTACATCCATGTTTTCCGGTTATGTGGCCGATACAAAAAACAGGAAACATGTATTGATGGGGGCGATGTTCTTTTTGTTTCTTGCTTCGATCGGATTATTGTTCAGAATCATGTCTGATCTGGAACAAACCACACCCGGACTTGATACACTTCCCTATTATCTGGCATTGGCCTGTGTTGGATTGTCTCGTGGATTCATGGGACCATCATTACAGGCATTATGGGCAGACATCGTACCCAAGGAAGTATATCCCAATGCTGCAACTTGGTCGGCGAATCTCTTTAATTTCGGTGCTGTTGCAGGACCGGCCATAGGGGGGTTGATGTATGGATTTCTTGGACCGATTTCAGCAAATTTCGCTGTTTGTATTCTGATTTTGAGTTCACTCATCGCATTTTCATTCGTGCAATATGAACGAACACCTCATGTTCCAAATTCCGAATCATTGAGCCATAGATTGACGGCGGGTTTGAAATTTGTGTTTTCTCATCAAGTGTTGGTTGGAGCAATGGCTCTTGACATGTTTGCTGTATTGTTTGGAGGCGCTCTTGCATTGCTTCCCGCATTCACGAAAGATGTACTTGCATTAGGACCGGAAGCACTGGGTATTCTCAGAGCCGCACCATTTGTTGGATCATTATTGATGGGCATGTATCTTGCTCATCATCCACCAATTGGACAAACCGGCAAATTGCTTCTGATTGCGGTTGCAGGTTTTGGAGCCTGCATGATTGGTTTTGCAATGTCTACCCATTATTATCTGTCATTGATTCTCATAGCCGCAAGTGGCGCTTTCGACAATATCAGCATGGTGATCAGAGGCAGCATAGCGCAATTGCTGACGCCTGATGAAATGAGAGGACGTGTTTCCGCCGTGAATGGAATTTTCATCGGAGCTTCAAATGAAATCGGAGCATTTGAGAGTGGTCTTGCGGCAAGAGTGCTCGGCCTTGTTCCTTCAGTAATTGCAGGTGGCTCCATGACGCTTCTAATCGTGGCAATCACCTCTTGGAAATTGCCCGCATTGCGAGCATTTTCGATCAAGGAGCATGACATGAAAACTCATGAATAGAGTGAATCACAGCTAAGCCGAATATTCTTTGTAATTTGCACCGCAGTGTTTACGAAATCCACCTGGCATAACTTCTATGGAAGCCCAATCCCAAGGAAAACCCAATATTTCTATTGATACCGATATTCCTCCTTCATTCACTTTGGGAATTGAAGAAGAATATATGGTGATAGACCCATTGACTTTTGACTTGAAATCTCATGTTGATGTAGGACTTCTCGAAAAGAGTCAATTGCTTCTCCATGAGCATGTCAAACCGGAAATGCATGGTAGCATGCTTGAAATCGGTACGAATGTTTGCAAGAACATTATTGAAGCCAAGACTGAATTGACGAAGATGCGCTCAATAATCTGGGCATTATGCAGGCAAAACGGACTTCTTCTCGGTGCAGCCAGCACGCATCCTTTTGCGCAATGGGAAGATCAGGAAATTTATCCCGATGAACGGTATCGGATTCTGATTCGTGATATGCAAATGCTTGCTCGATCACTCGTTATTTTCGGCATGCATATTCATATTGGAATTGAAGACAGAGGTCTCCAAATCCAAATCATGAATGAAATGCGCTATTTTCTCCCACATATATTGGCGATATCAACGAACTCACCATTTTGGACTGGCCATGTCACCGGACTGAAATCATATCGATCCAAAGTTTTTGAAAATTTTCCTCGCACCAATCTTCCGGATGAATTTTCGAGTTATGCCGAGTATCAGGTATATGTGGATATGCTCATGAAAACAGGGTGCATAGACAATGCAAAGAAAATTTGGTGGGATATCAGGCCTCATCCCGTTTTTCCCACGCTTGAAATTCGCATTTGCGATATTCCGATGCGCATCGAAGAAACAATTGCCATTGCGGCTTTGTGTCAGGCAATCGTGAAAAAGTTATATACGCTCTATACAAAGAATTTGAGCTTCAGACGATATTCACGGGCATTGATTCTGGAAAACAAATGGCGTGCCGTTCGCTATGGATTGGATGGAAAATTGATTGATTTCGGAAAGCAAAAAGAAGTGCCCACGAGAGATCTCATCAGGGAATTATTGGAATTCGTTGATGATGTGGTGGATGAATTGGGCTCAAGAAAAGAACTTGAATTCATTCATGAGATTCTTGAAATGGGTAGCGGTGCGGACAGACAGATTAAAGTATATGAAGACACCAAATCTTTCGATGAGGTTGTGGCTTATATTCATAAACAAAGCACCATCGGATTGCATGATGATGTTGGCCCCTATATCAAAGAAATGCGATGAACACTGAACTATTTCGCACAAAGAATCCCCGGTTTCGTGAAACGATTCTTGCTCATTTGAATAAACAAGAATTCATGAAGGCAATTCACGCAAAGCTCACTTCCATTGAACTTGGAAGAGTTGTTGCCGAAATCCCATTGGATGTGATGCATCAACAACAAATTGGCTTGGTTCATGGAGGCGTCACAGCAACGATCGCTGATATCGCCGCAGGCTTTGCCGGTTTTACGCTTGTTGGCCCCGATGAACACACGGTTACTGCGGAAATCAAAGTGAGTTATCTCAGACCGGGTAAAGGCACGCTTCTTAGAGCAATCGGAACAGTGATCAAACAAGGAACTTCGATGCAATTTTGTCAGGCACATGTTTATTGCATCGATGATTCAGGAACAGAACACTTGATTGCTCATGCAACAACGACGATGGCAATCATCAAACCACAGCAACTTGGGATATCATGAATACCAAAAAAGACTTCATGCCCACCTTGGGTCTTGTTACCACAGTGTCCATTGTTGTTGGTGGCGTAATTGGAAGCGGCATTTTCAAAAAGCCTGCAGTCATGGCATTGCAACTTGGTTCACCCGAATGGCTGTTGTTCATATGGGTATTGGCAGGTGTGCTCACATTGTTTGGTGCATTGACCAATGCTGAAATCGCAAGCATGATTCCGGAAACAGGTGGTCAATATGAATTCTTCCGAACCATGTATGGAGAATTCATGGCATATCTCTATGGTTGGTCCATGTTCAGCGTTGTTCAAACGGCATCAATTGCCTCCATCACATACATCTTTGCAGACTCCGTTCATTCGCTCATAACATTACCGAGATTATCAGCCGAAATGGAGGCATGGTCATTATACCTTCCATTCATCGGTTCCATATTCCCATTGAAGGATTTCGGCATAAAAATCCTGACGATAGCAGCCATTTTGATTCTAACATATGTGAATCATCGCGGGGTAACATTTGGTGGAACTGTACAAGTGATGTTCACTGCCTTGAAAATACTGGCGCTTTTATTCATAGTCGCCATGGCCTTTCTGCTTGGAACAGGAAATCTCTCTCACTTTATGCTGGACATGACCAATACTCAGGGCTTAAGTACGGTACCCACTGATTGGGCTCTCGTGTCAGCACTTGTCATGGCTTTATCGGGAGCATTTTGGGCTTATGATGGATGGAACAATATCACATTCATTGCCGGAGAAGTGAAGGAGCCATCAAAGACTATTCCACGTGGATTATTCCTTGGCATGTTCATCATCATCACTGTGTATTTATTGATCAATATTGCATATCTGTATATTCTGCCCGTCAATGTTATGTCGGGTTCTTCATTGGTTGCCGTTGATGTGGTTACATCAATTTTCTCTTCCATAGATCCCGGATTGGCTTCACTTGCAACCGGCTTCATTGCCATTGCAATCATGATTTCTACATTTGGTGCATCGAATGGAACAATCTTGGTGAGTTCGAGAATATATTATGCAATGGCAAAAAAGGGATTGTTTTTCCGTTCGATTGGCACTGTGCATCCAAGATTCAAAACGCCATCCAAGGCATTGATCATTCAAGGTGTTTGGTCATCGATCCTTGTATTCAGCGGAACATTTGATACGCTAACGGACATGCTGATTTTTGTTTCTTGGATATTCTATGCGATGGGAGCAATTGGTGTTTTTGTACTGAGAAAAAAAATGCCGGATCACCCTCGCCCCTATCGTGTATGGTGTTATCCTTACATACCTGCAATTTTTGTGACCTTCGCCATAGGATTCGTTGGATATACGCTATACAATGACATAGCAATGTATGTGAATGGTACGACGCCAATCATCAATTCCGTGTTTGGTCTGGCATTTGTGGCATTGGGAATACCGTTTTATCTGTATTTTCGCGGACAACAGCCTACTTCAATCGAATAATGATGAATACCACACTTTCAGTTTATTTCGGTTCAGAACGAACATATGTCGCCCTCCTCAACACTGCGCGTGAGGGTCTGGAGGTGATGCATGCGAATGTATTTCCTCAGGCCTTGAAGAGCGAATATGATATTCCTCACCTTTCCCAAATGATTGTGAAGGATCTCGCGCCTTTTCATGGAATGGTGCAAGCAGTGAATTTCAGCATACCGATTGAGAAGGTGTATATTTATCAAGTACCTAATGCCGATCTATCTCGCAAAGCTGAGATTAAAGCATTGCTGAAAGAAGAAATCAAAGCGGTTGAACCGGAAAAAACAACCGATGATTTTTCCATCATGTTGATTCCGGGCAATGCCTCTGAAGATGGCTCAAAACACATGCTTGCAGTGTTGACTGATCATGCATTGTTGAATTTGTGCAAGGAATGTCTCTCCGGGTTCAAGGTGCCCATAACCTTCACGCAAAACAGTCAATTCGCCGCTCATTCAGCATGCATCACAAATTATCCTGAATATGCAGGCAAATCAATTGCCATTTTTGGCGTGCAAGATCATTTCATTGATGTCAGTATATTGCATGCAGGAAATCTTGCATTTTATTCTCTGTATGGAATTCCCGAAGATGAAGATTTTGGATCTGTCTGCGGAAAAATCCTCACTGCCACTTTGCCTGCACATCTTCCTGATATTCCATCACCCGATTTGGTTTTGCTTTATGGGGAAGGTCTCAAGAAAAATCCACTCGATGCACTATCCATCGCCGTGAATAATCCCACCCAACGCTTTAATGCATTTCGATCATTGCTTGCATCCGGTTCTTTGGGCGTAAGTTCAATGGCCTTGTGCAACAAGGCGGCGCACTTATTCCCGCCCGTCATTGGTGCATACTTGAAACCACTCCAAGAAAAAGAAATAACCTATTTATAATGTTATTTGAGCATCAAGACATTGCTTGAGGTTTGCGTTCCATCCTTCATGATGGCATGCATTATATACATTCCTTGACTCAATCCACTCAAAGATAGTTTTCCATCTCGGGGAAGTTCATCACCAGAAAATCGTGCAATCACAACACCCCGCATATCATAGACCATTACTCGATGTATCATCTCATTTGAAGAATTCCAATGTATGCGGATGTTCCCTTCATTTGAAGAAATGAAAGGAAGTGTTGGATGAGTTTGCTCGGAAATTGATGTCCCGGATTCTTCCGGAGGAGTCACAAGCAAAATGCATCGAGTATTTGCATCGCTCCCCACATACATTTTTCCTTGTTTGTCAATCGCCAAACCCACAGGCCTTGCCCAGCCCCAATTTGAACTCTTGGTTGAATCAGTCATGAAACCGGTCAAAAAATCAGAAGTATAATTTGCTGTTGTGTCGAATTCATCATCAAAATCAAGATAGATGATTTTACCACCCGTTGCCGGAGTTCTGTTCCATGATCCTCTCAATGCAACAAATATCCCATTGCGAAAGCGTTTAGGCATATTTGGATGCCCCGAAATCAAAGCCATCGGCGCGCTATGGGCTTGAATCAATCCGGCAGGTTGAACCATGCTTTTGACTTTTGCTGAATCTATAGCCGTTAATGGTAATAATGAATTATAATCAGCGGGTGAAGACGAAGTTATGGGGAAGAATATTCCATGCGAATGAGCAAATGGATATCCGTAAAATCCATCCTTTCGAAGTACATCTATCCATTCCGGTGGAATGTCATTTCCTTGATTGTCACTTCCGTTATTGGATGCCCAAATTCTTCCACCTCTATTCAATAATCCCACCGCATTTCTGATGCCTGTTGCAAATGTGGTTCTTCCCGTTCCATCAATATTCCATTCTTCAACCAATGCTCGCTGAAAATCTTGAGATCTCGGATCATCGGCTCTGCACACATTGCATCTGGAGCCAATGGACAAATAGAATTTACCATTCGTGGAATCAACCAATATCGTCCTTGTGGTATGACCTCCTCCCGGCTGTGTTGCTCCTTCCGCAATCGGTGAAATGAAATCACTTCTGGTTTCATAAAATCCATCTTTGTTCAGATCCTGCAGGCGAATCACCGACCGTTCCTGAGCGGCATAGATGTCGCCCCGATAAAATGCGAGATCATGTGCCACAACACTCGTCGCAACGCGTAGAATCGTGTCTGCGATTCCATCTTTATTGCGGTCAGGCAATGCAAAGATTGCCTGCGCCGAAAGGTCGGCAACATGTAATACATCATCCGGACTCCAAGCCATGAAACGAGGTTTCTGCAGCAAGGACCCTGCATAAAACACTGATACTTTGAAACCTCCAGGTACATTGACTTGCACATTAGCGGGAAGTGCCGACCCATACTTTTGGGTTCTGTCGATGGCAATTTTAGTCAATGACTCAGGCTGATAAGGGGTCATAACTGATTGACCTTGCGCAAAAGCCTGAATGAAGCAAATGAGAAAAATAAATGAGAAATGTTTCATGATATTGAATGCAATTGTGACTAATCGTAGTTTACGGTGTTATTGATAAACACATGTATGCTTACTCTTGTTTCAAAACTATGCAGATTTTCATTTACATGTCATTCATGGCATTCATTTCTTTGATTTCTCTCCATGCACAGCCTTCCAGATTTGAGTCTAGAGGAATGGGTGGTGGCTCTGAGTTTCATTCATTGACCATCTCCCCGGTTGCACCTTATACACTTCGTGTTTCGGGATCTGAATCGCAATTTTTTACGAGCACCGATTTGGGGGTTTCGTGGATTTCGGCTCATCATGCAAATATTGCGGGTGGAGGATATGCCGGTAAAGTCACATTTACTTCGAGTCCTTTGATACAGTATGCGATTTCTGAGAAAGAAGAAACACATATACCTGTTCGTACCACGGATGCCGGAAGAACATGGTCATCTATCAATGATCCAACTTTTGGTGGTGCATATTCAATTCATGCCGACCCTGCTGCAACGAACAGACTGATTCTCTCGGATTATACCGATGTGTATTTTTCATCAGATGGAGGAACAAATTGGTCTCTTGCATTCAGCGAATTGACTGAAGGCGCTGATGGCTGCTATATTGCCGGAGTATTGTTCGATGGAACCTATATCATGGTTGCAACTCAAGCATGCATCTACACATCTGATGATGATGGATTCACATTTTTCCGTGATTCCTTTTATGATGTACCAAGTGGATCAGGCATCATATCATTTCAATATGGCACCGGCGGAAATCTTTTCCGTTTGGTCTGTTTGACCGGTCCAATGGACATGCTCTATCCCGGAGTGGAGGCGGATGAAATAACAACTGTGGACGATCTATTTGTCATGGATGTGATCAATGGTGTTTCCGGTGATTGGATATCGAAAAAAAGTGCCTTGCCACAAGATTTCGCACCGAATCTCTGCGCTATGGCCATCAATGATCCATCACGCATATATCTTGCGGGTACAAATGCATCATCAAAACCGATGATCATGCGCTCGACAAATGGTGGAAGTACATTTCAATCGATGTTCAAAACAGCGAATAATCAAAATATCACAACCGGGTGGATTGGTGAAGGAAGTTCATGGGATTGGAATTATGCAAATACTCCTCTCACTTTGGCGATTGCTCAAAAGAATTCTCAAGCCATTGCCTTTGGTGATTATGCCACATTGCATGTATCAAGTGATGGCGGAGATAGTTGGAGGCAAGCTTATACCGGTTTTCCAAAACAGCAGCCACCCGGAAAGCAAGTGCCAAAGAATTCATTCTATGAGTCAAATGGCTTGGAGAATACCACTATTCATGACATCATGCATGTGGATTCAATGGTCATGCTATCAGGCTTGGACATGGGTGGAATCATTCGATCAACCGATAAAGGAAAAACATGGACCAAATGTTTGCTTCCCACAACATTTGAAACATGTTATGCGCTTGAACAATCAGGAACTAGTATATATGCCGCTGTATCGATACTTTCTTCGTTGTATTCGATAGGAAAGGTCTCAGATAGCATCATTGATAATTCGCCGAGCAAACTACTGCGCTCCACCGACAAAGGAGCCACTTGGAGCATCGTGCAAGAATTCCCTTCAACCATTTCTACATTATGCATTGATACCCAAAATCCGAATTTGATGTATGCCGGAATTGCACATTCGAAGCAAGGTGGCATACTGGTTAATGATAAAGTGAATGGAAATGGCAATTGGAAGGCACTCCCTAATCCGCCAAGAACAGAAGGGCATCCACATTCAATCATAGTCTTGAAAGATGGTACGATCATTTCATCATTCACAGCAAGAAGAAGTGGATCTACATTAACGCAGAGTGCTGGCGTATTTTCATCCACGGATGGTGGCATTTCATGGAAAGATCATTCAATCGAAGCCATGAAAACATGGACAACTTCCATTTCGATTGACCCTCATGACCCCTATCGCAATACATGGTATGCATGCACATGGAGCAATCCAATGAATCTGCAAGATAATTCGGGGGGAGTTTATCGCACGCTTGACAGAGGTTCCACATGGACAAGGATATTGACGCTCCCCAAAAAGGAAGACTATTCCGGAAGAGTGAATGCTTGTGTCATAAATCCCGTACAATCATCTCAGATGTTTGTTGCAACCGCTTCGCATGGATTGTATTTTTCAGAGAATATCCAACAGCCCTCTCCTTTCTTTGTTGAATTATCCCAGATTTTTCCTGCTAAAGCTTCTACAACATTCTTGTTTCATCCATTGGTGCCATGGGAAATGTTTATTGGAACAGTTGGGAATGGACTTCGCTTTGGAACGAATGCAATGTCACAGATTCCTGTATTGACCAATATTTTCCCCGAAAGAGATACCATGATTGAATATAAGAAAGGTGAACGACCTTCTCTTTCCATCATAGTACAAAGAAACTCGCGACAAACATTGACGAAAGCTCAAGCACGTTTCTCCAAAACAAGAACTTTTTTGATTGCGGATACAACTGATATCATGAATCCAATTGCCAATCATCTTCCGGCTAGTACGATGGGTGGAGATGAAATCCTCTATATGCAATCAAGAATTGGAAACAATGCTGGTTGGAGTTCTTGGAGTGAAATGACTGCAATCCGATTCTCGGAATTACAACAAGGACAAGTGCCAAGCATCATTGTGATTCGTCCAAGTAATGATACTGTATTATCATATCCAAAAGGAGAAAAACCGAGTCTTGCGATCTCTTGGCAAGTGCAAGCAAAAGACAGCATCTTGCAATCCCAAGTGCGTTTTTCACCATATCTTGCATTTTCTCCCAAAGCAGATACTGTGAATGCTGGGCTTGCAACTTCCATCAATTTGCCACAATTTATTCCGGGCAATGATTCAGTTTGGTATATGCAGATACGGTCTCAAAATATATATGGATGGAGTGCTTGGAGCGCTATAAGAACATTGACATTCAGAGAGCAACAATTGAGTTCCATCGATGATGCTTTGATCAGCTATGACATATTCCCTCATCCCATTGAAGATATTCTTCATGTTCATCATCAAGAACTCAAGTCTTATGATATAATAACAATAAACGGAGCATCCATCATGTCCGGCATGACAAATACTCCGCTTAATG
>VGWD01000038.1 GCA_016873735.1 Ignavibacteria bacterium | reverse complement strand
TAGGACATTGGATTTGGCGCACACATGATTCGTATTTCTTTCGCTTCACTTTCATCAATGGATACTGTCAAGCGATTCGATAATCCACTGGTGCTTGCTTCATAAAATGAACCACTCTTTGTTTCACGAAGCACAACGGAACGAACGTGATATGCGATGTTTGATCCAATTCTTGTTGTCATATCAACATATGTTGTTTGCGTTACAGGAATTGTTGTCAACAGTTCAAAAATATCTCCTCCCCCATCACTGCTTCGATACACCATATATCCGGATACTCCCGGTACAGGATCCCAAGTAACTTGTACGTCTTTTGTGCCGGATACGGACACAACATTTTTTGGAGCAGCAATTGGAAGATTTGAAGTCATCCTTAATGTTGGATCTCCCATCAATGAGATATGAGTACCCCTGGCTCCTACATGATAGGGCACTCCACCGGGATATTTTTTTGTATAGTATACCGGCGGTATATATTGTTGAGTATTGTTTTGAGCACCAAGTAAGACATCTCCGATTGGTCTGCCTAAACCCATCGGATGGAAAAACCAACTTGGTCTAGCTGCCCAGCCGGTAGTCAATACGGTGCCGCGTGATGCAAGAACACTTCTCAATACATTGTCTTTGCTATCCCAGTCACCAAAATAGCTTCCGAAAATCGAAGCAAAAACAGAAGTTATTGGTCTTTTTGAAAAATCTGCTATTGCACCAACTCCGCTGCAAGAGGTATATGAACCGGCACCACATGCATAGGAAAACATGATTGTTTTTGTTGAGTCCAAAAATTCTCTGTTTGCAATAATATTGGACTTTCCTACGAGTGCTCCGAAACCTCTGTACGCACTACCGGAAAATCCTTCGCCATATGCACCGAAATTATCATCAACTGTTGCTTCATAAACCGGTTTGATCTCTCCCGAACGAAATGCATGATTTTTATCCAGATATCGTTTGAGCAACATCGTTTCATTTTCTGAAAATGAAGTAAGATTATAACAATCCACTCTCCCAACAGGAATACGTATGTCAATGTCAAATTGTGATTTATCAAACTTGCCATCCCCCGCTACATTCTTGTTCTCTTCTCTTGAAGCTCCGGAATTATTGATTGATACATCATCCCAGTTTCCGTCAAAGTCCGCATAATATCCATCAGCTGGCCATGCACCCAAATGATCAGGGACATGTCCATCAGGTGCCATCAAGCCCGTATAAGGAACAGGTATTCTTCCAATAAGTAAAATGGAATACTGTTCATTGATATTGTTTTCAACGATTGATCTTATGATGTTTTTTGTTTGTTCAATCGCTTGTGGATCGAATACATTTGCCCTAGGCGCTGTTCTCTTTATGACTTTCCATAATTCCGATGTAAGATCCTTTTCAAGGCGCTCTATTTCTGTGGCCAAAGGTATAACCATTGTTGTATCAATAAGCAGGATCACTGTACCACGATATGTCAAAGGCGGTACATCTATGCCTGCAAGAACATAACCTGATCCCAAATACGAAGTAACCGAATCATTGCCCCCGGGAATATTGATAAATTTCGGTGTAGCCGGCGTACAGTTCTTCAATACTTGATATTCATATGCTTTACCGATTTCTATGTCTTCATCAGTAAATGAAAGTGCATCCTTCCCCAATGTTTCAATTGCCGATCCCCATTCTGATTGATCTTGCCAAGAATTAACCTGGGGATCTTTTCTGAAAATACCATACGATTGCGCTCTATCATCTTTTTCCCAAGTGAGCACGATCGCAGGTTTCGGGGATTTCTTGTATGAAGCTTCAATGACTACCGAAAAGCCTTTACCATCTTGAGCAGAAAGACTGTTGACATGCAAAAGCATGCAGAAGAAGAGTATTACAAAACGCATGATATACCTCTATAACTTTAAATTATTCATCTTCAGATTTATTTTTCTTCCTAAACAGAAATGAAACCGGCACACCTTCCAAATCGATGTGCTTACGTAATGTTCTTTCAAGAAATCGTTTATATGAATCCGGCAATTCCTGCGGATGATTACAAAAGAATGCAAAAGTCGGTGGTGCTACCTTGGTTTGCGTAATGTAATTGATGCGTAAATCATGTCCGCGATAAGAAGGTGGCGGAGTCTTAGTGATTTCCTCATGCAGAATATCATTCAATTTCGATGTGGAAATGCGTGAGGATCTTCTTCCTTGTATTTCCTTTGCTATATCAATCAATTTAGAAAGTCTTTGTTTGGTCAATGCTGAAACAAAAACCACTTGCACATAGTCGAAAGTTTTTAATTCTTCATGGACTTTCTTTTCGAATTCAATCGCTGTATTTGTTTCCTTCTCTACTGCATCCCATTTATTGACTGCGATGATCACGCCTCTTCTTGCATCCACTGCATCATTGATGATGCGCTTGTCTTGCGCTTCAAGCCCTCGTTCTGCATCAAGAACCACAATGGCCACATCGCAACGCTCAATCGCTCGGGCGGTACGCATGATTGAATACATTTCGACATTTTCTTTGATATGACTTCTCTTGCGCAGTCCTGCAGTATCAATCAATACTATTTCTTCGCCATAATATTTCAAGACGCTGTCGATAGCATCTCTTGTGGTACCCGGAATATCAGAAACAATTGCACGATCCACTCCGAGAAGCGCATTGGTGATGCTGGATTTACCAACATTCGGCCTGCCTATCAATGCGATTTTCAATCGTGAATCTTCTTCCAATCCCTCGGATTTGTTCAATGGCTCAACAACATGATCGAGTAAATCTCCTGTACTTCTTCCATTCAATGCGGATATACCGTATGGCTCACCGAGTCCAATCTGAAAGAACTCGAATAATTGTGCATCTTGGACAGAATTATCACATTTATTGATTGCCAATGTAACATGCTTTCCGCTTTGCCTTAGCGTGAGAGCAATTTCTTTGTCAACAGGTGTCAAGCCATCTCTTCCGTCACACACGAAGATGATGGATTGTGCTTCCTCGATTGCCAAATGTGCTTGCTCACGAATTGCTCTATCGAATAATTCATCACTTTCAGGAACAATTCCTCCGGTGTCAATCAAAATGAATCCGATGCCATTCCATTCTCCTCGACCATAATGCCTGTCGCGTGTAACGCCAGCAGTGGCATCAACGATTGCATCGCGTTCCTCAAGAATACGATTGAACAATGTTGATTTACCAACATTCGGTCTTCCTACTATGGCTACGAGATTCTGCATAATGCTCTTTATATGTACAAGGCAAAAATAGTAAATACACTCTATTGAATGACAAACCCGAACAATGTGTTCGGGTTTATTGCATCATAAGGCATCTTGGAGATAATGGCGAACATTATCCATCGATATTCGCTCCTGCTGCATGGTATCGCGATTACGTATAGTGACCGCTTGATCAGTGAGCGAATCATTATCAACTGTGATGCAAAATGGAGTGCCAATTTCATCTTGCCTTCTATATCGCTTTCCAATAGATCCGGAGGTATCCCATTGCACTTTATATTCCTTTTGCAATTGCTTATACAATGGATCAGCAAACTCCGGTAAACCATCCTTGCTTGTCAATGGAAATATCGCTGCTTTGACGGGTGCAAGTTTTGGATGAAAAGTCAAGACTGTTCTGGTCTCTTCTTTTCCATCCTCTCCTGCTATTTTTTCTTCTTTGAATGCATTACATAAGAAAGCCATGAATGATCGCGAAGCACCTACTGATGTTTCAATAACATATGGTACATAACGATCTTTTGAGACTGTATCCACATATTCCTGCTTTTTACCTGAAAACTCTTGATGATTCTTTAAGTCAAAATCCGTTCTTGAATGAATCCCTTCAATCTCACCCCATCCAAATGGAAATTTAAATTCAATATCAGTCGCGGCATTTGCATAGTGAGCTAATTTTTCATGTGGTTTTGCTCGCAATGAAGATGGACTCATCCCATGCTCGATAAACCACTGATAGCGCTGTTCGAACCAATATTCAAACCACTCTTTCTCGGTTCCGGGCTTGATGAAGAATTGCATCTCCATTTGTTCAAATTCGCGCGTGCGGAAAAGGAAATTTTTGGTATTGATTTCATTTCTGAATGCTTTACCGATTTGTGCAATGCCGAATGGTGGTTTTTGACGCGTTGAATCCAATACATTCTTGAAATTCACAAAAATGCCTTGTGCGGTTTCGGGTCTTAGATAGACTGTGTTGGAAACATCTTCGACGGGTCCGACAAATGTCTTGAACATCAAGTTAAAGTACCGAACATCAGTCCAATCGGTCGTACCACTCACGGGATCGGGTATTTGCTCATCCATGATGATTGCATGAAAATGCACCGGTTCGCTTGCTTGATTGAGTCTGGTTTCCACGGCATTTGCTTGATCTGTTTTTCCCTTTTTTCTGAGTTTTTCGATATACTCTTCGATCAGCGTATCGGCACGATGTCTGGCCTTACTTACTTTATTGTCAATCATCGGATCAGTGAATTGTCCAACATGACCACTCGCTTCCCATGTGCGTGGGTGCATGAGTATGGCAGCATCCAATCCTTCGATGTCATCGCGCAATGTCATGGCTTTCCACCATGCCTCTTTTACATTTCTAAGAAGTTCAACTCCAAGCGGACCATAATCCCAACAGCCATTAAGCCCTCCATATATTTCGGAGGATTGAAATACAAAACCGCGTCTTTTGCTTAGCGATAATAATGCGTCCAAAGGTGAAGCCATGATTCAGGATGTGATTGATGAGCGAATGGGTAAAAATACGAATTTGAAGCAGCATTTATATCGGGGATTATGCTTCGGTTCCTCTCTTAGCCAGCTTATCGACATATTCATTCCAATGATCTCCCGAATGTGCTTGGATTTTGTTCCACGTGATGATAATTCCGGACAATGCCACAAATTGAGCATATCGCTGCGTTAGTGGTTGTTTTGCTTTCCAATTACCTACTGCCCACTCTTTAATTCCGGCATAATCATAATGAATGGTGATGGAAGTATGCCCATGTTGATTACACCATTGAATTACTTTTCCTACTGCCATCAATTCACCTGAAACTTGTCTTGCTTCAAGATATTCAGGATTATTCACCGAGCCGACATCTTCGAAAATCTTTGCATCATCTTGTATGATGACAAGTCCGAAACCAACTTTTCCGAAAATAAAAGAGCCATCAACATAAGCATGGAGCCCGGCATGATTTCGTTTTGATGAATTCTTTAGATGTTTCACATCTAGCAGCGCACGTAATTGTTCATCTTGTATGGAACGACAATCAAATCGAAATGCCTTTTTTGTTGGAGCATAATACAATCGCAATTTACCGATGGATGCACCATCTTTGAAGCATTGTGCAGTTATGGCAAATTCCTGCCATGCATCTTCAAGAATGCTGAATGTATAACCTTTGGAAGATAAGGAAGCATCAGTCTCTTCAATCTTATTTCTCAACATCGATGCAAATGGTGAACTCATGATGTAGCTGCCAATTGAATGATGTGTTCAAAAATAGCTTCCGCACAAGCGTGTTTGGTCATCGAGGGAAATTGTTTCACCTGCAAAGAATGATCAATGATGGAAATGGTATTCATATCTCCCCCAAATCCACTATTTGGTTTATTTGCCTGATTGACTATCATCATGTCACAGCCTTTTTCAGTCATTTTTTTCATGCCATATTCAATATGATGCGATGATTCCAATGCAAAACCTATAAGCATTTGTCCTTGCTGTTTGATTGTTCCAAGTTCGGCAAGAATATCGGTTGTTTTTACTAGATCCACTTGCATGGATTCAGCTTCCCCTTTTTTGATTTTTCCTTCATGAAGCACTCTTGGAGTGAAATCGGCTACAGCAGCACTCATAATGATGATGTCTTGCCCTGCTATTTCTTTCATTACCATATCATGCATGTCGCGAGCAGACTCTATGTCCAATCTTCGAATTGTTCCGATAGGTGTTTTCAAAGAAACGGGACCGGTGATCAAAGTGACCAATGCTCCCAATTGCGATGCTTTTTGAGCCAATGCAAATCCCATTTTACCTGAAGAGTAATTTCCGATGAATCGTACATCATCAATTCGCTCATAGGTTGGTCCTGCCGTGATCAATACTTGTTTGCCATATAGTGGTTTTGATTGCAAGGGTTCTTCATGCGATTCAATGCCCTGCTCATTATCAATGCTCAAATCAGAGATAGGCATACCCAATGCAAGACAACATTGACGCATCAATTCTTGAATTTCGGGAAGACGTCCTTGGCCGATAATCCCACTGGCCAATTCTCCATAAGCAGGATCTATGATGATTGCTCCATCATCTTTCAAGATTTCGATATTTCTCAGAACAGCAGGATGCTCCCACATATCTGAATCCATCGCGGGAGCAATCAATAATGGAATTTCTTTCGGCAAGGCACATGCAATGATTGACAAAGCTGTATCATAAAACCCCGTTGCAAGTCTTGCCAAGCTTGTTGCAGAACATGGAGCGATAAGCATCGCATCACACCAATGAGCCAAGTGAATATGCCATGAGCCACCTTCTTGCACTTCATCTTCAAACATATCAACTGCTACAGGATGTTTTGAAAGATTCATGAGCACGGTTCGAGAAACAAATTGCTCCGAAGATGGGGTCATCACAACACGTACCTCTGCCCCGAGCTTTATCAATTCTCGGACAATCATGGGAGCTTTATAGGCAGCTATGCTACCACTCACTCCGAGTATGATGTTCTTTCCTTGCAGATTCATGTTTATCCTGAATAAAAAAGCCATCGTTCTACATGGGTAGGCGATGGCTCAATATAGCTACTTGACTTCTGTTATTTTTCATCATTCATGCGGACATTCAATTGATCGTCCATAACTTCCTTCATTGCTATAAAAATCGGCTTTGGAAGTACGTCAAATTCTCTGCTGATTGCCAATTTGTCATAATTTGGTCCCTCTGATTCATCGGCATCTGTCTCCACATTCTCCATGCGAGCAGTCAATTGCATTTTGATCTGATCATTGATCTGGCGGGCACGAATTCCCATGGCCACGATTGACTGGTAAATGCTGCCTTTGGAAGATTCTTTCATGCGAACTTCGACCGGATTGACGATATATGTGCTCATGTCAACTCACAATAATAACGATGAATAGGACCGCAAATATACGGCATGTCACTGAAATGACCAAACTTAGCTCTTTTTGGGGATTTCAAGGAAAATAAGTCTTGAACCATCCTTGCTTTTCACTTGCAATTTCAATACTTCGCCTTGGCGATCTTTGATGATCTTGTTTATTTGTCCTGTCTTGGAGATTGACTGCTTTTCAGCTTTAACAATCACAAAACCGGGAAAAAGTCCTCTTTCGCTGGCATGAGAATAAGGCTCAACCTTTGTGATCAGAACTCCATCTTCAATATTGAGTTCGGTTTTCACTTTTTCTGTCAAAGGTGCAACTGTAAAACCAAGGTCTTTGAATGAAACTGTTCCATTTGTGGACTCATCTTCTTTGGATGTGGAACCTGTTACACCATCTTCATTAGCAGCCACGGTTTGATCATCTCTTTTTTTCAAAACCACTGATTTGGATATTGATTTGCCATCTCTCCAAATTTTGAGACTTATTTTGTCACCTGCGCGGCGTTGGGCTACAAGACTTTGTAAATCATTGGAGGAATTGACGGGCTTGCCATCAAATTCAAGAATCACGTCTCCAGGTTCAATACCCGCTTTTTCTGCAGGACTATCTTTGATGATGTCATCAACCAATGCACCTGCAACTTTATCAAGTTTGAGTGACTTTGCCGAAACTTCATCAACTGGTCGAAGCGATATTCCAATATACCCTCTGTCTACTTTCCCATCCTCTATGATATCGAGTGCAACTGCTTTCATGAGATTTGCTGGTATGGCGAATCCATATCCCATATATCCTCCGGTGCGAGTTGCAATAGCGGAATTGATACCAATCAGACTTCCCCGCAAATTGAAAAGACCACCACCACTATTTCCTGGATTGATTGCCGCATCCGTTTGAATGAAATTCTCTACGGCATATCGATCTCTATTCAAACCCAAAGCGCCTCTTCCAATTGCACTAACTATACCGGAAGTAACTGTGGAATTTAGTCCAAGTGGATTTCCGACAGCGATGACCATTTCACCGATTACGACTTCATCGCTATTTCCGATATGTGCAACCGGTAAATTACTTGCTTCTACTTTTATCACTGCCAAATCCGTAAGTGGATCACGTCCGATGAGTTTTGCTTTGTATTCTTTTCTATCAGATAAAATTACTGTTATGCCATCTTCTTTTGCTTGTTCAACCACATGATTATTTGTGATGATATATCCATCTGAAGAAATGATGACCCCTGATCCGGCACCTTCGGATTTCTGAATATCACCTTCTTCTCCACCACCGGGCATTTCTTCAGGGCTTCCAAAAAACTTAAAAAAGTCTCGCAGCTGTTTATTGTCAACTTTTGACTCCGTAACTACTTTGATATTCACAACAGTCGCATTGACTGATTTGCTCGCGGAAGTCATTGCATCATTCAATGCTTGAACCTGAGGGCTTAATGTTACAGGAGCTTGTTTTGCCCCTATTTCTTTATCTGCCGCAAAAGCCGAAGCAATTCCTCCGGTATTGAAAGTTGATACCAATGCCACCCCGAAAATGATTCCAATGCCGATAAGCAGCACAGCCGAAACGATTGGTTTTTTTCTCATAATTGTTCTCTATCCATGGTACATAGAAAAAGGTAAGCTTAAAACGAATCACGATTGATATTGTTGCATACTATGCTAAAAAAAGCGAGCGATCAGCCATGATGCCAATCGCCCGCTTGAATGACGCTTCCATGCCCGAAGGGCCTATCGATTACTTACTAATCGTGATCTGCTGCTCTGTCGTATATGGACCGGCAACCATCTTGATCACATAACTGCCCGATGACAAATTGCCAAACGGTACTTCCGATGCATAGACTCCCTTCTGATATGAGCCATTGGCCAAGGTCGCAACTCGCTCACCTTTCATGGAGTACAAGGCTATCTCTGTATTCACTGTGAATCCTACTGAAAACTCAACTGTCGCCTTATCTCCCATGATCGGGTTCGGACTCAATGGCTTCAAGCTGAATGCCTGATTCGATGGATCAACTCCGCGATAATTAAAGGCACATGTCGGGTCAATCTTCATTGGACCTTTGCCAGGATTCACTGTCAAACAACCAATCGAGACGCCTTTAACTTCAATCTCAAAGTCTGTCTTACCATAATTCGGCAAATACACACTCATTGGAATGCTCAGAATATCACCGGCTTTGTCTATGAGTCCGGTCGATGCTTCAACCGTCACGACTATCTCGCCGTCTTTTACCAATTGTCTGTCCTTGATCGTATAACCGGTCGCATAAGAACCTGCCAACACAATTTCGGAGAGAATCGGTGAGAATACCTTCGGATCATAGGTAATCGTCAAAGGCATGCTCTTCACTCCGGCTATCGCATTCGGAGCACTCTTCAAACGAATACCAACACTTGTCTTTGAGCCAATCTGAACATCACTTCTTCCGGCTACTTCCAAGTCCGTCACATAGGATACACCCTCGCCATTGATATCGCCCACAGCATATACTGTGTCGTCTACCGTTGGACCAACGATACCCAATTTGACGGTGCGTACGCCCGGAGCGCCTACAGGACTGAATTTGATTTTTACATCGCGTGTCTCATTCAAATCCAAATTGCTCGCACGCAAGGCACTCAATGAAGCTGCATCGATCGTGAATTCAGGATTCGAAGGACTGATAAAGGCATTCAATACCGGAAACTTCACATTACCAATATTCTTCACTGTGGCTGTAATGTCTCCACTATTGCCAATACAAATGTTATTCACGCTACCGCCCTTCGGATCAATCTTCGGATCAGGACGGAATGGATCTACACCCCAGCCGGTCCATGTTGATACCACTGAATTCGATGCATCACTCTCGGTCTGAAGCTCTGCCTTCGCTGCGCCGGGTCTCTGTGCCTGAAACTCTGCTTGGAATTCCAAAAACTCGCCCTTCTTCAAGATGCGTGGCAAATTCAATGCGGCTTTATCGTATTTAAAGCCTTGACTTCCATAGGCGGCATTCGTCTCACCTATCGAGCCGGCTGACACCATCATCAATTCTCTCAGCTCAACATCATCTGAGAAGTCTGCGCCATTGGCATCAGCTGTGCCAATATTCGTGATGCGAACAATCTTGCGATTGACAGGTTTCACAACTCCTTGTACGATCGTCGAATCAAAATCATAATCCTGCGTCGCAAGCTTACCAATGATACCAGCGCCGCGAAGCGGCGGATCGGTCGGTACTGTTGTGCCCATGTCGGTCTCGAAGGTCACAATCAATTTATCATCACCAATGACTGTCGGACTAAATGCTGCTTCAAATTCCTTCACCTCACCAGGCTGCAATGTCACGCCATTGAACACATTCTTGTCAAAGGCAAACTCTGCATTCGGTGATGATGATTGAAGCACGCGAATAGGACCATTACCGATATTCTCAAGTACTATACCTTTTGCATCCATATATGGACCATTATCTGTGCGCTTTCTACCCCAGTCTGCTCCGCGTGCAAGCAAGCCACCTTCTATACCTTTACCTTTGAGTTCGCCTATGCTGTCACGAGTGCGGGCATCACTTGAGAACACAATCGCATCTGTATAGCTTACTGCATCAACTGCTGTGAACTCAATATCAAGCTGACGGCTCTCGGTTGGCTGAAGTACAAGCGGGCTCTGAGCGCTGATCGCCGGCCAATTGACCAATCTGAAGACTGTAGGATCTTTCGGAAGGGTATATCCGGTGATTGTCAATTCTGCATCGCCTTCATTACGTACGATCAATGGAAGAATCACTTTCGTGCCTTTCTTGATCGTTCCAAAGTCTATCTCACTCACATAGATGATCGGCTCGCCTACCGCTGCTTTAACCGTTCCTTTCTCGGCTATCACACAACCATCATCCATCAAAAATGCATCTCGGAATTCTCCCTTGGCATCACTCTTAAAGCTTACCTGTAAGGTTACTTTGCCACCGGCAGGTATTGTCAATGGAAATGTCGCATTCAGGATTGTAAACCCTTGAGAGCCACTCTTCAATGTCAAATTCTTCACCGTTGCCGATGAATTCTTGTTCTTGTTCACAAGATCAATCGTCTTGGTGATGGTCTCACCCGGTTTGCATTTACCAAAATCCGTATCCTTGGCTTCGATGTCGACGGCAAATGCCTTATACATGATGTCGATGATCGTGTCATTACCGGCACGGTCTACAAATACAACCATGGCGCGTGCATCCGTTGCAGGATCTATCACCTTCAATGACCAATCTGTCTTGATGGTTGTACCCGCGATGAATTCACGGCCTTTGTCATAATCAAATTCATAGTTATAGCTTGAATCCAAATCCATGTAAATAAGCGCAAGATTCGAACGAACATTCGGATCATCCGGCTTATCGGTCACGAGTGCATCACCAGTGCCATTTTTACCAACGACAGATCCATCACATAATACTTTCCACTCAGGATTTGGTTTAACTGTATCTTTCTTCTCCAAATCTCCCAATGCAACGGAAGTGGGGAATCCATAAGAATCAAAGGAAGCAAAGCCATATGCATAAGCAGCAAATGGTGAGCTTGAACGAATGCGGAATACGCCATCACCATTGAGCTGCAAACGCTTCATGGAATAGCTCTTGCCGCGAATAGGTACAGCGAATTTAAATCCAGGACTTGGTCCGAATTGAACATTCACTCGTTTCCATGTGAATTTTCCATTGACGACCGTTGCAAATTCCAAGTCATCCGGAACTGCTCCATCAGGTGTGGTTTCATATACAAGATTGGCGAACTGTCTTGTAAATGGAAGTGAGCCGCCTTTTGCATTCGGTGTGGCAAACACGATTTCTTTTTGATATTGTTCAAGTGGAGTAAGTACCATCTGGAATGGATCGCTCACCACATTGTCATCAGTTTGACCCGGATTATAGAGCATGACATAAATTGGTTTGTCTGCAGCAATAACCTTACAAGGCGTACCACCACCATTGACCAATGAATTGAGATCTCCATCGAAAGCACGACGCTCAATGAAGGCATCGCCTTCGCCGCGCGAGTTCAATGTAAGGCGCATCCAGTCCTGACCATCACGAGTGACTTTGGTATCTTTCTCTTTTGCAAAGACGCGGATGACGGGCGCTTTTTGCCGGCCAACAATCGGGGTCACATGATATTCTTTACCCCACGTAAATGTGGGAAGTTCCATCTCATTGATAACATCGCATGCATAGACACCTGAAGGCACATTTGCACATTGATTCCCTGATACAACACCAATCGGTTTATTTGCCTTCACAAGTGAACCGGAAATATCGCATGCATCACATGCGTCGGCAAAACACCATACATCGCCTTTCATCATATTGACTGTTGCTTTTTGTCCTTTCTTAAGACCACCCGTTGTGCGGGAGCCATTCGTACCACCCATCGTGAATGTTACTTCCGTGTCATCATAAGCAGCAATAATATTGGACACCGATGGCAAATCATACGTTGAGCCAGCGGCTGTATATTGAGGATAAGCAGCAATCACATATTCAGTACCGAATGCACTGACGGGAATTGCAAGAAATCCATCGGATGTATATTGATAGCGGGCAACGCCATACACTACGATTGGCGCACGAGATTTAACATA
>VGWD01000037.1 GCA_016873735.1 Ignavibacteria bacterium | reverse complement strand
CTGCAAAACGGAAGTTGAATTGCGCAATATGGAGCAATTCATGCCTCAACGCACCTATGATTTGATCTGGAAAGGTGGCGTGAAATTCCAAGAGCAGAATTCGGTTGATGAATCAAATACCGCCATTTCTCTAACAAGTGTGAATGGCACAATCGACGAATTCGATGTGACTGAATATGCTCAGCCGACTTCTGTTCAGAGCGCCGGTGAAATCGATTATGTTGCAACGCGCACGAAATACTTTGTGGCAGCTATCATACCCGAAAAGAAAGATGCAAATGGCATGGCTTTCATGGAAGGGATAAAAGAAGGAGCACCGAATGAGGGTCACATAGAAAAGTATTCTTTAGCTTATCGCAATCGATATAAAGGTGGAGTGCAAAAGGATGCATTCACCATTTTCATCGGACCTCAGATTTACGATACATTGCAAGCATACGGTTTGGAAAAGACTATCAATTTCGGGACATTCTACGGAGTAAAGTGGCTCGTTGCACCGATTGGTGAATATGTGATTTTGCCAACGCTATCTTTTCTGCACACATTCATCGCCAATTATGGCATTGTTATCATTCTCTTTTCATTCTTGATGAAAATCGTTCTGCAGCCATTCAGTGCTTCACAAATGAAGTCTATGCAGAAAATGAAAGTAGTACAACCACTCTTGCAGAAAGTACAAGAGAAATACAAAGATGATCGTACGATGTTGTCGCAAGAGACGATGAAGATTTATTCCGAATATGGCATCAATCCTGCAGGAGGTTGTTTACCGATGATCATGCAAATGCCTATTCTTATTTCCTTGTGGTCAGTACTGAGCAGCTGGATGGACATCAGACAACAGCATTTCTTTGGATGGATCAGTGATTTATCTGCACCGGATGTGATTCTGGATCTTGGATTTAAATTACCTCTGTTTCAGGTTGACAAGCTTAGTGGTTTGGCATTGCTGATGGGTATTGCGATGTTCATTCAACAAAAGATGACGATCACCGATCCAAATCAAAAGTCGATGGTCTATATCATGCCAATCATGTTCACCTTCATGTTCTCCGGCTTCCCTTCCGGATTGAATGTCTATTATTTTGTCTTCACGATTTTGGGAATCATCCAACAAGTGTGGATCACCAAATTCTCAAAAAATAAAATCACTTTGGAAGATTTGAAACGAGCTCCGAAGAAAGAAGGTTGGTTTGCTCAGCGTATGCGTATGGCACAGGAAATTGCACAACAGCAGCAGCAGGCAAAAGCAAGTACAGGCAATAAGCGGACACCGATTGGCAATTCATTACCCAAAAAGAAGAAGTGATGATGATGTTTCCTACACTCAATGAACAAATGGACATCTTAAAATCCGGCGCAGCGGAAGTATTGCCGGAGGATGAAATCGTCAAGAAGATTGAATATTCATTGAAACATAAAAAACCGATGATCATCAAGTTGGGATGTGATCCTTCGCGTCCGGATTTGCATATTGGTCATGCGGTGGTATTGCGCAAGATGAGACAATTTCAAGATATGGGACATCATGCAATTTTGATTGTAGGTGATTTCACAGGTATGATCGGTGATCCAACCGGTAAATCCAAAACGCGTCCCGCACTCACATTGGATGAAACGCGAGCGAATGGTCAGAGCTATTTCGATCAGGCATCGCGTATTTTATCAGAAAAGAATCTCACCATCAAATACAATTCCGAATGGCTTTCTGAAATGTCTTTTGCTGATGTAATCAAACTCTCCGCACAATACACCGTTGCTCAGATGCTTGAGAGGGATGATTTCTCCAAGCGTTTCAATGCGAATGAACCACTCAGTATTCATGAGTTTCTGTATCCCCTTGCTCAGGCAATGGATTCGGTTGCAATCAAGTCTGATATCGAGCTTGGCGGAACTGATCAAAAATTCAATTTGATTGTCGGCCGAGAAATTCAAAAGGCCTATGGCGTCATGCCACAAGGCATTATCATCATGCCCATTTTGGAAGGCACTGATGGCGTGGAGAAAATGAGTAAATCATTGGGAAATTATATTGCAATCACCGATACACCGAGAGAGATGTTCGGTAAAGTGATGTCTATACCCGATACCATGATCACACGCTATTATCAATATGCCGCGATGGCTTCGCAAGAGGAAATCGCCACAATGTCCACGGGCTTGCAAGACGGATCATTGCATCCACGTTCAGCAAAAGTGGAAACCGCCATGCGCACCGTTGCACTCTATCATGGCGCAGATGCCGGCAAAGCTGCATTCGAGGAATTCGAAAGAATCTTCGTAAAGAAAGATGTACCCGATGTGATTGATGATCATATCGTCAATGATCTCGGAGATAATCCCCTTATCGTGGATGTGATGGCACATACCGGCATGGTTACCTCCAAAGGCGAAGCTCGCCGACTCATTCAAGGCGGAGGCGTCAGCATAGATGGCGAAAAAGTGCAAGACATCTCACAAACAATTGATCTTTCTTCACCCAAAATCATTAAAGCAGGAAAGAGAAAATTCTTGAGAGTGATGAAAGGATAATCTATTCATTCCCATCGTGTCAGAGGGGTGGCATTTCTCAACTGCGCTCGAAAACCAGGCCGGGTTGAGCTCCTCGGCTCACCTCTGAGTGCATTACTTGAACTATATGACAATACTTGATGTTTATCAGTTTTTTATAAAGGAACATCATCATGAAAATCACAGTCATTTCACTTATCGTCATTGTAATTCTTGTTTTACTTGCGCAGGTTTATAGTACGATGAGTACGGAAAAAACAGAACAACATAAGTATCAAGTAATCAAGACTTATGAACGTTTTGAAGTCCGCAAATATGAGCCTGCTATATTTTCAAGTGTAAAGCTTGGCAAGAGGACTTATCGCGAAAGCTCCGGCATGGGATTTGGTATACTTGCCGGATATATATTCGGTGGAAATGCTAGAAAAGAGAATATCGCAATGACATCGCCAGTGACGATGGAACTCGGTGAGACAACCACAATGAAATTCATGGTACCAAAAGGATATGACATGAATTCACTTCCCACACCTAATGACAAAAGTATCACTTTCGAAAAGCAAGAGGAGAAGATCATTGCCGCTATTCGTTTCGACGGATGGGCAAACAATGAAAAGATTGCCGAATACACTGAGTTGTTGAAACAAGCTCTTGCCAAAGAGAATCTTCAGCACAATAATCAATTCTCCTATCTCGGATATAATCCACCATATGAAGTGATCAATCGCAGAAATGAAATTGTGGTGGAGTTGATTGATTATAAGTGAGTGTATTCTTTGGATGAAGATGTCTATTTTTGTAAAGACATTTTCAGGAATATACTATGAAGCTCCTCACTATCCTGCCCCGATTGATCAGCATACTAGCCATCGGATTCGTTAGTATCTTTTCTCTTGATGCTTTCGATCATGGCACAGCAAGCGAACAACTCTTCGATTTTATGATGCACCTGATTCCTACATTCGTGCTCATTATCATCCTAGCCATTGCCTGGAAATGGGAATTGATTGGAGGTATCATCTATGTTCTGCTCGGAATATTTATTAGTCCACTCATCTATACAGATAGTTATCTCACAATTGCATTGATCACATTCCCCTTCTTCTTTGCCGGCTTGCTTTTCATTTTAAGTCATTTCTTACGAAAAAAAACTTCGAAGAACCTCAATCCATAAGAATCTTGTCAATCATATCAATACTGTCCGTAATTTTGAAGCATTGATGTTTATAGTGAACTTCCATGATTCAAAATCTCCCGGTTGAAGGCATGACTTGCGCCGCCTGCGTGGCAAGAGTCGAAAAATCACTCAAGAAAATCGAAGGTGTTTCCAATGCCACGGTGAATCTTGCGGCGGAGACCGTTCGATTGGAATATGATGTCGATCAAGTATCACTTGAAACCATCGCACAATCTTTGCATGAAGCAGGCTATGATTTAATCATCAAGAAAGAACCTGATAATGTCTCAGAAAGACTCCTCGACCGCGAAACAGACATTCGCAGAGATTTCTTCATCAGTCTTGCCTGCTCTTTACCCGTTTTGATTCTCTCCATGGGCATGATGTGGGAACCAATGTCGAATGCCATCCCCATTCCGATGAATCATCTAAATATCGGATTCTGCATTTTATCTCTTATTGTTCTTCTCATACCGGGTAGAAGATTTTTTGTCCCTGCTTGGAAACTCGCTCTGCATGGCACTTCCGACATGAATACACTCGTCTCACTCGGAACCGGCATGGCATGGCTGTATAGCACGTATGAACTCATATTCGGTGAACATGCAGGACATGCTCAGCATTTGTATTATGATTCAACGACCACCATCATCACGCTTGTTCTGCTTGGTAAAATGCTCGAAACCAAAGCCAAAAGAAAAGCAGGCAATGCATTGCAATCACTTCTGTCTCTGCAATCAACCGGAGCATTGAAACAATCAGTTGATGGATCATTTCAGGAATGTAATGCATCAGAGATTGTTGTTGGCGAAATCTTACTCATTCGTCCCGGCGAATCATTCCCCGTAGATGGAATCATCATCGAAGGATCAGGCACATGTGATGAATCCATGTTGACGGGTGAGTCACATCCAATCACAAAACAAGTTGGAGATTCGGTGACGGGTGGGACAATCAATATCGATGCATCGATGCAAGTGAAGGCCACAGCGATTGGTGCTGACACAGTATTATCCAAGATTACTTCAATCGTAAAAGAAGCACAAGGTTCTAAAGCTGCAATTCAATCTCTTGCAGACAATATCTCATCAGTCTTTGTGCCAAGTGTGCTTGCAATAAGCATCGTGACATTCATCGTGTATTATGTTTTGCTTGATTCCACATTAGATGCAAGTATGTTACCGGCTATCGCGATTCTTCTCATTGCTTGTCCATGCGCTTTGGGACTCGCCACTCCGACAGCCATCACTGTCGCAATTGGGGCAGGCGCAAAACGTGGAATCATCATTCGTAATGCCGATGCACTCGAAAAAGCAGGAGCGATTGATATCATCGCATTCGACAAAACAGGCACGCTCACAGAAGGTAAACCGGAACTGATTGAAATTGAGAAATTACAGACTACATATTCTCATGATGAATTGATAGTTTTTGCTTCAGGTATCGAACAATACTCTGTTCATCCATTTGCGCAAGCAATTGTGAAAAAGTCAAAAGACATTCCTCATGCTGATTCAGTGAAAGAATTTCCCGGAAAAGGAATGAAAGGAATTGTATCCGGACATGATATTCTCATCGGTAAACTTGATTGGATCCATCAAGAAGGAATGCAATTTGAGATTGACTCCTTTCAGCAACAATATCAATCCGCTGATTCCATGCTTGGTGTATGCATCGATGGCATTCCACATGCGATATTCATCTTTGCTGATACAATTCGCGATACATCAAAAGAAATTATTCAAACATTGCATGAAGATCAATTACAAACAATGATGCTGAGTGGAGATCAAGAGTCAACCGTGAAGTCCATTGCCGATGAACTTGAAATTAAACACTATCATGCAGGACTCCTTCCTCATGAAAAGCTGGAGAAGATTTCCGCATTACAAAAAGCCGGACATCGCCTAGCCATGATCGGAGATGGTATCAATGATGCACCCGCTCTTGCGCAAGCTCATCTTGGAATCGCGCTGGGAAGCGGTACAGACATTGCCATGAACACCGCAGACATCACCATCATGAATACCGATTTGCATGCAGTGATCACTGCCATTCGACTATCAAGAAATACCATGCGCATCATCAAGCAGAATTTCTTTTGGGCATTTATTTTCAATATCATCGGTATTCCGCTCGCGGCATTGGGTGTATTGGATCCGATGTTTGCCGCAGGTGCAATGGCATTCAGTTCAGTAAGCGTAATCAGTAATTCACTTCGTTTATCAACACTCAAGTAATGTATGATTCACGGTTCTTTTTCATCACCTCTGGCATTTCAATGGGATGCATGGTATACCTCCGTTGGGGGTCGCAGTATAAATATCGCCGAGGTGGATGAATACTTGAAGCAAATTCGTGAGTATCAATATCCACGTTTCACGGGTGCAGTGAATCCTCAAAAGACGCTATTTGCATCCAATCAAGAAGCATCCCTATATATCAAGAATAAAGCTCGAGCATTAGGTGCCGATGAAGTTGGCATTGCAATGATTGAGCCTAGTGATGTGTATAAAGGACGAGTGATTCATGAACCTTTTGCAATCGTTGTAGGACAAAAAATGCTCTGGCGCGAATTTCAGGGTGTACCGAATGAGCGCTCCGCAATCGAATGTCTTCGCATTTATTTCACACTTGGAGAAATCGTGATCGCACTTGCCGAAGAAATCCGAGCACTCGGTTATGCCTGCACGGTTGAACATCCCATCGGTGACAGCGATGTCTTACATGTACCTCTTGCACTCAAGGCAGGATTCGGCGAATTAGGCAGACATGGCTCCATCATCCATCCCAAAATGGGTCCACTCTTTCGGCTTGGAAGTGTGATCACTGATATGCCACTCGCCATCGATGCACCAATTGATGCGGGCATTGCCAAATTTTGTGATACATGCAAAGCCTGCAGGATATATTGCCCTGCCGATGCCATACCCGATGAGCGCTCAAGCGAGGCAGGCAAAGATCATTTGGGGAATGATCGATATATGGTCGATACGGGACGCTGTTTTCCGTATTTTGCAACAGATCATTATTGCTCGGCATGTCTGGCGGTTTGTGTGTATAATCACAAAGAATGGGCAAAAGATTTTGAAGGTTTCACAACAAAACTTTTTCCTGATTTACAGCTGAAAGAATCACCGGATCCCGCAGATCCTGAAATAGAAACACATTGGTATCCACATCGCAAACGATAATTCGGAAATTTCATGCAACATATTCTCCTATTAGTTCTCACACTTTTCCTCATTGGATGCGGAAAAGAAGAAACGATTACTCTCACTTCCGCAAAGGGCGGTAAAAATTACGGGGGTGTTTTTCGCATCAATATGATTCGTGGGAATCCGAATGGACTTGATCCCGTGATCATCAATAGTAAGCTCGCAGATGATATCGCATTGCAGGTATATGATCGTTTGATTTCATTTGATTCAAGTTTGGGTGTGATTCCGGAAGCAGCGAGTTCTTGGGAAATTTCCGAAGATGGGAAAGAATATGTATTTCATATTCGGTCGGACATGAGATTTCATGACAATGCATGCTTCCCGAATGGAAAGGGTCGGAAGATGACCGCCAAAGATGTGGAATATTCACTTGTTCGAGCATGCGATCCCAAATCTCGAACCGTACATTATTGGGCATTCAAGGATAAAGTAATTGGTGCGAATGCATTCTATGATGCACGCTTGGTGGATAAACCGGTGAGCACAATTGAAGGCATTCAAGCCATTGATGATACCACTTTGAAGATTCTTCTCACACGCGCTTATTCTCCATTCTTGTTGCTTCTTGCAAATTCACTCGGATGCATTGTACCAAAAGAAGCAGTGGAGAAATATGGTCGTGACTTTTTCCAGAATCCTGTCGGCACCGGACCATTCATATTTGTGGAATGGCGACCCGATATTTCTATGACATTCCGCAAGAATACAAATTATTGGCAAAAGGATGAATCGGGTAATCAACTTCCCTATTTGGATTCGCTTGTCTTTACCTTCATCAAGGATGACAAGTTACAATTGAAAGAATTTAGTGATGGTAATTTGGATGAATGTTTCACATTACCGACAGAATTCTTTGAAGACATCGTTGACACGAAAAACAAGAAAGCTAAAGCCCCATATGATCAATTTCAATTACAGTCCACACCTGCATTGTTGACATGGTTCATAGATTATCTCTGTATAACAGCGCCATTTGACAATCCCGATGTGCGTCGTGCATTCAGTTATGCGATTGACCGAAAGAATATCGTGAAATATGTATTGAAAGATGCGCCCTATGGTCCTGCACTTCATGGTATCACGCCCCCCGTATTCAAGAACTATGATATCAAGCAAATTCTTGGATTCGATCTCGACATTCAAAAGGCGCGTGAACTTCTTGCAAAAGCAGGTTATCCCAATGGAAAGAATTTTCCGAAAGTCACATTCCATATTTATCCCGAGCCACGACTCGTACAAGTTGCCGAAGCCGTGCGTTCGATGATCAAATCCAATCTCGGCATTGAATTACAAATACAGACCATTCAATTCTCTGAGTTCTTGCAATTGGCCGAAGAAGGTAAACTTGCGATGTGGGGCACGCGCTGGTATGGCGATTATCCAGATCCCGAAAATTATATTAATCTTCTCGATGGCGCGCTCGTTCCCAATTCATTGAGCGAGCCAAGCTATCCAAATAGCACCCGCTATAAAAACTTGGAAGCAACAGCATTATTCGCTCAAGCCATGGCCGAAAATGATGAAGCAAAACGCATGGAACTCTATCGTCAAGCCGAATCAATGGCCATTGCCGATGCACCCGCTACAATGCTCTTTTATGAAAATCATTATCGCCTTCTCCAGCCATGGGTGCGCGGATATCCACTTGATGGTCTTGCTAGAGTTGTGCTGAAGAAAGCATGGTTTGTAGGAAGAAACTTGCGGATATAGATGTGAATGTGCTGAAAAAACTATGTAAAGCAAGTCTGGCTTATATGAAAAAGAATTATGTATGTTCATGATACCAACTAACTATTGGCTTTATATATAACTTCCTGAGTATTATGAACAGAAGTCGATTTCTGATATTTCTTTCACTACTAGCTATATGTACCTGCATATCTTGTACATCATATAGATTGAGTCCGCAACATCGCGAACTTCTACTTACGAATCAACAGATTAAGATTGGTGGAATAAATAGAACCTATCATCTCTTCAATCCAAAGAATATACCCAATTCACCCATTGTTTTTCTGTTTCATGGAAATGGTGGAAGTGCGGATAATATTGCGGGTTTGTCACATGTGAAAGCTCCCTATATTCCATGGTTTGATATCGCAGCACATGAAGGACTCATTCTTGTGATTCCCAATGGAACAATTGGACCTAAAGATTCACAAGGTTGGAATGATTGCAGAAATGATGCTCCGCGCATTCCCGCAAGCGACGATGTAGGATTCATAGCAACATTACTCGATACATTAAAAACATCACTGCGATATGATGACCGCAAAGTCTTTATGGTCGGTACATCCAATGGTGGACATTTCGTGATGCGTCTTGCGCAGGAGATTCCACATCGCATGACGGCATTTGCATCAATTGTGGCTTCAGGACCTGCATCTTCCAAATGCACAAATTCCACGATTCCCGTTTCTGCATTATTCATGAATGGTACTGCTGACCCATTAGTACCCTATCTTGGTGGCAAGACTGAAAATGGTACAGTGATTTCAACCGATAGCAGCATCGCTTATTGGATCAAAAGAAATAGAACACAAACCACTCCCATCATCAATGAATTTCCACAAAAGAGTTCCTCGAAAGTGATCTCTTACCGGTATGCTCAAGGGGTAAATGGTACCGAAGTCATGCTGTACAAAGTAGACGGCGGAGGACATATCGAGCCCAGCCGCACAGAGCGCTATTCCTTTCTGTTAACAGCATTTGCAGGATCGCAAAATGGAGATATCGAAAGCGCGGAAGAAATTTGGTCATTCTTTAAACAAAAAGTTCGTAAATAAGCATCATGAAAACACATCATTATCATAGCACCATCACTTGGACCGGCAATAAAGGAAGCGGAACGAGCGATTATCTTTCTTATTCCAGAGATCATGTAATTACCATCGAAAATAAACCTGATCTACTTGGTTCATCCGATACTGCATTCAGAGGTGATGGCACCAAACATAATCCGGAAGACATGCTACTCGCTTCCCTCTCGGTATGTCATATGCTTTGGTATTTGCATCTTTGCGCTGATGCCGGTATCATCGTCACTGCTTATACCGATACTCCATCAGGCATATTACAAGAGCGAGAAGGCGGAGGTGGAAAATTCACGGTTGTCAATCTGCATCCAATCGTAACAATTTCGAATGCTGATATGATTGAACTGGCACTCTCTTTACATGAAAAAGCACACGATAATTGCTTCATTGCGAATTCAGTAAATTTTCCTGTGAAGCATGAGCCGAGAATTACTGCTGAAGATTGAGAATATATTTCTAAAAAAAGCGAGATCCCTGATGAACACCCCATTCATATGCTACTTTCTCTTTTGTACAATGGTATGCATGTTTTGTACCACAGTCCGTTCTCAATCATTCAATCCTGCTTTGGCTTCGAGATTACAGAAGACAATTGACAGCATTCTCATCGCAAAGGACATCAAAGGGATTTCAGCGGGAGTATATATTCCAAATATGGGTACATGGCAAGGTGTATCCGGAATTTCTCATCCGGGTGTTCCAATCACTCGCGACATGGAGTTTGCAATTGCAAGCAATACCAAATTATTCACAGCGGTTCTGCTTTTGAAACTTGCCGAGAATAATAAGCTAAAGTTGGATGATTCACTCCATGCATTCCTTCAATCGTATACAAACATAGACTCGAATATCACGATTAGACAACTCCTGAATCATACCTCTGGTTTGGATGATGTGACAAGCGTTCCGGGCTATCCGGATTCCATCATGAATAATCCGCGAAGAGTATATACCGCAAGCGAGCTTCTCACATGGACGGGAACTCCGACATTTGCACCCGGCAAGGGTTGGGAATATTGCAATACCAATTATCTTCTTGCAGGATTGATTGCGGAAAAAGTGACGGGTCATTCTTATGGAAAGCTATTGCGCGATAGCATATTGAATCCACTCAAACTCGATAGCACATTTTTGGATGTCTATGATAGCGTGCTGTATACGATTGCACATCCATGGCAGGCAGGTCGCGATAATGCAGCAACACCGCGTATATCCCTCAATAGTGCGGCGGGTGCGGCAGGTGCGATGTATTCCACATCAAGCGAAATGCTCCAATGGTATGATGCGCTCATGAATGGGAAAGTTGTGAATGCCAATTCAATCAAAGAAATGACCACATTTGTCGAGAAAGAACGCTATGGCATGGGCATCGCGGAATATATCGTCAGCGGTAAATCTGTCTGGACTCATGGCGGACAAATCTGGGGCGGATATAATTCTTCGATGATGTATGATCCCGCAACCGGCATCATCGTCTGCATACTGACAAATCAATTGCCGGCACAAGCATTCCAAATTTCCGTGCAAATGCTCACAACCGTGTGGAATGCAATAGTAGGGATTGATGAGTCTGAGAATACTGAATCGATACTCTATCCAAATCCAACCAATGATATGGTAATGATCTCAAGAAATGATCGCGATATTCAATCCATCAAGATATTCGATATCCATGGAAAAATTGTGATGGAAACAACCGAAAATACATTCTCCATAGCACAATTACCTTCAGGTACATATCAAGTTCGAGTACATTCAATTGAAGAAGTCCGCAATTATTCACTGATAAAATATTGATATTCATGAATTCTCATCTTATCATGTTACTATTCTCTATCTTCTTCATTGGTTGTTCAAGTGTACATAATCAAACCATTGCAAGCAAAGACCCTGCATTGCAGGAATTTTCTCGCATGCTGATTGGTGAATTCTCAAGTAAAGAACAAGCACTTCAAGATACAACATACCTGAATATTCATTTGTCGATGAGTAGAATTTGGGAGGAAGACAAATCAGCAATATGGCTCTATGTTGAGCAAGCCATGGATGCAAAGAGAGAGAAACCTTATCGCCAAAGAGTCTATAAATTGAATCATCCCGGAAAAGACATCTTCACGAGTGACATTTATACAATCAAGAATCAAGATCGTTTCATTGGATTACAGAATGAATCTGCAAAAAAAGCAGCACTCACTTCCGACATGATTGAACTCAAAGAAGGATGTACCGTGACCATGAAAGCCATGAATGGATTCTATATTGGCGGAACCGATGCCGATAAATGTCCATCCGATCTACGCGGAGCATCCTATGCAACAACCAAGATCATATTGAAAGAGAATATCCTCGAATCATGGGATCAAGGCTTTGATAAAAATGGCATCCAAGTATGGGGCGCTACAAAAGGCGGTTATATTTTCGTGAGAGAACAATGAATACATATCACATAGACCCCGATATCAGAAAAGCTGAGACATTACCCGGGTCCTTCTATCATGACACCGCGATATTCGATAGCATGAAGGAACGCATTTTTGCATCATCATGGCATTGGATCGGTGATAAACAACGTAATCCATTACCAAATACAGCATATCCATTCAGTCTCTTGGACGGTTATCTGAACGAACCGATGGTATTGATGCGCTCGGGAGATGATACACTGCGATGTCTTTCCAATGTTTGTACGCATCGTGGAAATATTGTCGTACATCATCCCGGATCTTGCAAATTTCTCACATGCATGTATCATGGCAGAAGATTCAATCAAGATGGCACCTTTGCATCCATGCCGGAATTTTCCCAAACTGAAAACTTCCCAAGACCATGTGATGATTTGCATGCATTTGATTTGGTGGAATGGGGTCCATTTCTCTTCACAGGGATTGCACCAACATTCGACTTGCGAAATATACTTTCCATTATGAATGAGCGCATCGGTTTTTTACCACTTGACCAATTCGTGCATAAGCCTGATTTGGGAAAAGAATATCTCGTGAATGCGCATTGGGCCTTGTATTGCGACAATTATCTCGAAGGATTTCATATACCATTCGTGCATCAGGATTTGAATTCCGTATTGGATTATGGACAATATGCCACGGAAATATATGATCATTTCAATCTGCAAATCGGGTATGCACAAGATGGCGAGGAATGTTTTGATTTACCCGAAGGACATCCCGATCATGGCAAATCCATCGCGGCCTATTATTATTGGATATTCC
>VGWD01000036.1 GCA_016873735.1 Ignavibacteria bacterium | reverse complement strand
TGCAAAATGAAACAAGTGATTCATGATAACACCTTCAATTGTTATTTGGTGGAAATTATAATCAATTTGGGAATGAACTTTGGGTACTATGCGAGGCCAAAAATAGAGAAAAATGTCTTGTTTTTGGCATAGTTGGGATGAATTTCCAAAAAAAAGCGCTGAAACTTCAAACTTTACCGAGCTTCCCTTTCAAAGACAGATAAGGAATGAGAAAGTCACTACTGGAGAGAAGTCAATAGATGGTTCCATCTTGCTGATGTTTCGACCTTTTCTGTTCAATTTTCGCCAATTTTTCACGAACAACTTTTTCAAGAGAGATACCTCTTGCATTGGCATAATTATGAAGTGCTATGTACACATCTGCAATTTCGGATTCCACATCTTCAAGAGATATATCTTTGCCTTTCCAGAGCTTTTTCTCCAGATTGGCCAATTCTCCGGCTTCACCGCATAATTCCAAACAAAAGAACTCAGGGCTTCTTTGGATGAAATGTGTGTCCTGATATGCTCGAAATGCATCTTGAATATCTGTTCCTTTGCCATGAATAGTATCAATCAAAACTTTTGCTTCATCAACCATGAGATCACCTTTTCCTGGATTGTGTCTTGGGTGGCGTCTTACCCGAAAATATTTCAATTTCGGTGTCAATCACATATTGAACCCATTTTGCATTCTCCTGCTTGCCAATCTTATTGAATGAAGCAATGAGATAATCGCCCATTCTTTGTCGAATGATAAATCGTTCTTTTTCATTACGCACTTGCATCCAGGCATGTTGATCAAAATAGGGATGCAATTGTTCCAATACTTTTTTTGGCTTTTGCGCAGTGTCTGCAGCCAATGCATTCAATACTCTATTCAATTTACCAGCAGGATCTATGCTTTCTTTCGCATAGGAAGAATCCTTCTTTGCCATGAATGCATTGAATCGCTCAATCTTGCTTTTCAATTGTTTGATTGATGCAGAATCATTGAAATTATAAACCTTATACTTGATGCCTGTTTCAGGACGCACTCTGACAATAATGGATGAAGCATCTTTTGGAAATCCTGCCTTATTCAAATCATAGGCAATCCCCTTGATTCCCTCAACGCTCAAATTGGAATTCATGAATGCCAACCCTCCACGGATAAGGACTTCACCCATCAAACCATCTGCCTTGCTGAAATGTCGCAATATCATCTGACGAATGTATTGTCCTTGATTGAAGCAGCGCTGATAATCATCTCCGCCCAATCCCTTTCTTGACCTCAAAACCTGCAATGTTGATTTGCTATCACGTTGTCCAAGCAATTCGATTATACCCATTGCTTGAGAAAAACCAAGTTGAATCCAATACTTCACCGGGCCTACTTTTGCGATTTTGCCAGCCTCTCGCAAATATGCTTTTGTTCCCTTCATTGCATGGACGATGGTGAGTTTGTTCTGTGTTGAATCTTTCATGCCTGCATCAGCCGGCGTATCCCTCGGAATCGAAATAATCTCTATGTAACCGCTGTCTGGTACAATTGAAAGAATATGATTTGCATCAGCCCTTCTGGAAACCGTGCCCATGCGTGCATCAACACCAATGATGGCTATATTGATTCTTCGAGCAGATGCCGGTATTTTTTTCAAAGTATCTTTTTGATACAGGAAGCCGGCTTCACCATCACTCATATGTTGCAAGAATGTTGAATCCTTGAGAAATTCATTTTCGGCAACAGACAACTCTTCCTCATTTGGATTTGTTTCAACTGTGTCTTGCTTTGTTGTAATAGAATCGATGGCCCGAACCGTGCTGATTTCCTGTGTTTTTGGTTGCTCAAAGAGGTGATATGCCATCCATGCCAAGAAAAAGAAAACAAGCACAAGGAGGACAATTCCTGTTCTTTTTACTAAATTCATGTTCAATGTTTATGTTGAGTTGACCCACAGACCGGGAAAAAGGACATTATATGAAATACATTCCCCATGAAAAAAGGGTCCGAAAGACTTAAATGGACATGCAATGTTACGGAATAGTAATCAAAACACCTAATTGACCAAATGCATCGTAAAACCATGTCATATATGCTTTTAATAACCGCAGGGATGGTCTCTGTTTCACTGGTTTTGTTTGGCATAACCCCAAGCTTGATCATGCAGAGATCATGGAAACTTGCCTTTCCTGATAGCTCAAGCACCATAACCGTTGCGGATACCACAGCCGAACCAAAAACTCAAAAGCAGGTGGACAAAGAATTGAACACCGCTTATATTTTTGATCATGTCATAGAAGAAATGATAAAAAGGGAATATCATACGCTGCCAATCGGTGAATGCATGGGGAAAATCGGAAGCATGTTTATTGGTACTCGTTATGTAGGAGGTACCCTTGAACTCCAACCTGAACGATGCATCATTGATCTGAATGGTTTGGATTGCGTCACGTTTTTTGAAAACACATTGAATATTGCCAGAACAGCAAAAATCAAAGAACATGAATTGGCTGCCAATCAAAATGCAATGACATTCAAAGATGTGCTTTATCAATTGGAGATTACTCGATACAGAGACGGCAATATGGATGGATATACCTCCAGATTGCATTATACCTCAGAGTGGATTATTGACAATGTAAAAAAAGGGGTTGTGAAGGATCTAACGAAAGATTTAGGAGGAAAGCCATTCCCGGTCAAAGTTGGATTTATGAGCACCAATCCTCAATACTATCCTCAACTTGTTACAGAACCAACCCTTGTAAGAAAGATTCAGGGCATCGAAGAACAAATCAATGCACAAAAACATTGGTATATCCCGAATGCACAAGTGAAAGACATAGAGAGCAAATTGCAAACCGGTGATATCATTGCAATTGCCACAAACAAAGCAGGTCTTGATTATTCCCATACCGGGATGATCATCAAGAATGCAAAAGGCATGGCTCTGTTTCTCCATGCTTCATCAGGAAAAAAACGCGTCTATCTTGACAAACGCATTTCATCATATTTGGCAGAATCTTCAACCAGCATCGGTATCTCGGTACTACGTCCCATTGATCCAAATCATGAAACAGATGCAACAAGCGAAGAAGATAGCGAGAACTAACCATTCAATCTTTTGGTGGTGCAGTAAATAAGCCCTATATTTGTAATCCTTACCGCGGGGTAGAGCAGTTGGTAGCTCGTCGGGCTCATAACCCGAAGGTCGTAGGTTCAAGTCCTGCCCCCGCTACTTAAGTCCTTTGTAATCAGAGAGTTACATAGGACTTTTTGTTTTTAGTGTGACATTCAAGTCAGGGATTTCCATCAGTTTCAAGTCTTGCCCTTATTTTATAAATCAAAAAAGACCCTTCTTGCCAAGGAATGCTCAATGACAAAAGCAGCATCACATGAATACTCACTTTTAGATTTTTTGAATAAGCTAATCGCCGATTCAACATGCAAGAATGTATATCCATAAAAAAACTCCGCAGATAATCTGCGGAGTTTTATATTATTCAGTGATATATCTTTTCAGCCGGGTCACATAGCCATTCACCCATCGGGCCGTCCGTTCATCGTATCGAGCATATGTCATGGAATGAGCAAGCATACCCAAACTCGGTACATAATGATCTATGCTTTCTTCCATTCCTGCATTTGAAATCTGCCCACTTGAAACAATTTGATATTTCAATGTGGATCTGAATTTCCTTCCACTAACCTGCAATGTATCCACCATAAAAGACTGATCACCAAAATATGTATGCTTATACATGTACTCAAGCGATCCTCTTTTACCGGGAGCAATGTCAATCGTTGTTTTGATTGTATCATTCGTCTCCGCAAGCGTTGTCATTGGCACCTTTACCCAAATTGAAGATGAGCCAAGAGTGATTCTTTTGAGCAGATCATAATCATTGCTGATTGAAAAATACTCAATGTAGCTGGTATCGGGATATTGCGATCTAACAACATAGACATTTGATTTGCCAAACAGAATCGTGTCGGCACTCAAAACCACGCTAGTGAACTCTCTGCCGGTTCCCGAGACGCGATTCTCAAATCTATCGATCTCATAACTTTCATAGTAAAAAGTGCTTCCGCTCACCGGTCCTTTTATTCGCATTGACCCGGGACCAAGCACTCCGCTGCCTTCACAGCCCCAAAACATCAAAGCAAGAAACAAACCCAAACATATACCCATGCATCACCCATAGAGAATGTCCATAATCACAGGCAATATACTATTTTGCAGCCAATGGTTCATGTGCTTGAAATCTAGTTTATTCATCCTTTTTGCATTAGGGTTTATTGATATGAACACTGCCACTTATTTTCTACTCAGTATAATGCTATTCACATTTTCATTGCATTGCACCGCTGAAAAACCCCAACCTATTCCCATAGGCACGAAGGCACAAATACAAGAGCCAAAAACAGAAGAGATTATCATCACCGCTGTTGGCGACATAATGATGGGAACAAATTATCCCAATGAATCTTCCATGCCGCCTCGTGATGCTTATTTGCTGAAGCCCGTGACAGAAGCTCTAAAAAAAGGAGATGTGATCTTCGGAAATCTTGAAGGCCCCGTTTTGGATAGTGGAGGAATCCCAAAATCATGTAGCGATCCAAGCACTTGCTATGTGTTCAGACAACCTTCTTATTTCGTGAGGGAATTGAAAGAAGCAGGTTTCAATATGCTCTCGATAGCAAATAATCATGTCGGGGATTTGGGAGAACCCGGAAGAATCAACACTGTTTCCATTCTTAAACAACATGATATACGGTTTGCGGGTCAGACATCATGTCCTTGGGACACGCTTCGAGTAAAGGGACTACTCGTGGGTATGACCGCATTTGCACCGAACAAAGGATGTCTCGACATCAATGACAAACAAGAAATACAAAAGATTGTAAAAAAACTTGATTCATTTTGCGATATAATGATAGTTTCATTTCATGGCGGAGCGGAGGGTCAGGCACATACACATATACCGCGCAAACATGAAATGTTTTTGGGACAAGATCGAGGCGATGTCCATGAATTTGCGCGTCATGCAATTGATGCGGGAGCGGATGTGGTATTGGGTCATGGACCACATATCACGAGAGCAATAGATCTTTACAAAGGAAGATTCATTGCATACTCAATGGGTAATTTCTGCACCTATGAAAAATTCAATATCAAAGGCATTTCAGGAATGGCTCCAATCTTTACTATACGCGTGACAAATAAAGGCGAATTCATTGATGGAACTGTAACGCCTACCAGACAATACGGAAGAGGCGGCCCTGTGATTGATGAAGAGAATTCCGTAATAGAAGAAATCAAGCGATTGACAAAAGAGGACATTCCCGAGATTGACATTCACTTCAAGGAAAGAATTTTCACGATCAGCAACAAAGAGCAAAAACAATGAAGAATATAAGAACCATTCATTCCATCATTCCACCACCTCCGCCTCATTTTGTAGGAGATGGTTTTCGGGTGCATAATTTCTTTCCTTCGCATGTAGAAGGTGGAATGACAAAGACCGATCCTTTTTTACTATTGGATTATGGTTCACCTCATTTTTTTGAACCAGCCACTCATCAACGAGGAGTCGATGTGCATCCACATCGGGGTTTTGAAACCGTTACCTTCGCTTTCAAGGGAAGTGTTGCTCATAAAGACAGTTCCGGTGGTGGTGGAATCATTTCGGAAGGAGATATTCAATGGATGACTGCAGGTTCCGGTGTTCTACATGAAGAATTTCATACCGAAGAATTTGCAAGAACCGGAGGAGAGTTTCACATGGCTCAATTGTGGGTGAATCTTCCTGCAGAGCATAAGATGACAAAGCCAAAATATCAAGCAATCAAGCATGAGAGCATTCCTCGATATAGTGATGCTCATTGCCAAGTGGAAGTTGTGGCGGGTTCTCATGGAAATGTAAAGGGAATTGCCTCCACATTCACGGAAATCGACATGCTGATTGTTTCGCTCAAAAGCGGTGGAAGATTTGAACATGAATGTCCTTCATCTTATACAGCCATCATCCTCAACATTGAAGGAGAGGCAACCATCAGCGACAATCACGATTTTCCCGTTCATCATTGTGCTGTACTGGCCAATGACGGAGAACTCATTCGCATTCACGCAAATGAGGATGCTCTTTTGTTGGTACTTGTGGGAAAACCAATAAGGGAATCGATAGTTGCGGCAGGACCATTCGTCATGAATACTAGAGAAGAAATCATGCAGGCATATCATGATTATTCATCGGGTACTTTTGGTACTTTGTGATTAGTTCAATAATCGTGAAAGAAAAGTCCCCGGCCTTATGCATGACTTGAATTCCTCCATCGGCAATGTATATCGAACGGGATACATTAGATATTCACACTGTTCATGCATTCCGAAAACATTCAAATAATCAAATGTTATGGATGTACGATTTGGATACAGAACGATATTGTCGAGATGTAACTCCTCGTCCAAGTTCATTCCACAATCTGTCATAGTTGCCAATTCATCTTCACCATATTGCTTCAGCTGATTCAGTGCTTCTTCTTCAGCATGTTCATCCGCTGCTATCTTGGTTTTTGCAAAAGCATAGTCAATCAGATAATCAGTCATTTGTATTTCCTTGTTTTTCATGAGATCAATCACATGAAATGAAATCCAAGGTCGATGATTGTCGATACGTTCTCTATACACTTTGATTGATGCAATGCCTTTTCTCACCATGAGATATTGTATATCAGAAACACTGTCTTTCAATCCCTTTCCTTTTCGCAAAATGGCCGGATCTATCTGTAGATGCATTGACTTGGCATATGAAGTGTCTGTTGGGAATAATACGATATCGGCTCCATATCCCTTGGAAGGTTTCCAAAAACCCACCAATCCTTGATCAATTATTTGCAAGGAGAATTGTTCTTTGACTGCTGTCTTTCCGGACATCACCCTTAACTTGATTCCATTTTTTGTTTTTTCCCCTTTCAACAGAATTGTATCCATATCCATGCGATTCACATACCAACCGGCATAGGATCCGGTGGTGATTTCATGTATTTCCATCCATATTGGAGTGATGGGCCCTGTGCTATCCGGATCCATCCAACCTTCATATACTTCACAAAGCAAGGTATATGGTGAAAAAGCGGCTAATATCAGCCCTGCGAGAACATGATAGAGGATTTGAAGTGGTTTCATTGCGATGGTTTTCCCCATTGCTTTACGGATTATCTGAATTTTCACGAATTTGCAGTCTGCAATTTGCATGAATTATCATCCGTAAACAACAAGACATCACAAGCAATGAAAGAAACACCATTGATGCGTCAGTATAAAGAAATGAAGGCAAAGAATCCGGATGCGGTGATGTTGTTCAGAATGGGTGATTTCTTTGAGACATTCGAAGATGATGCCGTCATTGCGGCACGTGTATGCGGAATAACCCTCACAAAGAGAAATAATGGTGATGCCGGCGAAGTGCCTCTTGCCGGATTTCCACATCATCAGCTTGATACATATCTTCCCAAATTGGTTAGGGCGGGTTATCGCGTTGCCGTTTGCGAGCAAGTTGAGGACCCCAAGCTTGCAAAGGGAATTGTGAAAAGAGATGTGATTGAAGTTGTCACACCCGGAATAGGATTATATGACAAGCTTCTTGATGCGCAGAATAACACCTATATCGCATCACTTTCTGTTCACACGCATAAATCAGGGTTTTTGGTATATGGCATTGCCATCGCCGATATCTCCACGGGTGAATTCCAAACAACAGAAATTTCTCGACATTCTTTGGAATCTGTTTTGGAATTATTTTCTCCTGTTGAGATCATCGTTTCAAAAACACTTGCAAGAGAATTGGATGAAGTATTGCATGACCTACCTTTTGAGCCGGCAATCACGAAGCGAGAGGATTGGATTTTCGAATTGGATTTTGCAAAAGATGCATTACTTAGGCATTTCAATACTGCCACTTTGAAAGGATTCGGATTGGAAGAGATGACTGCAGGCATGATGTCTGCAGGAGCATGTTTGCAATATATCAATGAAACCCAAAAGAAATCAGCCAGTCAAATACAATCAATCTCCATGTTTGATCATGGAGATTTCATGTTATTGGATCATGCAACAAGAAGAAATCTCGAAATACTCTCCTCCATTCATGATCAAAAACATGGTTCATTATTGTCGGTGCTTGATCATACATCAACACCCATGGGAAGCAGATTATTCAAACGTTGGGTTGCGCGTCCATTAAGAAACAAATTGGTGATTGATGCACGATTAGCCTGCGTCAGAACATTATGCAATAATCAATCATTGATCAATGGCATTGGAGAACATCTTAAAGCTATTGGCGATCTGGAACGATTGATTACGAAAGTATGTGCCGGCAAGGCGGGTCCTCGCGATATGATTGCATTAAAAAATGGTCTATTGCAAATCCCCGTGATTCACGAAGAGGTGCAATCGATTCACATTGACTTATTCCAATCAATTGCAAAACGACTGCATGATCTTCATTCTTTAACGGATTTGATTGGGCTTGCATTGAGGGAAGATGCTCCCGTGCAATTGGGTTCAGGAATTGCTTTCAATCATGGATTTTCTGTAGAACTTGATGGCTATCTTGAAGCATTGCATTCCGGCAAGGATTGGATTCGTGATTATCAAGAAAGAGAAAGACAATCAACCGGAATAAGCTCACTCAAGATTGCGTCAAACAATGTATTTGGTTATTATATCGAAATCAGCAATACTCACAAAAATAGAGTACCTGAAGATAGGTATCAGCGAAGACAGACGCTTGCGAATGCAGAGCGATATATCACGCAGGAATTAAAAGATATTGAAACCAGCATCACTTCAGCAGATGAAAAAATTGCATCATTGGAGCAGGTGCTTTATCAAGATTTACGCAATGCCATCATTCAGCATACTGAAGCAATTCAATCCATAGCCGGAGCAATTGCAGAACTTGATTGCTTGAAGAGTTTTGCTTCTGTATCAATTGCTTATCGCTATGTGGAACCCCAAATTGCCGATGACACGGAATTACGAATTGTTTCAGGCAGACATCCCGTTGTTGAGCGCAATCTTTCTCCAGGAAATCCTTTCACACCGAATGATACATTGTTCAATGAGCAAGAAAGACTGCATATCATAACCGGACCCAATATGGCCGGTAAGTCTTGCTATTTACGTCAGGTTGGACTCATCGTATTGCTTGCACAAATCGGTTGCTTTGTTCCTGCGGATTCAGCGCACATAGGAATAGTGGATCGGATTTTCACTCGTGTTGGAGCTCAGGATAATATCTCTGCAGGGGAAAGTACTTTTCTTGTTGAAATGCAAGAAGCGGCAAATATCATGAATAATGCCACATCAAGAAGTTTACTCTTGCTGGACGAAGTGGGCAGAGGAACTGCAACATTTGATGGCATTTCCATTGCATGGGCAATCGCCGAACATGTTCATGACATCACGAGATCAAGAATGTTGTTTGCCACACATTATCATGAACTAACATCCCTTACCGATCATCTTGATAATGCCTTGAATTATAAAGTGGAAGTGAAGGAAGTTCAGGATACAATATTGTTTACCCACAAAGTTGTTCCGGGTACAAGCGATCATTCTTTCGGGATACATGTAGCGCAAATGGCAGGATTGCCACCTTCTATCATTTCAAGGGCATCAGCTTTGCTGAAAGGAATGGAAGGAGAAAAACAACATCTGCATATTCCTCAGGATGAAATTCCGAGAGAACAACATTTAGGACAAATGTCCATTTTTGAAATTCGCGATGATGCTCTTCGCAGATCACTCTTGGATTTGGATCTCAATAAACTCACTCCCCTTCAGGCATTCGAACATCTCTTGCGATTAAAGAATGAAGCTGAACAATCCTGACAAGGATTATAATGCTATGCTTGCTGCTCTAACACCGTTTAACCCACGAACCAATGTGTATTTGGGAGAGCTTTTTTCTGTGAAAATCTGGCAAACCTCTCAGCACCATGAAATTCCCCATTAATCTAATGTATAATACCCCATTAATCAATTGAGTTTAGATATTAGCAATGGATTCTATAAAGTAAAAAATAATTTATTACTTATTTCTTGCTTGTTTCAATAATTCTCTAGTTTGAAGTCTTTGCTCTCGGCGGAGATTAGCTTCTTCATAGCGTCGTTTATCTTCTGTAGTAGCGGGATCGATTGGTGGCACTTGCAGTGGTTTCCCATATTGATCAATTGCGACGAATGTCAAGTATGCACTGGATGTATGCACTTGCACTCCATGCAATGGATCTTCCCTAAATACCTTTACACCGATTTCCATCGATGTTGAGAATGCTCTATTCACACTGGCCAGCACACGTACGACATGGCCAAGTTTGATTGGCTCAAAAAAGTTGATCACATCAACCGATGCCGTCACGCAAACCTTTCCTGAATGCCGCATAGCTGCCAATGCTGCGGCGATGTCTATCCAATGCATCAAGCGTCCTCCCAATAGATTACCCAATTGATTGGTATCATTAGGAAGAACCAGATTCGTCATTTCGACTGTTGACTCACAGGGAGCTTTACCTTTGGCTTGATCATATTGTTGCATCATGGACTCCTATCAATCATTGAGGAAGCATACGCTCGGATGATTCGACGGAAGTTTTCAATGTTCCATTCGAAAATCGTTTCTTATAGATGTCAATCATAGAACGAGCATCATCATAACGTCTGAGAGCGATCAAGGATTCAATTTTTCCTGCAAATGCTGTTTCATAGTGCTCTGTATCAGGATAATCATCGATGATTGCATCATAATAAATGATCGCAGATCGATTGGAATACAATGATCGATATAATTCAGCTGTGATCAATTCTCTCTCAGCAAGCCTATTCCTCAATTCTACAATCTTCTTGCCTGATTCTGCATAGAGTGAATCCAAGGGGAATATTGCCTGAAATTCAGAAAAACTGGCAATTGCTTTTTTTGTGTAATCCTGATCTCTATCCGCCGGTGGAGATAATTCATAATAGCATAATGCTGTTTTGTAGAGTGCGGTTTTATTGAGAGGACTTGAAGGGTAACTTCTTCTTACCATTCCATAATTGAATGCAGCCATCACATATTCTTTTTTTGCAAAACTTATCTCACCCAGATAAAACTGTGCATCATCTGCATATTGCGTAGTGGGGAATTGCAAACGTATAACATCGAAGAGTCTTTGTGCCTCAAAATAATCTTCATCCTTAAAGGCTGCAACACCTGCATTATATGCGGTTTCCGCATCCATGATCTCCCCTGTTGTTTTCACTCCCGCACAAGATTGAACGAACAACAATCCAATGCATGCAAGCATGATCATCATTCCTGAGGTAATGATGGCATTGAGTCGATATTGCTTTCTAATGTTCATGTGGCAAAATTAGACTTTTTATGACTAATGGCGTATTTTACAAGGAATTTCATTCCATTCCATATGATCATCACTGATACAGCGATAATTTTGCATGGACGCAAATACAGCGACACAAGCAAAATCATCCATGCTTATACAAAGAATCATGGCAAAATTTCCGTGGTTGCAAAGGGTGTGCGAAGTGCCAAGAATACAATGGGGAGTTCAATTGAAGCTTTACGGTGCAGCTCGATAATGTGGTATCGATATCCAAACAAAGATTTACATCTGCTTAAATCAGCAGAAATTGCCATTCCATTGCATAATCTCATTTCCGACTATGATAGATTGATGAGCGCCATGGGCATCATCGAGATCCTTTCGGTTACACAAGAACCCGAGGAACCCAATCCGGATATCTTTGAATCCGCCATACAGGCATTGATGGCGTTGAATGAATTTCGTTGCCAAGAATCACCGTATGCAATCACATTGTTATTTCTGATGCAATTGGCAGCAACAATGGGATTTGCAATGCATGTGCAGTCATGCCCGATAACAGGTGAGCTTATACAATGCAAAGAAGGTGAAATTGCCTTTTCTTTGGATAAAGGTGGTTTATTGAGTGATATTATCAATAACCCTTCCGAAGAAACTATCTTGTTGAATTCATCGGCAGTCGGTATCTTGCAAGAAATAGAGCATGCACGCTTTGAAACATGTTCACTCAATATTCCATTGCAGGTACAAATAACCTTGCTCAACTTATTTCAGCGATACTTTTCTTATCATAGTCATAAGTCATATCGTTGGAACACCTATCCTCCGGGCATTACCACTCCTTGATGCATTATGATACTTGATATTCTCATTACATTGTTTCTGGTTTTTCTGAATGGCTTTTTTGTGGCTGCGGAATTTGCGATTGTGAAAGTTCGTCTTTCACAGATCGAGATTCGTGTGCGTTCCGGGAGCTTTCTAGCAAAGATTGCCAAAAACATCATAGAACATCTTGATGCATATCTCTCAGCGACTCAATTGGGAATCACGCTTGCAAGTTTGGCTCTAGGATGGATTGGAGAAAGCGTTGTTGCCGAACTTGTCATTACAGCCATGGCCTCATTCGGATATACCCCAAATGCTGAATTAGCACATGGTATAGCCCTTCCCATTGCATTCATCATCATCACATTTCTTCATATCGTATTAGGCGAACTTGCTCCGAAATCCCTTGCAATTCAAAGATCCGAAGCTGTAGCGCTTGGAATATCAATTCCTCTGAAGGCATTTTACATACTATTCAGACCATTCATTTGGGCATTGAACAGCGTCGCTAATTTACTTCTTGCATTGATTGGAATTGAATCAGTGAAAGAACAAGAGTTGCATAGTGCCGAAGAATTACGATATCTCATCGAAGAGAGTTCAAAGAGCGGAATGATTGAGCTCAATGAGCAGGAAATGATCGAGAATGTGTTTGTCTTTCAAAAGACGATGGCATCCGAAATCATGATTCCCAGGGGTAAAATCATTGGACTTGAAATTAGCATGAATCCGGAAATGATTGTCGAGACTGTGATTGAGCAGGGATATTCACGCATGCCAGTTTATGAAGAAACATTGGATAATATCATCGGGATCGTTTATGCAAAGGACATACTCACGATGATGTCATTGAGCGATCTTATCGTTCTACAAGATATAGTCAGACCCGTGACTTTTATTCAGGAGACCGATAAAATACATACTCTGCTCACAAAGATGCAGAAACAACGATTTCACATGGCTGTGGTGTTGGATGAATTTGGTGGAACCGCAGGGCTTGTCACCTTGGAAGATATCATGGAAGAATTGGTGGGCGAAATTCAAGATGAATATGATGAAGAAAAACCCATCGTTGAATCTAAAAATGCCGAAGAATGGACAATCTCCGCCGATGCTTCAATTGCGGATGTGAATGAGTTTCTTCCTTATCCTTTCCCTGAATCCGAAGAATACCAAACAGTTGGCGGTATGATCAATCATATTTCAGGTCGGATACCAAGCAGATACTCGCGCGTGAATCTTCCCCCGTTTTATATTTGCATGATTGATCAAGCAAATACAAGAAAAGTTGAATCAGTCACATTGAAAGTTGATAAAGACAAATTGTTTGCACCAAAAGACTAATCAGATTCTCTTGCACAAAATCATCACATGATCATCATTGCAACGTGTGAGTATTATCACCCCTGCCTGATCACTTTCAGAAAATTTCAGCTGCTTTCTTACTTCATCCGGCTCCATGGGAAATCCCCTTTTCTTTATCTCCGTCTTTGCATTCCAATCAAGATCAAGCAATAGTTCCTGAAGTCTTTTGCGGGAAAATCGTTCGCAATGCAATATGTTGAAATGCACATACCAATCAATATCTTTCTGTTCATGTGATAATCCATAAGCAATATTGCGATCGAATACCGCGATACCGAATTCTGCATAATTCGCACTGAGTGATCCGCGTATCAATGCAGGATGTGGTTCAAGAATATATTGATATTGCGCTATTGATTCATGTCCGACAAGATCCGGAATCAACTCAGCGCCTTGAGGTATGAATGTTTTTTGTTTGTCGATCAATGTTACCTGACCATCAACAATCGAAGTATGAAACCATAAAATCTGCTCACGACATTCGCGACCTGTTCCGAGAAATTCACGCGTCAGATTGCCTTCTATGCGCTCTCCCGGCGCGATCTTGATGCCACCTCTTTTGCTCATCCGAGCTTTTGAAATCAATACTTCCAATTCAGGAGAATAATAGCCCGTCAAACCCTTTCGATGCTGCATATCTTTTCTTCTTGAAGGATCAGCCCAAAATATAGCTTCAGAGCTTACATTGGCCAATGCACCATCCATGATGGTTGGCTCAAGAACATATCCATGCAATCCGGCATTGATTGTAGCTATATACCCGAGGACTGGATTTGTCTCATGCGAAATTACTTCGGCAGCACCTTCTTTCAATGCAGACAATGCATGCATACCTGCACCTGTGCATGATTCAACCAGTCGAAGCCCTTTCACATCCAATATAGACATCGCATATGTTGCAAATGACGGCTCGCTACATTGCATCAATGTCTGCTCGGTAAAATACCAAGGTAGCAATTCTTTGTATTGATCTTGTTGCTGTACTTTTCGGGTATGTATTGCAATGTCAATGAGTACGGATAATTCTTCACGATCCAATTCAGAGCAGAATTGACGCAATGTTTCGATCACTGTAGGCGTGATGGAAAATCCGGTTTTCTCAAGAATAGATGAAACGGTTTGCACCAGAGCTGAAAATTGAGATGCCTTTAATGTGAGTATGTTCATGGCGAACACTTAGAAGGAAAGTTCTAATACCACAGGGCAATGATCAGAACCTTGTTGATCTGCCTGATGATAGGCATGCTTTACATGTGGGACAAGATCTTCGGTAACC
>VGWD01000035.1 GCA_016873735.1 Ignavibacteria bacterium | reverse complement strand
TTTCTTCTATGGTCAAGGTGCTAATTTTTCTGAAAACCTACAAATGTCCTCATTGTCATATGAAACATTATGCAATCTTGGTCTTGATGATCAATCGGTTCCTTCATTGGCCACACATTGGAAGATATCAGAAGATAATCTCACCTTCACATTCAGAATAGATCCAAATGCTCGCTTTTCATCGGGCGAAAGAGTTACATCCGAAGATATCGTTGCAACCTTTAAGCTATTGATGGATGAAACAATATTATCCCCATCAATGCAACAGATATTCAGCAAATATGAAACCCCTGTTGCACTGTCAAAATATATTGTGCAGGTAAAATCAAAGGAATTCGATTGTCGATCATTCAAAACATTCGCAAATAGTTTGCTTGTACTATCTTCAAAAGAAATAGGCGGTCTGAGCGGAAAAGAATTCTTGGATAAATTTCAATTTACTCAACCTGTGGGATCTGGTGAATATATCGTATTGGCTGATGACATTGTAAAGCAGCAAAGTTATACCATTACTCGTAGAGATGATTATTGGGGTAAAGACATTACCGTTAATAAGTATTCAGGAAACTTTGACCAAATCACATTTGAAGTTATCAAAGACAATCCCACATTGGAATATGAAAAATTCAAAAAAGGGGAAGTAGACAAATTCTGGTTTACCGGAAATACCACTGATAAATGGCTCGGTGATACAACATATGATGCAATTGTGAATAATTGGGTAAAGAGAGATAGAGTATTCACAGACGGCCCGGTTGGTACTTCGGGTTTGTTCTTGAATATGAGAAAACCACCATTTGATGATATCAATGTACGATTAGCATTTTATCATTTGTTCGACCGTGAATCGATCATTTCAAAACTTTTGTTTAATGAGTATGCACGAATTCACTCTTTTTATGCCAATACAAAGTACGAGAATAAGTCAAATCCAAAAATAGGTTATGATCCTGCAAAAGCTTCTGAATTACTGACAAAAGCAGGATATACTTCAAAAAATAAAGACGGTATTCTTGTTAAGAATGGTCGACCATTTCGTTTGGAGCTTGGTATACCAAAACCTTTGGAAAAATTCCTGACTCCATATCAACAAACATTACGACAAGCCGGAATTGATTTGCAAATCAAGTTTCAAGATGGTAATGCTATCACAAAGAATGTTGCTGAAAGAAATTTCAATATCACATGGGCTAATTATGGTGGTTTGGACGACCCTTATCCTAAAACAAGTATTGCATCTGAACTCGCAGATAAAAATGACAATAATAATATCACTGGTTTCAAAGATGCTTATGTTGATCAACTTCTCAAGAGATATGATATTGAATGCGATCCTAAGTCCAAGGTTAGCATCATTCAAACAATAGACAGTTTGGAAGCAGCGATGCTACATTGTTTATTGGCATGGACTCCTCGAGGAATCCGTATAGCATACTGGGATAAATTCGGTGTGCCGGAATGGGTGCTTGCAAAGAACTCATCACTTGGCTTGCACGATTTGGCGATAATGACAGGCTGGTGGTATGACGCAGAAAAAGTCCAAGCTTTAGCTGATGCAAAAAAGAACAAGAAAAAACTCAATGGCAATAGCGCTATTCGCGAAGTATCATATTGGAAGAATCTTAAACGATAATTCCTACTAAACAAGAATATTCAAATAGGAAGATTCATGCTTCAGTATTTCATACGAAGATTGCTTTTTGCGGTTCCTACATTCTTTGGATGTACGATTATCGTCTTCTTTATAGTCAATCTTGCTCCCGGAGGACCATATGAACAACAAGTTCAAGCGCTAAAAGCAGGTTCGGGCTTTGGCATTGGTTCTGAAAGTTCAGCTGCATCGAAGGATGGTGCAGCAACAATTCCTCCAACTGCATTGGCAGAACTAAAAAGATATTATGGTTTTGATAAACCTGTATATGTACGATATCTCATATGGTTAGGACTTTGGCCGCGCGAAACCGATAGCTATAATGTAAAACTTGGCGAACCAAGAAATGTAGGCCAAGGTCAATATGTCATAGTGGAAAGGAATGCAAATGGATCGTATTCTATTATAGACAAAGATTCCAAACAATCTCTGACTGGTGTTTGGACAGCAGAGAATTCAGTGTTGGATTCAACAGGAATCACACAGCTAAGGGTTTTCAAAACAGAATATGCAGGTATACTTACGGGTCATTTTGGTAATTCTTATGAATATAGAGAACCGGTCATAGACCTCATTGCATCAAGAATTCCAATTTCACTTCAATTTGGGGTGATAGGACTTGTTTTGAGTTATGTGATATGCGTATATCTTGGAATTCAAAAAGCTCTTCGGCATGGATCTACTTTCGATTTGATTTCAAGCTCATCTATTTTGATTAGTTATTCAATTCCGGGTTGGGCATTGGGACTGCTTCTATTGGTATTGCTTGGCGGTGGATCATTCTTTGATGTTTTTCCCCTTGGAGGTTTGCAATCAAGAGAATATGAAACGTTATCTCTTGGTGAAAAAATACTCGACAGGGCACATCACTTTGTATTGCCTGTCATTGCATCAACAATTCAATCTTTCGCGACATTGACATTGCTCATGAAAAATTCATTATTAGAGAATCTGTCGCAAGATTATATCAGAACAGCATTTGCAAAAGGTTTGAAAGAAAAGCGAATTATTTGGTTACATGCCATGAGGAATTCAGTTATTCCAATAGCAGCCAATATTGGTCATATCATTGGGATTGCATTTGTAGGTTCATTTTTCATTGAAACAACATTCAATATCGAAGGAATCGGCAAGTTATCTTATTATGCAATCCTCTCGAGAGATTATACTGTAGTATTTGCATTTACAGTTATTGGTGTAATGGTAAATCTGTTTGGAGCCATTATTTCCGATTTTGTATTGGCGATGATTGATCCACGAATTCGATTCAGGTAATGTATGTCACAAACAAGTCAGAAATCAGGATCACAGTCTATTGGTCAAAGAAGATGGAAGAAGTTTAAAACCATCAAGAGAGGTTACTACTCTTTGATTCTTCTTACCATTCTCTATGGTTTATCCTTTTTGTTACCAATACTTGTCAATGACAAAGCCCTTATAGTTCGTTATAATGGTCAATATTCTTTTCCGGCATTTACCTCCCTGGTAGCATCATTTCCATTAGTAGATCAATTTGTCAGTGTGTTTCAAAGTGGTGAATCTCTTGGACAAACAGGTAATCCCGGTCAAGCTAGATACAGAGACCTACAACAACAATATGAGCAGGAAAACAGTGATAATTTTGTAGTTATGCCTTTATATCCTTATGGTCCAATCGAAGACATTACAACGGATGGCAACACTGCTTTTATGGAACCATGGTCTGCAAGTGATGGCGAAGGTTCAAGAATCATGGGTACTGATGAGAATGGAAGAGATGTTTTTGCAAGAATGGCCTATGGTTTCAAGGTGTCAATTTCCTTTGCATTGATTCTTGTTTTCTTAGAATATCTTATCGGGATTCCAATAGGTGGATTATTAGGATTCAAGAGTGGTTGGTATGATTTGATTGGACAAAGATTTATCGAGATGTGGTCTACACTACCGATTCTTTTCCTTATCATCATTGTTGTGTCTTTCATTCAACCAAGTTTTATATTATTAGTGCTCTTATTGGCTTTGACTGCTTGGATTCCAATCACAACATATATCCGTGCTGAATTCTACCGTGAAAAATCCAAGGATTATGTAGCTGCTGCAATTTCAATCGGTGTGCCTACATGGAAGATAATGTTCAAGCATATATTACCAAATTCATTGGTACCGATTATTACAAACTTTCCATTTGCAGTAGTAGCCGGAATAACTTCACTTGTTGCATTGGATTTCTTGGGATTTGGATTACCACCACCAACACCAAGTTGGGGACAAATGCTTAGTTCAGGATTGCAAAATCTCACTAAATGGTGGCTTGTGTTTTCTCCAATGTTCGCTTTGTTTGCGACATTAATCATGATTGTATTCATCGGCGAAGCAATAAGAGAAGCCTTCGATCCCAAGACTTTTTCACGTTTACGCTAACTTCCAGAGAATTTCCAGTGAATAACGATATTCTGTTCTCGATAGAAAATCTTAAGACATACTTTTCCATTGAAGGGAAAGATGCAAAAGCTGTAGATGGTGTTACCTTCGACATATACCAAGGTGAGACTCTCGGATTGGTAGGAGAGTCTGGATCAGGAAAATCGGTCACTGCACTTTCTTTGATGAAACTTATTCCCAATCCACCCGGAAAAATTGTAGATGGGAAAATACTCTATAAAGGAACTGACATTGTTCAATGCTCCTATGAAGAGATGTATGCAATTCGAGGAAAAGAAATTGCAATGATTTTTCAAGAACCAATGACTTCGCTTAATCCTGTGTTTCCCGTAGGAATGCAAATTGAGGAAGTCTTAATGGTTCATGAAGGATTGAATAAGGAGCAAGCAAGAGAAAAAGCCATTGAAATGCTTTCTCTTGTTGGAATTCCTGCTCCCGAAAAGAGAATTGATGATTATCCACATCAATTCTCCGGTGGCATGAGGCAAAGAGTTATGATTGCAATTGCCCTTGCATGCAATCCTGCTTTATTGATTGCCGATGAACCAACGACCGCCCTTGATGTGACAATACAGGCACAAATTCTTGAATTGATGCTCACATTGAAAGAAAAGAGAAAGGAAGCAGCAATATTACTTATCACTCACGACTTGGCTGTTGTTGCAGAATTATGCAATCGCGTCATTGTCATGTATGGAGGTAAGATTCAAGAAATCGCAACTACAGAAGAACTCTTCGAAACTCCACTGCACCCATATACACGCGGCTTGATGAATTCAATTCCGCATGCTGATAAACCTGGTGAAAAAGGATCGCGTTTGCAAGCAATTCCTGGCAATGTACCGAGTATCCTCAATTTTCCACAAGGTTGTAAATTTTGCACACGTTGCACAGAGAAACAAGATATCTGCGATACAATTGAACCTCCTCTGTTAGAGATTGAATCAAATCACTTTGTTCGATGTCATAATGTCACCACGAAGTTAGATAATGGAAAAAGATATGAATAATTCAATACTATTAGAAGTGAAGAACCTTCAAGTCTATTTCCCCGTATTTGGTGGTGTATTTCAAAAGAAGGTCGCAGAAGTAAAAGCCGTTGATGGTGTTTCTTTTACAATACATCGCGGAGAGACATTCGGACTTGTAGGTGAATCCGGTTGCGGTAAAACAACCGTAGGAAGAGCCATAATCAATGTCTTGACTCATGTTTCCCCTGATGTCCATATTGGTGGCGAGATTCTATATCATGATAAAGATGGTACAGTTCATAATATCACCAAATTGTCATCATCTGCCATGAAAGTATTCAGATCGAAGATTCAAATGATTTTTCAAGATCCATATTCTTCTCTGAATTCGAGATTATCCGTCAAACAGATAATATCAGAGCCACTTGAAATACATGAGCCACAACTTTCGCAAAAGGAAGTTGAAGATAAAGTATTATGGCTATTGGAAAAAGTTGGACTTCAACCGGAATATGCCAACAGATTTCCGCATGAATTTTCCGGCGGCCAAAGACAAAGAATAGGAATTGCCAGAGCGCTTGCAACCAATCCAGAACTAATCATCTGTGATGAACCGGTTTCCGCCCTTGATGTATCGGTGCAAGCTCAAGTGATAAATCTCATGGAAGATTTGCGTGATGAGTTTGGAATATCCTACCTATTTATAGCACACGATTTATCAGTTGTGCATCATATTAGTAATAGAATAGGTGTTATGTATCTTGGAAATATGGTCGAAGTTGGAATGGCTGATGAAATATATTTTTATTCGAAGCATCCATACAGTAAAGCACTTCTTTCCTCTGTTCCCATCGCAGATCCTAAACAAAAAGGAAAACAACGCATTCTATTACAAGGTGATATTCCCAATCCTTTGAATAAACCATCTGGTTGCAGTTTCAGAACTCGTTGTCCAATTGCAATCGATGATTGTGCTAATCATACACCGCAATTGCTAAACATTTCAGATACCCATTCAATTGCCTGTCCTTATTCCATTTCTTAATGGATATTTACCATGGTCCAATCAATAGTCTATTGCGGAATAGGTATTCTATCTGCAACGTTCGGTCTTAAAGGTTTTTTACTGCCGAATGGATTCATTGATGGTGGTGCCACAGGTATTGCCTTGCTTCTTTCAACCACACTTAATATCCCCTTATCTGTTCTTATAGTTCTTGTCAATTTACCATTTGTCTATATGGGCAATAGAGTCATTGGATTGTCATTTGCAATAAGAACAATGATATCCATTTGTGTGCTTGCTGCATCATTGTTATTTATAGAATTTCCATTGATAACGAATGATAAATTACTGGTATCCGTTTTTGGTGGTTTTTTTCTTGGAGCGGGAATAGGACTGAATATTCGCGGACAAGCCGTAATCGATGGAACGGAAGTTATGGCAATTCTACTATCAAGATTATTGAGATTGACCATTGGCGATATCATTCTCTTCGTCAATGTACTTATTTTTAGTATTTGTGCATATCTACTTTCAATTGAAATAGCTTTATACTCCATGATAACATATATGGTGGCTTCTAAAAGTTTGGATTTTGTAACAGTTGGTATTGATGAATATCTGGGTGTGACTATTATTTCAAAATATCCGGATCAAATTAGAGAGTTGATTTCAATGGAATTTGGAAGAGGGGTTACAATCTATAAGGGTAAGGGAGGCTATGGTAAGAGTGGATTCAATGAAGAAAGAGATATACTCTATTCAGTTATAACGAGATTTGAAGTTAGTAAAATCTCTCAAGAAATAGAGAGGATAGACCCGGAAGCTTTCGTAGTAATGTCTCCTGTTAAGGATACAATCGGTGGAATGATTAAGAAAAAGCACATATAAAAAAAGCCCCGTAAAAGGGGCTTCGTGATCCCGGTAGGTCTCGAACCTACGGCCCTCTGATTAAAAGTCAGATGCTCTACCACTGAGCTACGGGATCAACCATGAGCAACAAAATTATGAAAATTTCAAAAAATACACAATATTGATTTTTCTTTTGTGTCTCTTTTCTCCCTTATTACGGTGGATACCATGGGTTCAAACATACGCTTCATCTTATTGACACTGCTAGCAATTGTCTTATCTACAGGTAAGATGTACACACAAAGCTCATTTGGGCTCTATGCAGGTTTGGCAACACCTTCAGATTTACTAAATCAAGTGTATAACACAGATTTGATAAAATCACAGAATTTGACAGGTATTCTGCTACGTGAAGCAGCAAGCAGCGGTTATACTGTTGGAATTCGTTTGCGACAACATGTCGATGAACAATTCTGGTTTGTAGGTGGCGTCTCTCTTGCCCGATTCCCTCAAAGTGTTATTCCAATTATTAATCAAGCAAATTCAAAAGATACGCTTGCTATTATGACTACAGTCCAAAATGTAGTTCCAATTCAAGCGGGAATGATGTATCAATTCAATAAGGGATTGGTGTCATTTCATGTTCTTGGTGATGTAACATATAATTACCTAATGAATTCAGTAGATGTTGCTTACAGTAATCAGTCTTTTCCTCTCCCTCCGGAAGAAAACACCGTTCAAAGAATTGGCTTCGGTGTCGGTGTTGGCTTAGATGTACATTTAAAAGTAATAACTGCCAGTCTGGAAGCCAAAATGAATACAATCAATTTCATTGGAAGGGAAACAGATGAACCTGAACGGAGATTTTTTTCACTGACATTAGGCGTTCATTTCGGACAAACTCAATAGTTTAAGAATGCAATATGAGTAAATCTAGTGTTCAATCTGAAGTCAAAGATGATGCTTTATTGATTTCTTCAATTATTGCAGGAAACAAGTCCGATTTTGAACATGTATGGAACAAATACAATAAGCAGATATATGCTTATATCTTGAAAATGGTGCGAAATATCGATGATGCTGATGATATCTTGCAGGATACATTCATTAAAGCATATTCGGCCATACATACGTATAATCAGTCCTATCCTTTTCCTGCTTGGCTATATAAAATAGCTTCAAATACTTGTATAGATTATTTCAGAAGAAAACGGATAAGGCCGATTGCTTTTGGTGGTATACAGCAAATGCAATCTTCCATACAAGATCTATTACCTGATACCACGATTTTAGCTGATGTTAGTCTTTCAAATTCTGAAACTAAAATTCAATTGTATAAAGCTATTGATAAATTGCCTGAACGATATAAAGAAACAATCCAGTTACGTCATTTTGAAGAATTGACTTATGAAGAGATAGCCCAAAAGATGAATGTACCATTGGGTACTGTGAAAATCACATTGTTTAGAGCGAGAAAGATGTTGTTATCGCAATTATCAGGTATTGATATGTCATTGGATCTATGAAGAAATATTTACAAAAGATTTCTATACCCATAGGGCTTACGTTCAAGCTATTGTTGTTGTCAATTCTTGGAATTGTAACTCTGTATTTATTGTATGTCCTCATCGATAAAGCATTTCTTAATCCACCTGTATCTGCAATCGTGCCAATAGAAAAAAGACGAACAGTATCTGATGTCTATATTCAAATAAATATAATTAATGCAACAGGGATGCAAGGCCTTGCAAAAAAAGCAATGAACTATTTTAGAGACAGAGGATTTGACGTGGTAGAAATATCAACATCGGATTCGCTTGAACGCACTTCATATGTCATTGATCATTTGTCGGATACAATATCTGCTAGAAGTGTTGCTTTTGCTTTAGGTCTAACCGATTCTTCAGTCCGGCATGATTATGACACCAATTTATATTTAAGAGCTTCTGTGGTGCTTGGAAAGAATTATCATACTCTCAAACCATTTAAACAATGATATGCAGTACTTCTTGGTAAAATCCGAACCATTTAAATACTCTTGGGATCAATTTGAACAAGATGGTTCAACATTTTGGGATGGAGTAAGAAATTATCAGGCAAGAAACACCTTAATGTCAATGAAAAAAGGTGATATGGTCTTGTTTTATCACTCAAATGAGGGGTTGGAAATCGTTGGGGTAGCAAAAGTCATTAAGGAACATTATGCTGACCCAACTACTGATGATGAACGCTGGTGTGTAGTTGATCTAAAGAAGTACAAGCGACTCAAACATCCTATAAGTTTAACACAGATAAAGAATGATTCACTACTCAATACAATGGCCTTGGTCAAACAATCAAGATTGAGCGTGATGCCTATTTCAGAAGATCATTTTCATCGAGTGATTGAATTATCGAATACAAAAATCTAACAATATTCACTTATGACTTGCTTTATCACTTCTAAAGGAAACCCCTGACGGAATAAATGATTCTGAAGTTGCAACCTCTTCTTTTTATCTTCTCTAAACGATATTGATCTTAGCTTCTTTTCAGCTGATTTTCTAGCTAATACCAGTGCTTTTTCTTCTGGATATGCAGATGATAAAGCATTAGCGATGATAGTAGGGTGTATCCCTTTTGATTCTAGTTCTCTTTTTAATCGTTGAATGCCAAAATACTTACGCTCCATCTTTGCTTTTATGAAGCTCATTGTAAAAAGTTCATCAGATAGATACTTGAACTCGTGTAAGAATGCAATCACTTCATTTATGATTGAAGGTTTATATCCATGTTCGTGCAATTTCTTCTTAACCTGCAGTGTTGAACGCATGGCATAAGTCGCATATGACAATCCCTTCTTTTTTGCTTCTATCAATGCTTCCTTGTACATGAGTTTGTCAAAGATCTCTTTTGATAACTGCTGCCCTTTATTTAAATGAAATTCGTACACAAGGTCTTTTTCAATGAGTAGATGCTCATTGTTTGATAAATTGATGAAACATTTGCCTCTTTTTCGTGCAGACTTTATTGAAACTATGAATGTGTCAATATTCTTGTCGTATGATTGTTCTATGTGTGCCATTCAACTCAGGGACCAAGAGTATGCAATAGTTTTTACCAAGAGATATCAGTACATTGTTGAGTGAAGCATAAATCTGGGGAGGTTCTTGCCATTTGATTAAAGAGAATGATAGTCTCCGTTCACGATCTATGGTGATATAATCAGATGACTGTTTATAGGTTATCCCACGTATTTGCGAATAAAAGTCCCGATTCTTATTACGTATCTCAAGTGCCCTTGCCTTATTTGTGTCAACTATGTTAAATAATCGAATGTCATAATCTAAATAAAGATCTGTTTCAATCCCGGGGCTTAAATTGATAATACGAATTTTAGTCAACTTCTTATCCAGCTGCGAAGCATTATAAGAATAGTCTAGAATGTCCATAGATTCATCAATCATAAAACAATATCGAATATTGGGATCTGTTGCATTGATTGATTTGGAATTATTATCTGTTGCGATACTTGTAGATCGATTTATTGGAATGACAGAAGTTATGATTCCGTCTGTTTGTAATTGGGATCGAATTATGGTGTTTCCAAGACTTATCATTGGTTTTAGATTGTTTGTACCCGCATGTATGATTTGTATAATGGCACCCTTTTCAAATTCAGATATATCGCGTGTTCTTTCATCTAAGCAGATGAATCTGTCCGGGCTTGCTACGAATATATAATTATGTCCTTCAGTTAATTGACCAATGAATTGTTGCAGTATCAATTGAGGTATAGATGTTGTTTGAATAAGTAAAGGTGTGCTTCCTGCGAAAATCGGTGTTTCATTACTTATGAAACCATTGGGGACGGATTCAAATAAGACGCTACCACTTTGAAAGGTAGTATTTACTGTACGAGCAGCTGAATTTACCGTGATTGATTCATCAAACCCCGATGCAATTGTGCGAACCATACTCATGCTCGGAGGTATTGTTGAGTTACTCTTTTGTACTATGTACAGAGAATATCCATTTGCCGAAAACTTATTGTTTGTGAAAATACATGAATATGAACCATAGGGAGAAATTACAATAGACTCTACGGCCAAAACCCGTCCATTTTGATCTTTTATTGAAATCTTTTGTTGCTCTCTGGTATTGCACGTTGTTATTATTAATGAATCAGATGTATTCGGTTGACTCCCTTTGCCCAGAGGCACTATGTCGGGACCTTGTAATAATGATGATTCGATTGATACATTGGATACATTGTAAACAGTAATTCCGGCTTGTAACGTATTTGCTGTTGGAAATTCTATCAAAGGAGCATTTGCTAGTTCATTTAAAATCCATAAACGTGATGCACCGGAATGTTTATCTTTACCAATGATGATGGTATAAATGCTATCAGCTGAAAAAACAAATCCGGGTCTGTCATAAATTGCGATAACGGCATTATCAGAGGCATTAGTAAGAGTAATTGCTGATTTACCAGGCATAGTCTGATTATCTGAAGAGATAATCCGGGATTTCAATGATTCTGCTATGATTTCGCCTTGCTCACATCCAAGATAAACATTATAGGCAATTGAGTCTGAACAAGCATTTACGACTCTGACAATTGCTTTACCTTTAGCAATATCTGTTTTGAATGTTGATAATTGTAGAATTCGAGCAGTATCCGTTCCAGCAATCGAAGTTGATACGAATGTTTGAATTGTGTTTCTAAAAAAAGAGAGTTTTTGCATCAACAAAGATTTTGTTGAATACAGAATATTTCCATTTGATAGAAGTGAATAATGTGCGCTATCAATGGTATTTATTTGTAAATCTGAGGAGAAACCAAATGGAATATCAATAAAATCTCTGCAACCATCTATTGAAAATGTCTTTGGGAGAGCATCTGGAGACATATTGACAAAGCGGATGCTCACGCTACTGTCACGCATCGTTGGATCATAAAGCAGGGGATTTTCTTGAGCACATCCTCCTATAAAGATCAAGCCGATGGATATGAATAGGGCGAAAGATAAGATAGCAATATGTGAATTACGTCTAATCATCGTAGTTTTGAATTGTTGATTATGTAAAAATACAAAGATAATGGCCTAAAATGGAAGAAAAGATCATTGGTATTATAGAAAGATATGACATTGTGGTTCATAATCTCAATGATCCGTCAATTATAAGTAATAATGACTTATATAGGCAATTTTCTAAGGAATTAACCCAATTGGAACCAATCGTAGTTCTGGGAAAGAAGTATATATCGCTACGATCTTCTTTGATCGATAATCAAACACTCATTAATGAAACCCATGATTCGGAATTCAAGTCTTTGGCATATCAAGAAAAAGAAGAATTGACCGAATCATTGCTGATTTGTGAAGAAGAACTTCGTTTTTTATTGTTGCCAAAAGATCCAAATGATAAAAAAAATTGCATTATTGAGATAAGGGCAGGAACAGGTGGTGATGAAGCAGGTCTGTTCGTAGGAGATCTTTTAAGAATGTATACAAGATATGCTGAACAACATGATTATGAAATGCAAGTATTGGATGCGCATGAAAGTGAAGTAGGGGGTTTTAAAGAAGTTATTTTTGAATTGAATGGCGATGATATTTATGGTACAATGAAGTATGAGTCCGGAGTACACAGGGTACAAAGGATTCCGGCAACTGAATCATCAGGAAGAGTTCATACATCTGCTGCAACGGTAGCTGTATTACCACAAGCAGAAGATATTGACATTGAAATCCATGAATCTGATTTGGAGTTGAATTTTTCTAGAGCAGGAGGGAAAGGTGGTCAAAATGTCAATAAAGTTGAGACAGCCGTAAGAATCACACATAAACCATCTGGAATCGTTGTTCAATGCAGAGAAGAACGTTCTCAATTGCAGAATAGAGCAAAAGCTATGAAACTATTAAGAACAAGACTCTATGAGTTTCAATTGGAACAACAATCATCAGCCTTATCGAAAGAAAGAAGAGAGCAAGTGAGATCAGGCGATCGATCAGAAAAAATCAGGACATATAATTATCCACAGAATAGGGTGACAGATCATCGTTTGGAAGGAGAGTCAAAAAATTATCCATTAAGAGAAGTCATGGAAGGAAACTTAGGGCTGATCATTGAACAATTGCAACTTCAAGATAAAACAAAAATGCTCTCCGAGGGCCAATGAGTCTACTACACTCATATTGTCCAATCTTTATCATACTTTTGGGTCTATGTTCAACAAATATTGCATTATCTGATATACCTGACAATAAGCGTGTTTCATTTGGGGGAAGTATTGCACCACTTTATACTACACATATATCAGACATGCTTCCACCAAAACCCATGTCTATTTGCTGTCAAAGATTTACGAAAGGCAATGGACTCAGTTTAGATTTATCTGTTTTTGCCCAATATTTCATAAATCATCAGCAGTCTCTACAAGGGAGCTTTGGTTATAGAGATATCAGCGCAACGATGACTTCTGATCAACGAATAATTGTAAATCAGAAACTAGATTCCGGGTTCGTAACTTCAACATTAACAACTGACTTATCATTAATTTATTTGCAATTACTGCATAGCTATGCCCCCATCCATAGAATGGAATTATCCATAGGATTTACTCTTGGGATAAATGCATCAAAAAACTATTCCTTTAAAGAAGAATTGCTATCGGACTCTTTGACATTTGACAATTCCACTCGATTTCGAAATGTTTCATTTGGAGCGCTCGCAGGTATCAATCCTCGATATTTTGGTGGAATAATTGGTTTAGCATATTCTATACCTTTTTTCAGCAAACATCTCTTTGTTAAGCCAACAATTCAATACACATATGGATTAAGACCCTTACAGTTTGGAACAAACTGGTATGCTCACTCATTGTTATTTGGTCTCCATTGGGAGTATAAACCCTTTGGCGAAATTAACCGTCCTGTAGTTATTGAAAATCCTCCATTAATAGATGTGCAAATAGAAAAACCAAGAATTGAAATTAAATCAAAAACAAATAAAGCAAAAAACATATATCAATATATTTATGAATATCCAGTTTTGGATGATATTACCGATAACATAATTGATGATTGTCATGCACAATATGTTATAAGTGATGATTGTTCAGAAGATCATGGTTCATGTTTGTATAGATCTATATTGGATACACTTTCAAGAAGATCACGCGAAAATCCGGAAGAAATGATAAGCCTAGGATACTCATCAAAAACAAAGAATGATTCAGTCCGTATTCAATCTTGTTTGCAAGCTCATTTATTTGATTTTACCAAAATAGAATATGTACCAAAGTTCTCTTATCCAATTACAGCAGAAGTTGAATATTCAATTCTCAATCATAAACTAACTAATCCTTTTGTAGTCATAAAGCAGGATACAATATATTCCCAGGCCTCCTTATCATTCATATGTATTGGGAATACAAAAGATTCAATTCAATGGGGTATTTATGATTCTGATATTGACTCAGTCATAATCAAAGGAAAGTCTCATACTAATCAAGAGATAACTGTCAATACTTTACCAATGGCATTCAAAAGAGGGAAAATACGTTGTATTATCATTCATGATGGGAAGAGGGAGCTCATTGAAACTGTGATGACCATAGATGATAGCATTTCAATGTTCCAAGATAGTTTACCTGTAGAAACAGGTGTGTTATTTGCATTTGACAGTGATTCTCTCAGTAAGAAATATAAAAACCAAATGTTACAATTTCGGGGTAAATTGAGAGAATCCGACAGTTTGATTATTGAGGCATTTACAGACTTATCAGGTGATTTTTCCTACAATAGTGATCTTGCAGCTAGAAGAGCGAATCGTGTATCCACTTTATTTTCTGGCTTTCATTGTGAGATAATACTTTCTCCTTTAAAGAAAAGGAATGCCGGATTGTTGGAGCATCAAAGGGCTTATAATCGAATAGTCACAATTACAAGAAAAAATGCCATAAAACGCTAAAGAA
>VGWD01000034.1 GCA_016873735.1 Ignavibacteria bacterium | reverse complement strand
AGTGTAACCATTCCAGCTATGTTTGCTCCAGCGATTGATGGCTCGGAGAGAAAACGCAAAGATGTTGATTGGAAAACATATTGCGTGTCTTGTATGACATGGTTGGGCAAGGTTCCGTCTGCAAAAGACACCATGACCATTCTTGCTTCATCAAGTAGTTCAGGATAGCGCAAACCATTGGTTCTGACTGTTCTTGTTTGAATGTCGAAAGACCTATCCGCCCCATTGACCAATAATCGCTGTTTAATTGTTTCGGCTCTTTTCAATGCTGTATTTTTGGGCTCATTATCGCTTTCGAAAGCGATGATTCTGATTGGAGTATTGATATGTTTTATTGCATGTGCCAATATTACTTCATTATGGGATTGTTCTTTTACTTCACTGGCTGATCCTTTTTCGAATAAATAAATGGGGGCAATTGAAGTTGATGTGATGTCTATGATGCGTTCAAAAGGAATTGGTATGGTATCACCAAATTCAAGCATGCCATCATTCAGCATTGCATGAAAATGCATGGCAAGGACAATCTCCGGTTCTTTCTCTTTTGGTGGTGGTGGCGGACTTTGCTTCGCTGTTGGCACAACATATGATATGCCGCATCCAAAAACAATTCCGTCCATCCTCCAAGGATGATTTTCTATAAAGGATTGCAAAAATGTGCGATATGCCAAGGAAGGGTGTATCGCAATGTGATCATTGAATTGATATGAATATTCCACTCCCAATGTGGCAGATAAAGCAATTGATCGGGTTTGAGTGATTGCTCCATCATAATTGTTTTGTATTCTTGTTCCATTCTTGAAGAATGCATCTGATGGCTCAATCACTTGCTCACTTTGTTCGGCATGATTCATGACGAATGTCGAAGCATTGATTCCGGCGAATACAGAGATTGGGAGATCAGAATAATGCATTGATAATCTTGGTTCGATACCGATGAGCAATCCGGACATATCCAATGAAAAATCAATCATTGCCGGCTTTACAGTATTGCCACTAATGAAATTCCCGACGAATGTTTCTGTAGAGAATGGAGCAGTCAAATAATTGAAGGTCAATGAAGCGGCACCTTGAAAGGTGATGCGACCCTTTTGCAGGGCATTGGGCATGCGAATGCCGAATGTGGTTTCTGCCATTGAACCCTGAACATTTGGATATTGTGCGCAACATGACTGAATTGTTGGTATTCCTCCGAATGCACCTTCATGGAAAGACAATCCCATACCAATTCCACCGAATAATCTATATGATGTATCCATGTCATCGGCTTTCATCACCATTGAACATAGGCATGTATTGAATAAGAGAAAAATGCTTATGAATATTCTCATGATGATCGTAATTCTCTCAATGCTTGTTTGATGATGATATCAACTGTAGGCGTTTCGGCCATGGAGCTCATGGCATGTTTGACTGATTTTTCTGCAGCGGCCTTCTGATAACCAAGAGCTATCAGCGCAGCTATAGCATCTTGTTGAAGTGATGATGTCGGTAGTGTTGAATCAGTTTCTATGCTATCAGAACTCAGTCCGGCAATGGAATGAATATTATCACGCAATTCCACGAGCAATCGTTCAGCCATCTTTTTCCCAACTCCATGCAATTGATTGAGGAATCGCACATCACCCTTCAGGATAGCTTGTTGCAATTCTTGGATGGTCACAGATGACAATATCCCCAAGGCAGTCTTTGGTCCGATACCGGATATTGCAGTCAACATGAAAAATGTTTCTCTTTCGGGCTTATCGATAAATCCATACAATTGGATTTCTGTTTCTCTTGGTACCAATACCGTATATAATCGAACGGATTGATCAATGTCCGGCAATGAGGAATAGGTATGCATTGATATTGATAAGCCATATCCGACACCATGGCAATCCACGATGATTTGTGTGGGTGCTTTTTCAATCAATGTTCCACGAATTTGTGAAATCATTTTATCATCCTTTTTCAAAAAAAAAGCGCAAAAGGACAAACCCTTGCGCCTTTTGTACTGTATCGTTCAATTACATATTCTTGAGTAATTCGCGAGATATGACAATATGCTGAATCTCTGAAGTACCTTCATAAATTTCAGTGATTTTGGCATCACGCAACATACGTTCAACCTGATATTCTCTCACATAACCATAGCCACCATGGACCTGAATGGCTTCAAGAGCAACTTCAACAGCTGCCTTTGATGCTGATAATTTGGCCATTGCCGCTTCTTTCACATAATTCTCATGATTGTCTTTCAATACGGCGGCTTTTAATGTGAGCAATCTTGCTGCTTCTGTCTTGACGGACATATCCGCCAATTTAAACTGGATGGCCTGCAATTCACTGATGGGTTTGCCAAATGCCACGCGTTCTTTGGAATAAGCTACAGCTCGTTCAAATGCACCCTGAGCAATGCCAAGAGCTTGAGCCGCAATCCCGATTCGCCCCCCATTTAAACTTTCCATGGCTATCTTGAAACCGGTGCCTATTCCACCAAGAATATCATCCTGATGAACACGGACTCCGCTCAATGCTATTGAGCAAGTATCACTTGATCGAATGCCAAGTTTATCTTCTTTTTTGCCCGGTTCAAAACCCGGGGAAGTACGCTCGACGATAAAGCAGGTGATGCCTTTGTGCCGTTTTTCTCTGTCTGTTTGAGCAAATACCAAATATATGTCAGCGGATGTACCATTGGTAATCCAATTTTTCATTCCATCAATAACCCAATGATCACCATCCTGCTTTGCGCTGGTATGCTGATGTGTTGCATCGGATCCTGCTTCCGGTTCACTTAAACAGAAAGCGCCGAGTTTTTCGCCAGTGGCAAGTGGCTTAAGGTATTTTTCTTTTTGCTCAGGTGTGCCGAATGTCTCCAAACCCCAACATACGAGTGAATTGTTCACGCTCATGATCACGCCGCAACTTGCATCAACTTTGGATATTTCTTCCATGGCAATTACATAACTGACGGCATCCAACCCGCTTCCTCCATATTTAGGGGATACCATCATGCCCATAAAACCCAATTCACCCATTTTCTTCACGATTTCTTTGGGGAATTGAGAATGCTCATCTCTTTCGATTGCTGATGGAGCTATTTCAGATTGGGCAAATTCGCGCGAGGTCTGGCGAATCATTTCATGCGTTTCACTGAACTGATAACTGAACATAGGAATATTGCAAATTGGTGGGAACAATGTTTTTGTTCGAAGCGTAATTTACGAAGAAATTGACGTTCCAAAGCCCCTTAAAAGCCATATGTGGACAAATAGTTCCCTATCCAAACATAGATCGCTTTTTCTTTTTTTTCTTTATGACCTGATGAGTTGTTTGTAATTTGCCCTCTGCTTGAATAACAAGCCATATACTTGCTTTGCTCCATACATATTGGTGTTCTATGAAACTATTGTGTACACTGCTCATTGCCATAATCGCATTTGCTCCAACCATATCTGCCAGAGAAAAGGAAAAAGAAGGGAATCCATTGGAGAGATTCAAGGATTTTCACGCTCGTAGATCATTCCCATATTCTGATATTCCAAAGGATCTATTGGGAAAAGCCAAGCTGACCATGAATCAAATGATTGAAAAAAAAGGTGGTGCTTCCTTGCTTGCTGCACAACCGGAATGGAAATTGCTCGGCCCAACAAGTGTTGGTGGAAGAATTCGTTCGGCCTCCGTGCATCCAACCAATCCTGATATCGTCTATGTTGGTGCGGCAAATGGCGGTGTTTGGAAAACAACAAATGGCGGTTATCTATGGGAACCCCTGATGGATTTCGAAAATTCTAGTTCCATGGGGCAGGTAGTGATCGATCCAAATAATCCAAGCATTATCTATGCTGCAACCGGTGAAGATCGAGGAGGAAGTTATGGATATCCTGGATCCGGAATTTACCGTTCGACCGATGAAGGGAAGTCATGGAAATTGATTGGTCTTGCAACTGTCGGCGCATTCATGAGTTTCAAAGTTCATCCACTGAATTCGAATGTGTTATATGCAGGTGGGATGAATGCAAATGCCGGATTTTATCGTTCAACCGATGCAGGTGCAACATGGGAACGTACGTATTCCAAAGGGGTTAGGGATATTAGTATTGATCCGAAAAATATTAATCATTTGTTCATTGCTTCTCCCGGGAATGGGGTCTATAAATCAAATGATGGCGGGATGACATTCACCTATTGCAAAATGCCCGGATACGGGGAAGGTGATAATTTGGACCTCGCTAAATTCGGTCATATCACCGTGCAAATGGCACCATCGAATCCAAATATTGTCTACTCATTATATGAAGATGGTGAAAATAGATTAGGAACCATCGTAAAATCAACGGATGGAGGCGAATCCTGGGTTCCATGTTTTGATGATCTTGATGGTACATTCTTTAATAGCCAAGGGAGTTATGACATTTACATTTCTGTCCATCCCTCCAATCCAAATATAGTCTTGGCTGGTGGTATAGATGTGTACAGAACCACCAATGGCGGAGTGGTTTGGGATAATATCACACGTGTGTATACCGGGGGCAATCAACATCCCGATCAACATTGTGTAACATTCTCCCCCTCTACTAACAATATTGTCTATGCCGGAAATGATGGTGGCATGATGAAGAGCGAGGATGCCGGTGAAAATTGGGAAACAATCAATAATCAACTTGCAATCACTCAATATCATGCATTCGGCATTGATCAAAGTCAATCAGCAATGGCATATGGTGGCGCGCAAGACAATGGAACAACTGCTGTGAATTCAGTAGGATATGGTGATATAGTCGGCGGTGACGGAGGATTCACCATGGTCGATTTTGTAAACCCAAATACGGTATATGCTTCCACGCAAAATGGAAATATGTATCGCATATCAATGAATACGCGTCAAGTTGGTCGCATAGGTGCTTCACTACCCGCTGATGATGCTTCATTGTTCATTGCACCCATGAATATGGATCCAACCGATTCAAAGACGCTCTATCATGGAAGGCATGCTTTGTATCAATCAACCAATCAAGGTCAGACTTGGTTAACGGTTTCCCCCAGATTTTCTGAAAAAATTTCTTATGTGGGAATTTCTCCATTGCGCCCTGAGTTCATTGCAGCTGGTACAGAGAAAGGAAATATTCATGTGACAACCGACATGGGTGAGACATGGACGAATGTCACGCAGAACGGCCTTCCAACTCGATATATCACAGACATTGAATTCTCACGCGAGAAAGAAGAGACTTTCTACATAACGCTTTCCGGCTACTACACTTCGCATGTATATAAAACAACCAATCTTGGAAAAACATGGATAAGCATCAGTGATCAATTGCCTGACATATCTGCCAATGCAATTGTCATTCATCCTGATAATGAAAATATCCTTTTTGTTGGAACAGACATCGGCGTTTTTGCCACATATAATGGCGGCACTTCATGGGTACCATTTGGAACCAAATTCCCCAATACTGCAGTACTCGACATGGGCATTTATGAAGGACGCGGCGCTGTAAATGATCCAATGTCTTTGAGAGTTGCTACGCATGGTAGAGCAATGTGGGATGTTCCATTGCCAGATGATCCAGTGGATGCTCCTGAAATCGTGAATCCAATAGGTGCAGAAAATTATCTTGGCGGCACAAATCAGAAAGTTGTTTGGTATGGTTTTACGCTTCCTGTCCGAGTGGAATATAGCGTAGACAATGGGAATACTTGGAACATATTATCGGACAAAGCAAATGGAAATGAATTACGATGGAATATACCCACTCGATTCAGTCAATATGCGCGCATCCGTATAACATCTGTTGACAATCCGGATCAAACGAGAACAACCAGAACATTCACCATCAGTGAATTCAAGAAAGGATCAATTTCTCAAGCATCAGCCGTCGCGCATTTGCCTTATGGTCTATGTTATGATAGAAAAGGTGGATTATGGACAACAAGTTTCAGCGATAATTATCTCTATAAACTCAATGCGAAGTCACTTGTCATTGAAAAGAAAATCAAAATAAGTGAAGGCGATAGTTTATTTTCTGATTTCACAATGGATCGTGAAGAGGGTGTATTCTATGTTCATAGATTGAATTCAACTTCAAGTGGAAGTGGTAGCCGTATCGTAAAAGTTGACACTACCGGAAAAGTACTTCGTACCTTTACTTCGCCGGCCAGAAATTATGGTCTTGGATTGGAGTATGTGGATGGAAAGTTATTGGCATCAGAACGTGATGGCAGGCAACAAATTTACACGATAGACATTCAGTCCGGCAAGGCAATTGATTCAGCCAATAATCCTTATCGCCTAACTTATGGTCCTCGTTGCTTTGCTTTTGACGGAGATCAACATCTTTATCAGATTTGTACATTCTTCCCGGGCGGCGGATCACTTGCAGCCGTTCATGCCGTGAAATTCAGCAAGGATAATTTGAGTAAAGAGGTTGATCGTATTGATATTGAAGGACCAAATGGCTTGCTTAATCTCCGTGGTATTGAATATGATCCGGAAGATAAAAATCTTTGGGTGAGTGCCTATGACGGTGCCATATACAAAGTGGCAGGTTTCGAAACCAAAACAATCAGTTCGATTGAGGAAGGCATCATGGGCTTGGGTTCTCTCATTCAAACCAATATTTATCCTAATCCCGCAAATGAAACGTGCTTCTTGGATATGACGGCACCGGAAGGAATAGAGATATTGCATGCTGAATTGTTTGATATGATGGGTCGACCCATTGCTGTCATTTATGATGGCTATGTACAAAGCGGCATCATGAAAACAATATCATTCTCTGTGAAAGATTTTCCTACGGGAATGTATACCCTAGTTGTGGGAACAAAAGACGGAATGAAGAAAACGGCACGAATGTTCAGCATCGGCCATTGATAATCAGGGCTCCTTCGGGAGCCCTTTTTTTATGTCAAGATTTTTTTAGCCAATGCAAATGTTTGCACATGAGCATCAACTGTATGTCGAATGGGTTTGCTATAACCACCTCCCAAAGCTAGTGAGACCGGTATTCCCAATGATCGTGCCCATTCAAAAACAAGTTTGTCTCTTTCGGCCAATCCTTTGAGCGATAAAGACAATCGACCCAATGAATCAGTTTCAAGAGGGTCGGATCCACCGAGATAAAACACAATATCCGGTTTGAAATCAGCTATGAATGGAAGTTGTGCTGAAAGTATGGAACAATATTCATCATCGCCGACGCCATCTTCCAATTCTATGTCTATGGTTGAAGGGACTTTGATGAATGGATAGTTTTTGCGACCATGCATGCTGAAAATATACACCTGAGGAAGATCTCCGAGAATTGCGCTATTTCCATTCCCTTGATGCACATCCACATCGATGATTGTAACTCTGTGTACTTTTCGTGCATTGAGCAATCGCAAACCAGCAACTGCAATATCATTGAATACGCAAAATCCTTCTCCGGCATCATAGAGTGCATGATGTGTTCCACCGGCAAGATTCCCTGAAACGCCATCTTCCAATGCAATTTCTGAAGCCGCTACAGCTCCACCAACGGTTGCCAAAGATCGAGTGACCAAACCTTGAGTTAAAGGGAAGCCGATTCTTCTCACAATCTTTGGATCTAATGTAAGATTACACACATCTGAAATATACCGTGCATCATGGGCAAGCGTTAATTCATGTGCAGGAAAAATAGGGGACTCTCTTAATTCTTCGGGAGACAGAATGCCTTGATGTAATAGTTCATCACGTATCATTCTATATTTAGCCATCGGAAATTTATGTCCGTCAGGGAGGGGAATCGTATACGTATCTGAATAGAAAACTGTCATACATCAATGACGGGAAGAGTGAAAGTATTTCACGAGTGACAATGTATTCAAAGGGTATTGTTGTTGTGAATGTTCATACTTCATTTCATCGATGATTCTTCTGATGATTTCTATACCCAAACCACCATATTGTTTGTTGACGAAATAGTCATCCATGTTTGTCGGAGGAATATCCATTGGATTGAATGATACTCCATTATCTTCTATGATGACTCTGCAGCAATCATCATGATATTCGAGGGAAATATTGATCAATGATTCTGCATTTATGTTTCCATGCAACATGATATTTGCACATACTTCATCAATTGCCAGACATAAATCATGATTGAATGCATCATCAATTCCTGCCTTATGCAAAAACTGAGATACATGTTGCCGAATATGTGGCAATTCATGAACCAGTGGCTTGGCGCATATTGTACTATGAAGCAGCATCGTCATGGATTATTCTTTTCCCGCAAAGTGGGACAATGCTTGGGATTGATCATCAACAATCTTGTATAATATGGGAAATCCCAATAAATCAAATACCGTGAATACAGGTTTTTGCATTGAGCAAAAAACGATATCCCCGCCGGATGAACGCACACCATTGACATGCTTCATGAATATCCCCAAGCCCGCACTGCTGATATATGACAGATGAGCGCAATCGATCACCATGTTCTTTCCGGAATGTGTAAGTATTTGCTGGATCGCTTCATCCAAAATATGCGATGTAGATGCATCGAGATACCCATTCAAACGGAGAATGTGTGCAATGCCATCTTGCTCGGTATCAATTGAAAAAGATTGTGATTCCATGTGATAAACATCCTCAAAGTTAGGTGAGGAATTACGAGTACTTCACCTTGAAGTTACAAAGGCTCAAAAAATATGCGGGTGTTTTAAAGGATTAGCTTCATGCATGATTGCATAAACGGCTTCAACCACATGTTCTGCTTCGGCTTTGGACCAGAAATTTCCATCTGTTCCATAAGCAGGTCGATGATCTTTTGAAGCCAATGTGGCAGGTTGGGAATCGAGATATGAATATCCCTGTTGTTTCTCAAGAACCTCCTGCATCATATATGCAGTAGTGCCACCGGGAACATCTTCATCATAAAAGAGAATCCGATTTGTTTTCTTGAGTGAATGCACTATCGTTCCTGATAGATCAAATGGCAAGAGTGTTTGTACATCGATCACTTCAACATCGATATTGAGTTGAGATAATTGGTCAGCTGCATCAAGAGCTATTCTGCAACAAGCACCATAGGTAACAAGCGTGATGTCTGAACCTTGACGAAGAATTTCGGGCATACCCAAAGGTACAGTATATTCCCCAATATTCGAAGGCAAAGCTTCTTTCAGTCGATATCCATTCAATACTTCGATGATAAGTCCGGGTTCATCGGATTGCAATAATGTTGCATATATTCCTGCAGCTTGCGTCATATTTCTTGGAACGCATACATGTATCCCACGAACAAGATTAATGATGCCTGCCATGGGACTGCCACTATGCCATATCCCTTCCAAACGATGTCCGCGTGTACGAATGATTGCGGGTGCTTTTTGCCCACCCTTCGTGCGCCATTGAACCGTTGCCAAATCATCACTCATCAATTGCAAAGCATAGAGCAAATAATCAAGATATTGAATCTCAACAATGGGTTTTAGACCTCGCATTGCAAGACCAATGCCTTGACCCAAAATGGTTGCTTCTCGTATTCCGGTGTCAGAAACTCGCAATGCGCCATATTTGGCTTGCAAGCCACTGAATCCTTGATTGACATCTCCAAGTTGGCCAACATCCTCACCAAATGCAATGATGCGATGATTATTGTTCAAGTGATAATCGAAGCATGCATTCATGATTTCGGAACCATTCACCAACATTGGCTGTGCATCATATTGAGCGGGAACATGCGCGATGGCGGTAATGGCATTAGAGCTTTCACTGAATAGATGTGATGAATACCGTTCTTGTTGTATGGCATTAAGCGAAGCTTTCCAAGTCAGCAAAGCAGTGCGAGCAGGAATTCTCAAGCCGGCAGTAGTCAAAAGTACTTTATGCACTATACCCATGATATCACGTCTGAATGGCTCGCGCAATCCTCTTAGGGATGAAAGTAACTGTTGCAGTTCAGCAGAAATGCCGGCATCTTCACATTCACTCATCACATGTTCAATATGCTTTGTGGCTTCTTGCAGATCTTGGAGAATGGGTTCTTGATATGCTTTCCATGCTTGATCTCTCCATTCTTTTACACGTGCAGTGGCTTCCTGCTCTATAACTTCAATTTCAGTTTCTGTGATAAGCCCTTCATTCACCAACCACTGTTTCATTCTTGCGATGCCATCAAAATCTTGTTCCCATTGCAAGCGTTCCTTGGACTTATATCGTTCATGACTTCCCGATGTGGAATGTCCTTGCGGTTGAGTGACTTCGATCACATGAATAATCTGCGGAACATGTTCTGTTCTTGCAGTATGACTCGCTTTTTGATAAACCGACAGCAATGAGGGATAGTCCCATGCTTTGACCGTATGGACATCATATCCGTCTTTTGTGCCGGGTTTTCTTTGGAAACCGGAAAGTAATTCACCTACATTCGACTTGGTCATTTGGAATTCATTGGGGACTGAAATTCCATATCCATCATCCCAAATGGATATGACGGCCGGGGATTTCAACACTCCAATCGCATTGACTGATTCCCAAAACATACCTTCAGCAGCACTAGCATTTCCAATTGTTCCCCATGCTACTTCATTTCCATTATTGCTGAATTGCTGTTCGCTTTTCAATACATCAATTGATCTGTAAAGTCTGGAAGCATAAGCAAGGCCAACCAGTCTTGGCATTTGAGATCCCGTTGGCGATATGTCCGCTGAAGAATTGTATTGGTCTTTGAGATTCAACCAAGACCCATCGGCATTCAATGAACGTGTTGCGAAATGCCCATTCATTGATCTTCCGGCAGAGGCGGGCTCTAATGCAGCGTCCGGAATTGCATATAATTGAGCAAAAAATTCCTTTACGGATGACATGCCAAGAGCAAACATGAATGTTTGGTCACGATAATAACCGGATCTGAAGTCGCCTTTATTGAATGCGCGAGCCCATGCTAATTGTGGAAGCTCCTTTCCATCGCCAAAGATGCCAAACTTGGCTTTGCCGGATAGTACTTCACGTCTTCCCAGTAAACTTGCTTGTCTACTTTCAATCGCGAGTGTCAAATCGCGTATCAATTCCTCTTTTGACAAAGGAATGGATGTACCTGTGTTTGATTTGGACTTTTTTGACGATGTATTCTTCGATGCCATGGGGTGTCTGTTTAAAAGGGATTCAAAAGATTGGCAAAGATACGGTCTATGCAGTGCATAACCAAGGCTGTGAAAAGGTTGGAAACCATTGTAAACATCGAGAAGCGAGGGGAAAGGGTTTTGTCAGGTTTGGAAAATCAGCTATCTTGGTTGTCCCTACGATGCGGAAGTGGCGAAATTGGCAGACGCACCATCTTGAGGGGGTGGCGCCTTCACTGGCGTACGGGTTCAAGTCCCGTCTTCCGCACATCTTGGCTCTGATCATTGATTAGAGCTTTTTTATTTTCCTTTTGAAACCGATAATGCGGTGATGATTGCCGTGGAAAGCGAAAGAAGAGCAACTGTGCCATATGCAGACATAATGCTTACAAAAGGAACGTCCATCACCCAGGGTTGTGAACCGGAATATGCAAGTTGAATGGGGATGGCAATGCATCCTCCGATGGCGATGCCAATCAAACATGCTGATGAGGCAAACAAGATATGGGGGAATGCAATAAACATGCGTCCCGCTCCAAGAGTCTGAAGAATAAACCATTCGGCCGGACTTTGCAATAGTTCGGATCTGAACACATAAGAAAGAAATCCAAGAAATAAGACAATGATTCCTGTTGCACCTGCCAAACCGAGTGCAAGAACCATCGTGCTCCGTGCGAACAATGCACCTGCAGCTTTATCATTGAACACAGCTTGTTCAATAATGGATTTTGTGCCAAGATCTGCTAAAATTGAACTCACTGTTTGATGATCACAATATTCAGGCTTCATTGTGAATACAATCGACCATTGAAAAGGGCTTTCATTGAATAATGCATCAGTATCTTCTCCCAATTCTTTTTCAAATTCGATGGTTGCAAGGGTAGGAGAAATAATCTTGACCATCTGAATCTGTTTATACTTTTTGAGTGATTCTGCAAGAGAGACTATGCGCGTGGTATCTGTATTGCTTTTGATGATCACCGATATCTCTAGATTTGATGCGAGTCTGTCTTGTTCTTTGCTGATTCCGAAATATGCAGTGACTGCCCAAACCGATGATAATGTGAGAATGATGGAAATGAGTGCGATGCGAAAAAAAGGCAATTTCCTTTTCGAAATCAATGTCCCGGCTCTATGGAAATAATATTCTCTGCTCATTGGATTACTCTCATTATGTACTAAGCCCATTCAAATGCTGCGCGAATTCGATCAATATCATAACCTGCACCAAGTGCAGCTATGAGTTTTATTCGTGCTTTTTGTCCATTTAAATAGTCAGCAAAAATGATGCCTGCATCATATAAATGTTTCCCTGCACCTTCATAAGCATAGATATGTTCAATTCTTCCAACAGGGCAGCGAGATGTCAGAACTATGGGAATTCCTGATTGAACGGCTTCTTTGAGTGCATAAAACACAGAAGGTGGAACATTGCCAACACCGAAAGCTTCAATGACCAGTCCTTTCGCTCCATGCTCCAATGCACAAGTGATGAGCATTGCATCCATGCCTGCATAACATTTGAGCAATGGTACATTTTTGGGGATTTGTGTCACTTCAAAAGATTCCCTACGAACCGGCTTGCGATACATCATCACTGTACCATTGACAATTCTGCCGATTGGTCCGAAATCAAAACTCGCAAAGGTATTCAGTTGATTTGTGTCTGTTTTAGTGGCTTCAGATGCTGCATTGATGGAATCAGACAAATATAAGAGCACACCATACCCCCTTGCTTCCGGACTTCCGGCCAATATAAGTGCATCACGTAGATTGCGAGGTCCATCCCAATCTGGCTCGCTGGAATTACGCATTGCTCCAATCACGATGATGGGAGTTTCCGTATGTACCGTGCAATCCAGGAAATAGGCAGTTTCTTCGAGTGTATCTGTTCCATGAGTGATGATGATGCCATGAATATCATCCCTTTGAACATATCGCTTGATTTGATTTGAAAGGTCAAACATGATCTCAGGCGTCATATGAGGTCCGGGATAATGCCCAAATTCTATAACTTCAACTTTTGCAAGTTCATCTATATCGGGGATGGTATCGAGGATTTGTTTTGCGGAGAGAGCAGGGACGATGCCCCCAAAACCCTCATCAACCCGCATACATATTGTTCCACCGGTGAAAAAAACAGCGATTTTTGGTTTCATGTACTCAGGATGGGCAATGATTCTTGATAATCTCAAAAATACAAATACCCTGACTTAATTTTCATATTGTCTGTATTTCGCTAACTTGCAATGGGGTTGATACACTGGAACCGGAAACAAAGGTCATTCTGTTGTATCATTACATTCAAACTATATCCTTTTACTCCATGACCAAATTCATACGCATCATACTCTTTATTGCCGGCTTGATCCTTTTTGGGGAATTTTGTGCGTCCGTCACCATGCAAGCTCAGGAAAAAGACAGCAGGGGGAAAGACTTTTGGTTCACATTCATTCCAAACTTGCATGTCAATAATCCTTCAACCGATTCTCTCTTCGTATATATAGCAGCAGAAGAACCAACAAATGGCACACTTCGTTATAAAGGGAGAAATGGTACATGGCAGACAATACAATTTTCAATAAGCAATCCTGCGCAAGTATTCTCGCACAAAGTGCATTGGTTCCCCTATGAATTGCAGGGTGAGAATGCGTCCGGTGGCCAATCCGCTTCCAATAATCAAGTTGAGACGCCCGTTGAAAATGTGTTTCATGTCAATTCGGATAAAGAGGTAACAGTCTATGCACTAAATCAAGGTTCCACCACCAGTGATGCATTTCTTGTATTGCCCACTGATGCATTGGGGAAAGATCATTATGTACTGACCTATAATTCGGACAGACAAGGAAATGTGTTTTCTCAAAACAGTAGTACACCTTCTGAATTTGCTATCGTTGCCACAGAAGATAATACTGATGTCACGATTTTTCCATCTGCTCCGACATCTCGAATAGCGTCTGCAGCTCCGATCATAGCCAACCTTAATCAAGGTGAATCATTCTTGGTGCAGGCAGAAATGAATACTAGAGATGGGTCCGGAGACATGACAGGAACCAGAATTCAAGCAACGAAACCGATAGGATTGTTTGCAGGACAACAAAGAGCAAGAATCCCAATCAAGAATGATGAATTAACTTCTCGAGATCATATCGTTGAACAAATTCCAAGTGTAGATACATGGGGAAGAATGGCTATTGTCATTCCTTTTCCGAAACCATACAATGCCACAAATATTTCTCAAGACATTTATCGTGTACTTGCTGCCTATGACAGTACTGATATCATGATTAATGGAATAAAAACAACCACATTGTCCAAAGGCGGAATATATCAATCCGTGCTTACCACTCCACAGGTTATCTCTTCCAGTAAATCAATTTTGGTTGCTCAATATAAAAAAACATCAGGAAGTCAAAATTCCTCGACAACGGATTATAATGGTGATCCATTCATGATGCTCGTTCCACCCAGTGATCAATTTCAAGACAATTATCGTTTCGTCAGTATTCAAGCTGTCAATTTTGCCAATGGATTTTTGTTTGGACAAGGCTATGAAGAACAATGGATCACTGTAGTGATGCCGAATACTGCAATTGCAAATACCAAATTGGATGGTCAATTGATTGGAACTTTCCCTGGCTTCGGTGTAACAGCCATTCCAGGAACAAATTATTCGTATATCTGGCTTAGAGTCATTGATGGTGTTCATTCAGTAACATCCGATGAACGAGTCGGGATTTATGTATATGGATATGGAAGAGCAAACTCCTATGGATATGTAGGTGGCATGAGTTTTCGAAGTTTCGACTTCAATCCTCCACAAATTACCGGCAAGCAGGATTGTAGTGGATATCAAGGTATGATTTATGACACCGTTGCAGGGGACTCTCGTATCGTTCAAGTTTTTGAGGAACCCGGAACGGCAAAAAATATCAAGAGCTTTACATATAATTTTACTCCACCTCAAGATTCTGTGATGTTTAAAGTTGCATTGCAAGATCCCTATCAAGATGGTGCAATAACCGTAACTGCCTTGGATTCTGTTCAGCAAAAAACAACTGTGCGGATTGGGGTTAAGGGATTTACTGTTTCATCATCCTATAAACTTGTACATAATGATTCAGTCCAGGACTTCTCTGAAAAGACTCCCGTTGGAAAAAAGATATGTTATGATATAACATTAGAGAATTATGGGGGTTTTGATCAAGTTATCATTCCGACATTGAAAAAGGGTGCTGGAAGTTCTTTTACTATTGTTGGTCCTCCATCTTTGACGCTGAAGCCAAAACAGACATTTACTTATCAGATCTGTAATAATGCAACTATTGAAGGATCATATGTTGATTCACTGTTTATTGACAATGCTTGTTCGGAAAGAGCAATTGCAACATTTTCTTTGACGGCATATCTAGACAAAGATCAGCCAATTGTAACAACCACAATTGATTCATGCGGAACTTGTCATGTATTGTTCATTGCAGATTCGGGGGCAACAGATGGTGGATTGAAGCAAGTTGTGGTTTCATCCGCAGTGAATGTACAATGGCAAAATCAAGCACCACAGACCGATGCCTTCCGCGCTTTGTCCATTTGCGTGCAGGATGTGTATAAAGATGCTTTTTATCGCGTGGTGGCAGAAGACAAAAATGGTAATGTGACAACATATTCAGATACAATTCCAGGATTTACTGTCACTTCATCATCTTCCAATGGCAATGTGAAGCAACTTGGCGGAAAACCAATCGGAACATTGTATTGCGATACAATTACGCTTTTCAATGCCGGTTTGTATGAGCAAATAATCAATGAAGTACGGTTATCAAAGAATACCACATTCAGTGTTCCACGTGCAAGTTTTCCTCTTCGCATTCCGCCGGGGGCTATTGTCAATGTGTTTGCTTGTTATGCACCAACGGAAATTATAGACACACTCTATGATATCAAGCGTGACCGAGATACGATATTTCTTGGAAGAAATTGCGTCTCTCTTCCTTTCGCATATGAAGCATTTGGTGTGGAGGATACATTGATTGCAAATGGAAAATGCGAGGTCAAGGTGAAATCTTCTATCATTGATTTGTCCCTCAAGCGTATTTCTCACATTGGCATTGCACCTCATCCAATCACTCATGGCTCCATGCAATCACATTTGTTATTTTCAATGAATGCGCAATCACGCCTTGGCATAACAATCATTGAGCCGATCACTGGCAAGAGTGAGCAGTTGTTTATATTGGAAACCGCACCCATTGGTGAGTATGCTGTGGGAATGGATTTGCAATCTTGGGCCCCCGGTACATATATGTTGTTGATTGAATCCGACAATGAACGTGAATTCATCCCATTCCTGATAGCCGATTAATCGTTGAATCTTTGTGCGAAAGAAACAAGCTCATACTTCATTTACAACCAAGCTCATTATTGGTTCTCTATGCCTCGGTGGAATTATCGTATTGATAGTGCTGTACCTATTGAGTTCTCTTCCGATTGTTTCTACTAAAGAAATTACTTTACATGATATGTCCGTTTCAGGTGTTGTTTCCACATTATCAGATTCAGGTGTCATTGATCATCCATATGCATTCTATGCTATTACCGCATTATATCATGGGTTGTCAGGAAGAAAATGGTATGTGGGG
>VGWD01000033.1 GCA_016873735.1 Ignavibacteria bacterium | reverse complement strand
CTTGAGAACACAAAGCATATCAGAAAAGAAGATGTGGTCCGGGATGCATGCGCCTGCATTTGAACCGGCCGGATTGGCATGGCTTGCAGAGATAGGAGTCAGGCATCTCTTGACCGATCTTCCATCGGTTGATCCCGAAGAGGATGATGGGAAATTGGCTGCGCATCATGCATTTTGGAATTATCCCGATAAGCCGAGAACACAAGCCACAATCACCGAGATGTTAGCAATTCCGGATGATGTGGATGATGGGATATATCTATTGCAATTTGGCATTGCTCCACTCATGAGCGATGCAAGTCCGAGCATAATCACGCTCTATCCACTCAAGGCATCAATCTCATGAGCATAACGAAAGCACAATTGGCACGCATGATTGATCATACTTTGCTCAAGAACACTGCAATTCGCAAAGACATTGAGCAATTGTGTGCTGAAGCAATCGAATATTCATTCGCATCAGTTTGCGTACACCCATTTTATGTGGGCATGTGTTCGAGCATATTACATGGCACACAAACGCGCATTTGCACTGTTGTAGGTTTCCCCCATGGCATGCATAGAACAGGAGTGAAGATTGCGGAAACCATGCAGGCAATACATGATGGAGCACATGAGATTGACATGGTAATACAAGTTGGCGCATTGATTGATGGCGACAAAGATATCGTATGGAATGATATTCGCTCCGTTGCAGATACAGCGCATCAATCCGGTGCCGTTGTGAAAGCAATCATCGAAACATCTGTCTTGACAAATGAGCAAAAAATCAGTGCATGTGAAATCGTCTCCGATGCAGGTGCAGATTTCATCAAAACATCCACAGGATTTGCAGATGGTGGGGCAACCATCGAGGACGTCATGCTACTAAAGCAATATGTCGATAAAGACATTCAAGTGAAGGCATCCGGGGGCATAAGAACACTTGAACAAGCACTCTCCATGATACAGGCAGGAGCAACAAGAATCGGGACAAGCTCCGGCATAGCAATGATCACCTGATCAAGCCAAATAGGACAATCATTGGCTGACCGCCGATTATACGGTATAAACCTTCGATGTGCATGCTCACGGGTTAGCAGGAAAACCGTATTTTTGGGCATATATTTCCATACATATCGGATAAATACTATCCATGATCGATAATAAAATCATTTTCTCGATGATCGGTGTCAGCAAGGTGTATAAACCAAGCAAAACCGTACTTAAAGACATTTATCTATCCTTTTATTATGGCGCAAAGATCGGAGTCCTAGGTCTGAACGGTGCCGGAAAATCATCACTTCTGAAAATCATAGCAGGTTTGGATCAAGATTATCTAGGCCAAATCACCAGCAATAAAGATGTCACATTCGGTTATCTTCCTCAGGAACCGGAAATGGATCCTGAAAAAACCGTGAAAGACATTGTGGAAGAAGGCGTGCAGGAAACAGTGAATCTTCTTAAAGAATATGAAGCAATCTCTGCGCAATTTGCAGACCCCGATGCGGATTTCGATGCACTCATGACAAAGCAGGCGAAATTGCAGGAACAGATTGATCATGCGAATGCATGGGATCTTGATTCCCGCCTTGAACTTGCAATGGATGCATTGCGATGCCCACCCGGCGATACAAAAATCAATGTCCTTTCAGGTGGTGAAAAACGTCGCGTTGCATTATGCAGATTGCTCCTGCAACAACCCGATGTATTGCTTCTTGATGAACCAACGAATCATCTTGATGCCGAGACTGTGGCTTGGCTTGAGATTCATTTGCATAAATATCCCGGTACTGTCATCGCTGTGACTCACGATCGATATTTTCTTGATAATGTAGCCGGTTGGATTTTGGAACTCGATCGAGGTCAAGGAATTCCATTTGAAGGAAATTACTCTTCTTGGCTAGATCAAAAACAAAAACGACTCGCCGTTGAAGAAAAGCAAATCACTGCAAAGCAGAAAATCATGCAACAGGAATTGGAATGGGTACGCATGAATCCTAAAGGACGTCATGCAAAAAGCAAAGCACGTATTGCATCGTATGAGCGCATGGTGGAGGAACAACAGGAGGCACGAAATGATGACATGGAAATTTATATTCCTCCCGGACCTCGCTTGGGTACCACCGTCATTGTTGCAAAGGATGTTGCAAAAGGTTTTGGCGACAAATTACTGTTTGAACATCTCAATTTCGATCTTCCTCCCGGTGGCATCATCGGTGTGATTGGTGCAAATGGTGCAGGTAAATCCACATTGTTCAAGATGATCACTGGGCAAGAACAACCCGATGCCGGTACAATTACCATCGGTGATACCGTAAAGCTCGGCTATGTGGATCAGAATCGTCCGCTCTCAAATGATAAAACAATTTGGGAAGAAATTTCCGGTGGCGATGATCTCATACGTCTTGGAGCAAAAGACATGAATTCACGTGCTTATGTTTCTCGATTCAATTTCAGTGGTACAGATCAACAAAAAAAATGTAGCGTACTTTCAGGTGGTGAACGCAATCGCGTACATTTGGCAAAAATGCTCAAGGAAGGAGCAAATGTTCTTTTGCTTGATGAGCCGACGAATGATTTGGATGTGAATACGCTTCGAGCACTTGAAGAAGCATTGCTAAATTTTGCAGGTTGCGCAGTGGTGATCTCTCACGATCGCTGGTTCCTCGACCGCGTTGCAACCCATATTCTCGCATTCGAAGGCGATAGCAATGTGATTTGGTTCGATGGAAATTATTCGGAGTATGAAGAGAATCTCCACGAAAGACTCGGCACATCGGCAGATCAACCACATCGCTTGAAATATAAAAAACTCACACGCGAATAATCATGCAGATCACGAGCGGTCGATTGAAAGGAACAAGCATCGGACCCGTCCAATATGACGGTGTTCGCCCAACAACCGATCGCATGAGGCAAGCAATCTTCAATGCATTGTCTCATCATATTGACTTTGCATCCCCAAATGTGGAAGTGTTGGATATTTGTGCCGGAACAGGCGCGCTTGGTCTTGAAGCCATCAGCAGAGGTGCAAGACATTGCATTTTTGTTGAAAAGAATGCCCTGGTAGCAGAGGTAATGCGCAAGACAATGGACAAATGTGGCGTCAGCAAGGAAGAATCTCCCATAGCAGTTTCTGATGCAATTGCTTTTTTGCAGGGAATCACTTCGGAGAAATATCCCGATGATATGCCCAAGCAATGGGACTGCATTTTTTGTGATCCGCCATATGCCGCTCGACTATTGAACCCGGTGACTGATGCAATCATCAAGAACAAAGCATTGAAGCCCGGCGGATTATTTGTAGCCGAACATGATCGCATAGAAACAATCACACAACATTCACTTACCCATCTTACAACGCTTGTATTTGGCGTGACATTGGTGGACATTTTTCAATCAGCATAGAAAGTTATGGATTTTGCCTCTCTCATAGATTTTTTCCTTCATCTCGACAAACACTTGGCCGATCTTTCCAATCATTATGGAACGTGGATTTATGCCATCTTGACGCTTATCGTTTTTTGCGAAACCGGACTAGTGGTCACACCTTTTCTTCCCGGTGATTCTTTGCTGTTTGCAATAGGCGCATTATGTGCGGGTGGCACATTGAATCCACTCATCATCGCTCCACTCCTTTTGATTGCAGCCATTTCCGGTGATAATGTGAATTATGCATTGGGGAGAACGATAGGTAATAAAGCATTTTCAAATGCCGATTCAAAAATCTTCAAACGATCTCATCTGGAAAAAACCCAGAATTTCTATTCGGAATATGGCACAAAGACCATCGTAATGGCTCGTTTTATCCCAATCGTACGGACATTCGCTCCATTTGTGGCCGGAATAGGATCCATGCGATATGTCACTTTTTTGTCCTATAGCATTGCAGGTGGTATACTCTGGATTGTTTCTCTCATCACGGCAGGATATTATTTTGGAACGATAGAAATCGTCAAAAAGAATTTTTCTCTCGTGGTTCTTGCCATTATTTTTCTTTCGATTTTGCCAGCCATCATTGAAGCGATAAAGCAAAGAAAGAAAAAATGATCATCTTGCTTGATGGCATGATTCAATCCAAGGAACGAGGGAAGCACATTGAGTGTTTGCCTTCATATTGCATCTCAAGTATGGAATACTATCATCATGGTCAGATTATTCATCGTCTTCTTTTGCCTTCTTGCCTCTTGTAAAGCAGAGCAATCGAATACTCAAACCAATACTATTGAAAACATGGAAATCAAACCGGAATTTACTGATACCACCGCTGTCGCCACTTTCGGGGCAGGGTGTTTTTGGTGCGTGGAAGCAATCTTTCAAGATTTAAAAGGCGTGTATTCTGTCGAAAGTGGATATATGGGTGGCGAAACAAAAGATCCAACCTACAAAGAAGTTTGCTCCGGAACCACCGGGTATGCAGAGGTCTGTCGAATTGTATATGATCCCAGATTACTTTCATTCAAGGACTTGCTCGAAGTGTTTTGGCAAACACATGATCCAACAACACTGAATAGACAAGGCAATGATGTGGGAACACAATATCGTTCAGCCATCTTTTATTATTCAGACGATCAAAAGAATGTAGCTGAATATTATAAACAAGAAATTGACAAAGCAGGCGCATTCTCCGATCCAATTGTGACAACATTGGAGAAAGCCTCCACATTCTATCCAGCAGAAGATTATCATCAGAATTATTTCAATCAGAACGGTGATCAACCGTATTGTGCATTTGTCATCAAACCAAAAGTTGAAAAATTCAAGAAAGTATTTTCTTCACGACTTAAGCAATAATCATGCGATATACACTCATCACGGGTGCTTCTTCCGGAATCGGATTGGAACTTGCACATATCATGGCTCGTGAGGGACATCATCTGATACTCTCCGCACGCAATATCATTGCATTGGAAGAACTCGCGACAATCTTCCGCGAAAGACATGCAATTCAAGTGCATGTCATTCCATGCGATCTTTCCGATTCAAGATCGGCAATCGCATTGCATGATGCGATCAAAGAACGCAAGCTTACCATTGATTGTCTCGTCAATAATGCAGGGTTTGGTCTATTGGGTGAATTCAAAGACATGGAAGAGGACATGTTACATCGCATGATTGAACTGAATTGTTCTTCACTGATGTCTTTGTCACGCCTTTTCATCGACGATCTGATTTCCACAAAAGGAAGAATTCTCAATATCGCATCGGTGGCTGCTTTCTACTCAGGTCCGCTTATGGCAGTGTATTATGCCACCAAAGCATTCGTTGTGAGTTTTTCCGAAGCACTCAATTTTGAATTGCGCAATCATGGCGTGAGCGTAACGGCACATTGTCCGGGACCCACACATTCCAATTTCCAAGAAAGAGCGGGCATGCATAATGCCACATTGTTCAAACTGCTTCCTGTTCCATCTTCCAAGACGGTCGCTGAGCATGCATTTAAAGCAATGATGAAAAGAAAATCATTGGCGATTCATGGCCTCATCAATCGACTCATGTTGGTATCCGGTTCAATCTCCCCTCGTTCCATGAAAGTTCGGATGGTATATGCATTCCAATCCTCCAAATCCTAAATCTCCGACGCTCCGACTGATTCTCGGAGATCAATTATCACATTATCATTCTTGGTATCGGGAAGTCCGTGATGATATAGTGTATCTCATGGCGGAAGTACGAAGTGAGGCTATCTATGTGAAGCATCATGTTCAAAAGGTTCTGGGTTTTTTTCAAGCCATGAGAACATTCGCTGAGGAATTGGAACAGGCAGGGCATAGAGTCATTTATGTAAAACTTGATGATGAGCAAAATCAAGGATCGATTTCAGCGGAATGTCTCCGACAAATCAGATTGCATACTGCCTCTTCATTTGAATATCAAGAACCAGATGAATGGAGATTGCAAGAAGAATTGCGCAATATGTGCGCTTCACTTGTCATTCCTTCTACATGCCAAAGCAGCGAACACTTTTTAAGTGATGATGAGATTTGGGTTAAAGTATTCAAGGGAAAGAAAACGCGCATCATGGAGAACTTTTACAGATTCATGAGAAAACATCATGGGATATTGATGGATGGGAATGAACCTATTGGTGGTATATGGAATTTTGACAAAGACAATCGTAAATCAATCCCAAAAACAATAGACATTCCTGAGCCGTTGTGCTTTAATCATGATGTCACCGAACTTGCTTCCATGCTCGATCGCATGGGTATTCAGACAATCGGTAGTGTTGATCCCAAGCATTTTCCATGGCCAAAAAATCGCGAGGAATCGCTGAGATTGATGCATTTCTTCAATGAGCATTTACTTGAGAATTTCGGACGCTATCAGGATGCAATGACCAATCGTTCATGGTCGCTTTTCCATTCCAGAATTTCCTTTTCTCTGAATACAAAAATGTTGCATCCGATGGAAGTGATCACTTCGGCGATAGATGCAATGAATATACATCCCGAGTTGATATCAATCGAGCAAGTTGAAGGATATGTACGCCAGATTCTTGGCTGGCGAGAGTATATGCGAGGCATCTATCGCGAGTATATGCCACATTATGCCACGTTGAATGCATTCAATCATACTCGTCAATTGCCGGAATGGTTCTGGACCGGTGATACCCCGATGCATTGTCTTTCCATGACCATCAAGCAATCGCTTGATCATGCCTATGCCCATCATATTCAAAGGCTCATGATCACCGGCAATTATGCATTGCTTGCGGGCATCAATCCCGATGCCGTGGATGAATGGTATTTGGGAATCTATATGGATGCAATTGAATGGGTGGAAATGCCGAATACACGTGGGATGAGTCAATTCGCAGATGGTGGCATAGTTGGGACAAAACCCTATGTTTCAAGTGCATCGTATATCAATTCCATGAGCGACTATTGCAAGAGTTGTTCATTTGATCCCAAGAAGAAAGTAGGTGTGGATGCATGCCCATTCAATAGTTTATACTGGCATTTCTATCATCGCAATCGACACCTGCTCGGAGGAAATAATCGTATCGGCATGATGTATGCAGTTTGGGACAAAATGCAAAACAAGGAAGAAATTCTAGCTCAGGCGAAGTCACATCTTCAAACACTGTGATCATTTCAGTGAATAAAGTTTCCACCAAGGAGTGCGCGGTGATGCATGATGCTCATGATGATACCCAAAGAAATAGCATGTGAGCATGGCATAGAGATGATTTTTTTTGAGTGTTCTCGCATTATGCGGTTCCATCTCATGCGTATGGGGGGTGCGATGCGGAATATATGTGCCGAATGTGAATAATTGCAATGCACCAAGCATTGAAGGGAGCACCCAGAATATCCAAATATTGATTTCCGGAGAGATGAATTTCAAGAGATTGAACAATCCACCCATCACGACGAGTTGCGGAAATGTCGTATATCGAATCATGAAACGCGAAAACCATTTCACATAGTTTTGAGACATGTCATAATCAGGATCTTGTTCCGTTCCGGGATAGGTATGATGCGCCATGTGATTGTTGATGAGTCGCTTATAACTTATGCCCGCAAACAAAAAACAAGCAATCCACCCCAATATATTGTTCACACGCTTATGTGCAGAAACCGTTCCATGCATGGCATCATGAGCGGTGATGAAGAGTCCTACGCTGAGATAAGTCTGCAAAGCAACATGTAGCCACATCCACACAGAAAAAGGATTCCATTCGAGCACCACGAGCATATATGCGCAATGGCACAGCCAGAAAAGAATGATGAATGTGGCAATGAAAATGCCCATAACAACTAAGACCCAATGTGTAAGATTCTGTGAATAACCACTTAAGAACCGCTTGAAATCATGTCAAGATGATATCCATATCATGTGGATTATTTATCAAGAAGCATACTCAAGACGGCATGCAATGTATCGCGCATGTCTTTGCGATGAACGATCATGTCCAGGAAGCCATGTTCGAGCAAGAATTCCGAACGTTGGAAACCTTCGGGTAGTTTTTTACGAATGGTTTGTTCCACAACGCGAGGTCCGGCAAAACCGATGAGTGCTTTTGGTTCCGCGATGATAAGATCTCCAAGCATGGCATAAGAAGCACTCACGCCACCCGTGGTTGGATCGGTGATCACAGAAATGAATGGTAATTTTTGTTCGGCAAGTTCACTCAAGACAGCACTTGTTTTTGCCATTTGCATGAGAGATAATGCAGCTTCCTGCATCCGGGCTCCACCGGAAGTTGAAATCACGATCAGAGGCATGCGTTTTTTGATTGCTCGTTTTGCTGCGCGATAAAATTTCTCACCGACAACAGAACCCATGCTTCCACCAACAAAACCAAAATTCATGCAGGCAAATGAAATCGGGCGACCATGAATCATTCCATGACCGATTGTCAAAGCATCATGCAATTCCGAACGTTTCTTTGCATCACGGAGTCTGTCAACATATGGCTTTGTATCAACAAATTTCAATGGATCGGTTGAGGTTACATTGATATCCGTTTCCACAAAGCTTTCAGGATCGAACAGAATATTAACATATTCCTTCACCGTTATGCGAAAATGATGATCACATTTATTGCAAGTAAAGAATTGTTCTTCGAATTGCTTGCGATAGATCATGTCATTGCAGGAAGGACATTTCACAAACAAGCCATCCGGCATGTCTCTCTGTTCGGATTGTTCAATATTTTTCTTGGAACGCAAAAACCAAGCCATATAGTATCTCTCTAGTGTTTATCGAATTTCAACTTCCACGGCATCTTCACCGTATATCTCCTTGAAGCGTGCATCGGTTATCTCTTGAGGATCTCCATCAAATACAATGATGCCGTCTTTGAGTGCGATGGCTCTTGTGGCATATCGTCTGACCAAGCTCATGAAATGCAAATTGCACAAGACAGTTTTACCGAGTTTCTTATTGATTGCTTCAAGATAGTTCATCACTGAATGCGATGTTGCAGGATCCAAACTTGCCACCGGTTCATCGGCCAAAATGATGGAAGGATTCTGCATCAGTGCGCGAGCAATCGCCACACGTTGTTGTTGACCGCCGCTGAGGGCATCAGCTCTGACGGGAGCTTTTTCAGCAATCCCGACGATTTCCAGATTGCTTAATGCGCATGCTCTGTCTTCTTTGGTGAACTGACCCAGTATGGAACGCCAAATGGATGCACTTCCCAACATACCACTCAGAACATTATCCATCACGGAACGGCGTTTCACCAAATTGAAATGCTGAAAGATCATTCCGCATTCTTGGCGATACTTTCGTAATTCCTCACCTTGCAAATCTGTGATGTCTTTTCCACGAAACAGAATCTTGCCGGATGATACATCATGCATTCTATTGATGCATCTTAGCAAAGTGGATTTTCCGCTGCCACTCAAACCAATGATGGCTATGAATTCTCCTTCTTGAACATCAAAAGAGATATCCCTGAGGGCGGTATGGCCATTGGGATATGTCTTAATGACATGTTGGATGGAGAGCAGTGTTGACATCGTGAACTTCAGTGTATATGCAGTAACAAAATTACGATTTTTTCATAAGCTTGTCCCAAGCAAAGGGTTTTATGCAAATGCTCTCGCATAAATACCGTAACATTGCATCATTGCAGCATATTGAATGATTGTAATTATGGCAATCAACCCCTAAGAATCCCATGTCACTACAACAACCACTGAGTCAACGCGCGATTTTCCGCTTTTGGTATCCACTCTCGGCCACTTGGCTTATGATGGCTGCAGAAGGACCATTATTGACATCATTGATTGCTCGTTTGGATGACCCAAAACACAATCTGGCTGCTTATGGTGTAGCAACAGCAATTGCCATGATCATCGAATCACCCATCATCATGATGTTGAGTGCATCGATTGCACTTGTAAGAGATTCGGCGAGTTATCATGCGCTCAGGGGATTTATCATCAAATTGAATATCATGGTTACTGTGGGTATGCTCTTGACGCTCATCCCACCCATTTTCAACTTCATTGCATTCACTTTGCTCAATCTCAGTCCCGAGGTGGGAGAATTGATGTATGGATGCTTGGCTGCCATGGTGCTATGGCCTGCAGCAATTGGTTTTCGAAGATTTTGGCAAGGATTGTTGATACGAGCCCATCAAACGCGCAAAGTGGCGATCGGAACCGTGGTTCGTTTGCTCACGATGTTTCTTTCTGCCATGTTCATGGTGAATTATACAACTCTTCATGGAACATATATTGGTGGGATTGCTTTGACTGTGGGAGTTATTTGTGAATCAATAGCCACACGTATCATGGCTCATGAAACAATCATTGCCATTCGAAATGAACCATCGCATTTCACTGAAGCTCCACTCACAAATAAGTATATGATTTCTTATTATACTCCGCTTGCCCTTACTTCACTCATCGGAATGGCATCGATGCCGATCATCACATTTTTTATCGGCAGAAGTCCGATGTCATTGGAATCACTTGCGGTTCTTCCTATCATCGAATCATTTGTGTTCATCTTCAGAAGTGTGGGATTTGCATATCAAGAAGTTGGTCTGGCATTGCTTGGCCCACGCAATGAGCAAAATAAACCATTGAGAAAATTCGGGGTGACGGTAGGACTCACCACATCAGGAATCTATTCACTGCTTGTGTTTACTCCACTCATTCATCCGGTATTATCAGGTTTATATGGATTGTCTGATGAATTGGCTTCATTTGCTGTGTTCCCTGCACGCATTGTTGTTATTCTTCCTTTTCTTGCGATCAGTTTTGCGTATTTGCGATCCATCATGATGAATAATCGCAGAAATGCAATAGTCACATATTCCACGATGATTGAAGTTGGGGGAATGATCGCATTGATCTTTTTGACGGTGACGCTTTTTCAGCCGGTGGGAATCATTGCTGCGGCAATCGGCCTGAGTTTCGGTAGACTTGGCGCACAGTGGTTTTTACTATGGATGTATCGACGCGTGATGCCTTCTCGATCAGAATAATAATCCTCGTTTTTTCTGCACAGCGACAACTCCCGATTTATTTTTGCATGGCAATGCAATCGTGGAGCCATTCAACACGGTTGGTATGGGGAGAAAATCCGCCTGATCTGAATTCCCTTTTTCGGCAAAAGAAAATTGTGATTCAAGAACACCCTCTTTATCGAAGAGAAAAAAGTCTGCGGCTGATTGTTCATGTTTGGCAAGCAAGCCGATATTGGATTTGCTCACAAGCACAGGTGCAACGGCTTGCGCAGAAACATATACATGCCAGCGTTTGATGCCATCATGAGTATATCCCATGACCAAAGTTCGTGCTTTTTCGGCGATGCGTGGTTCAGATGAAACGATATATAAAGAAGCTTCATCGGAAGAAAGAAATCTCGGCGTTTCTGTGAGTACTTTTTCCCAGCATTTTGTTCCTTCATCCTTAAAGCAGAATAATGCAGGAGTTTTTCTTCCATTGTCCATGCGTTGGCCGCCGACAAAAATGCGATCATTATTCACAAGAGGTTGAGTTGTCAGCCGAACAAATGGCAATACTGCTTTCCAGCGAACTCTGCCTTCCGGATTATAGCAAAGCAGTGTATCTGTCCCACCGATTTCTCTCATTGAATGTGAAGCATATAAATTCTCATTCTTGTCTGCACTGATGGTGCGCACGGGAGTTGATCCTCGATCTTGTCTCCACATGATTTTACCGGCAAAATCAACTTTGAACAATGAAGTATCGCCACAAGCTACGATACCATCTTTCACGGACAGCAAATCCAACCAAATGATTGGTCCTGCATGATCGGAAAGCAATCGCTTGCGCCATTGCATGATGCCATCCGGAGAAATTTTGATCATATAGCCGGTTGTGCTTACGCAATACACATTCCCGGAAGTGTCACGACACATTCCCGATGCCACATATCCTTTTCCTGTTGAGATTTTCAATGTCCATTTCACAAGCGATGAATTCCCAACTCCCACAAAACCGCTTTCGGTTGCAAAAGCAACATTTACTTCATCTATAGCCATGAGTGATGACAATCCCAATGAATCACTCACGGGGAATTGCTCGAAGATCGCAGTTTCAGCAGTGAATCGCTCAGCTACAGACATAAAATTGTTTGATCTATCGGCACCACCACACAGATTTGTTCTCACCATCGATATTGCATCATTGCTCGATTGATGATTGCTGCATGATAATCCACACATGGAGCATATAAAAAAGATTGCAAAGAGTGATTGACGTATCATTGTGTTCCTTTCAACGAAGAAGCATAACTGAAATTAGCAATTGCTTCGCCGATGCGATTTTCGAGTTGTTTGTATTCTCCAACCGAAGGTCCATTTGAAATGATGGAGAAAATCAATTGCTCTCCATCCCTTGTATATGCATAGCCGGAAAGTGCGCTTGTATTGCGAAGCGAACCGGTCTTTGCCCGAAGATTGCTCTGAGCATAAGTGCCAAGCATCCTTTTCTTCAATGTGCCATCTACTCCGGCAACTGACAATGAATTTTTGAAATCTTGTCCAAATGGCAATTTCAATGCTCGATTGAGCAGCATTGTTTGTACTGATGCAGAAAACAAATTCTTTCTGCAAAGTCCACTGCCATCAAAGATGCAAATACCATCTACCGGTATGCCATGATTGGAGAGTATTCTCTTGACTGTTTCAGTTGCGACTTTTCCCGTTTGTTGTTGTCCACCTGCTGATGCACCTACAAGTTTATACACATGCTCTGCAAGAAAATTGTCACTGTTCTTATTGACGAGCCCAACCAGATAACTTAATGGATGTTTGAATTCAGCAAGCAATTCCGCATCATTTGGAGTGATCCCTCTTGCAATGCCACCGCCAACGGAAATTCCTGACATTCGTAATTGATATCTCAAAGCTCCTGCAATGAATAAGTCAGGAGATTTCATTGTAAGATATGAAGTGGCGGAACCTCTCCCTCTCACCGAAACCACTTGCATTCCGGAAGCATTCATGCTTGTTGAAATACTTACTCTCGCTCTTCGGTATTTTGATCGCGGTGCTTTAGGTGCATCACCGACATAATTGATCATCTCTTGCATTTCCGGATCAAGTGCGGCCTTTTTCTTTCCTTTTTTCTTTGATTTTGCAGGTATGGATTTCTTGCTTGCACTTTTCTTTAAGGAAGACTTTTTAGCCGCGGAAATTATCTTCTTATTGGATTTTTTTTGTGCTGTTTGTTTGGACTTATTTGGCTTGTTGATTGGCGTTGGAGACTCTTTTGCGGATAGACCCGACTTTGAAACTATCACGGCATCAGAATGAGGAATGATGGACACTTCACCTGCCTGCACTTCTACCACAAATCCATTTCGATTCATTCCCAAAGCAGTGATGGGAGCAAGCGCTTCCACGATTTCATTGTCACCGCTATAGATATGTCTTTGGGTTATATCATCGAAGTACGTTGCATCGGCATATACATCTCCTTCAATTCCTTTGATGCCTTTTTTGGCCAACGCAGAAACAAGTTCTTTAATGTCCGGTTCAGTGAGTGTGGGATCTCCGAATCCTTTAAGATAAATGTCACCCTTCACGATGCCATCCTCAATCGGTGCATCAGTGAACACTTTTGTGGAGATCATGTGATCTGCACCGAGCAATGCAAAGGCAGCAAATGTTGGAAAGAGTTTTGTTGTTGAAGCAGGTGTGAGATAATGATCAGGATTCTTCTCAAAAAAGATTTCATTCTGCTGTGCAGACATAATGCGAATACTCAACTTTCCATTCGATGAAATCCCTGATTGATCGATCAATGATTGAATCTGTGATCTGAATGCAACGATTGATCGAGTGCTGTCTTCGGATGTTAACTCACGAATTTTTTGTGTGTATTTTGGAGGTTCCGGTTCCGGATTGCATGATGCACCGATGAGCGGAATTTTGTCGGCGACGACGATTGAGACGAACACTCCGAGGACAATTGCGATGGCAGAGATTCTGCCCCATGCAATCCTACTCGTGAGCGAACGGGTCTTTCGGGGTGTCCTTGATTTACGGACACTACGGGACCTTGACTTTGACGTCATTCTGTCTCAGAATTCGTTTGAAAGTATCGATTGGATTATGTCTTTTGGGTGCTGCTTCCCTCAAGACGGTGTACAAACATAAAAATATTTTTGAATAAGGCAATATTTGAATGAATTAAGCATCAAGCTATCTCCCCGCTCACAGCAAAAGATTTCGTATTTTTGCCTCTCACAACATGAATTCTGTTTAGTCATCCAATATCACTTCATCCATGAGCGAATTGTCCAAATCTTATGATCCTTCGGGGATAGAACAAAGTACCTATGAACGATGGCTTCAATCCGGACTCTTTTCATCAAAAACTGATGCAAACAAGAAGCCGTATTCCATCTTGATGCCTCCTCCGAATGTGACCGGCGTTCTCACCATGGGACATGTGATCAATCATACGATTCAGGATATCTATATCCGCAGACATAGAATGGAAGGCATGGAAACATGCTGGTTTCCGGGTTTGGATCATGCGGGAATAGCCACACAGACTAAAGTTGAACAGCAATTAAGGGAATCAAAACTCACCAGACATGATCTTGGTAGAGAGAAGTTTCTGGAAAAGGTATGGGAATGGCGCAATCAGTATGGCGATATCATTTTAAAGCAATTACGCTCAATTGGTATTTCCTGTGATTGGGATCGCACGCTTTTTACAATGGATGAATCGGCTTCCAATGCGGTTCGTGAGACATTTATCAGACTATTTGACGAGGGATTGATCTATCGAGGGAAGCGCATCATCAATTGGTCACCCGTGGCACAATCTGCCTTGAGTGATGAAGAAGTATTATTCCGTGAAGTGAAAGAGCATATTTATACGCTTCGCTATCATTTTGAATCCGGAAATGGCTGGCTGAATGTTGCAACTGTTAGACCCGAAACCATTTTCGGTGATGTGGCGGTGGCGGTGAATCCACATGATGAACGCTATAAGCATCTGATCGGATCGAATGTGATTGTTCCGATCACAGGAAAAGCAATACCGATTATCGGTGATGATTATGCCGATCCCACATTCGGTACGGGATGTGTGAAGATCACACCTGCCCATGATCCGAATGACTTTGAAGTTGGTATCAGACATTCCCTTCCCATGCCAAATGCCATCAATGCGGATGCAACACTCAATGAATTGGCAGGTGAATTTAAGGGTCTGGATCGCTTCGAAGCACGCAAAAAGGTAATGGAACGCCTGAAAGAACTTGATCTCATCGAAAAAGTTGAAGACTATACGCACAATGTCGGTTTTTCAGAACGCGGCGGCGAACCTGTTGAGCCATATCTCAGCGATCAATGGTTCGTAAACATGAAACCTCTTGCGGAGCCCGCTCTGAAAGCCGTTCTTGAGGGTGAAATTACATTTTATCCAAATCATTGGGTGAAAACCTATGAACATTGGATGACCGGCATACGAGATTGGTGTATTTCACGACAATTATGGTGGGGACATCGCATTCCTGTCTTTTATGCAGAAGATGGATCCTTTACCGCAGCGGCTTCCGAAGTAGAAGCACGCAAGAAACTTGGACTGCCCGCAGATGCAAACCTTGTTCAAGATCCTGATGTCCTTGATACGTGGTTTTCTTCATGGCTTTGGCCCATGACCACGATGCAATGGCTTGCCAATGGCACAAATGAACAAACAGAGGATATGTCGTATTATCTTCCTTCGAATCTTCTTGTGACCGGCCCGGACATCATCTTTTTCTGGGTTGCCAGAATGATCATGGCATCACTGAAATTCACGGGCAAAATTCCATTTCGAGATGTGTATTTCACCAGCATCATTCGTGATGGCAAAGGCAGAAAGATGTCGAAATCTCTCGGCAATTCTCCGGACCCGCTCAATGTGATCGACAAATACGGTGCAGATGCCTTGCGTTTCACAATAGTTTATCTGGCTCCACTTGGAACTGATGTGCGACTTGAAGTGAAAGAACAAGATGTTCCCCAAGTTGAACTTGGTAGAAATTTTGCGAATAAAATCTGGAATGCCGGACGATTCCTGCTGATGAAACGTGAGGAAAATCAATTCGCGGGTGGGAAATCATCATTGTCCGAAGATGAAATGAGCGCTGCGGATCTGTGGATTCGTTCTCGCTATCATTCCACAATCAAGCAGGTTGCCAATCATTTGCACGATTATCGCATCACCGAATATGCTCGAACATTGCATGAATTCATCTGGAGAGATTTCTGCGATTGGTATGTAGAGATTCTTAAGTCACAAATCAATGCAAGTGAAGATGCAGAAGCAAAAGCACGCATGGTGCATTTTGCCATGAGTATTTTTGATGGAACAATGCGACTGCTTCATCCTGTAATGCCATTCATTTCAGAGACTTTGTGGCAGGAATTGGCAACGGGGAAATCCACGGACATGATTTGCAATGCGCTTAATCCCTCATACAAACAAGAATATGTGAAAAAGCAAGTAGAAGAATCATTTGAACTTCTGCAAATGCTTGTTGAAGAAATTCGAAAAATGCGATCAATTGCAAATATTCAGAATCATCAGAAACTACCCGTCATTTTACGTGTTCCCGATGCGGAATTATCAGGATTGTTATTGGCACAATCTTCCACACTCTCATCACTCGGAAGAGCAAGTGCGATAATTATCGCGCCGGATGCAGTGAAGCCCGATAATGCTTTGTCATCGGTGATTCGTGGAATTGACATATTCATTGAAACTGCAGGTGCTATTGATCAAGAGAAAGAAAAAGATCGTTTGACAAAAGAAGCCGAGCGTCTTTCAGGTCTGATTCGTTTAATCGAAGGCAAGCTCAATAATCCCGGTTTCGTTTCCAAAGCACCTGAACAAGTCGTAAAGACAGAACAAGAAAAATTGACATCAATCAAAGATTCTCATTCAAAAATTCTTGAGAATCTTTCATCACTCGGATAATTCACAGAGATTATTTCATAAAGTTCACTATGCAAAATCAATCACTCGACAAACGCAGTATCATAGGATTCGTCCTCATCTCACTCATCCTCACAGGATGGATACTATGGATGAGCACCACACAAAGACAAGTCAATACACCCGTGGAGAAACAAGCAACGAAGAAATCGATGCCAAGTTCTGCACAGGAAGCCAAGAAAAAAGTTGCTGACACAATCTCAGGCGATAATGGTTCCAATGCCGAAGACTTCATTCGCATAGAAACTGATGTTCTTCGAATCATGATCAGTACAAAAGGTGGTTCGATTGCTCGATGGGAATTGAAGAATTATACTTCATGGCATAACAAAACATATCCCGGTGTTCCTGTTCAATTGATTTATCGTGGTCAGCGCGAAGCCACAATCACCTATGTAAATAATGAAGGAAAGAAAGTCGATACGAAATCGATGCATTTCGCATTCACAAATGACAAGCGTTCATATACATTGAAAGGCAATGAGTCAATCACGATCAGCGCCATACATGAGCTTGCTCCCGGCAGCGCGATTGTGAAGACATTCACCATCAGTGGAAATTCCTATGCCTGCAAAACGGAAGTTGAATTGCGCAATATGGAGCAATTCATGCCTCAACGCACCTATGATTTGATCTGGAAAGGTGGCGTGAAATTCCAAGAGCAGAATTCGGTTGATGAATCAAATACCGCCATT
>VGWD01000032.1 GCA_016873735.1 Ignavibacteria bacterium | reverse complement strand
GAATTCAGCAGGATAGATACGATTTGCATGAATTCCCCCAACTTTTGCTGCGGCAAGTATTACATATTCCGGTTTTTCTTGCTTGAAAAATGACAGTACAGCATGTTGATCACATAGATCCAAATCGGATTTTCCTGCTGTGATCAAAGAGGAATACCCTTGTTCCTGTAAAGACTCAAGAATCGCACTACCAACCAGACCACGATGTCCGGCGACATATATCCGCACATCTTTTGATAAGGTCATTTCTTTTTCAAAGAGAATGATTGAAAAAATTTCTTAGCTTCAGCATTGTCCGGAGCATTCTTGATTGATGACTGATACAGCAATTGATATATTCGTGGTGGAGCAAAGACATTTTCACATTTGAAATACACGGTTTTATTTCCCTCGCCTTTCGCAGTGAAATATACTATTCTTGAATGATACAACCCTTCTCGAACAATTTTAACTTTCCTTTGCATTGTTCCACCAAGATTGGCTATCAGTTGTTGTTGCAATGTATCCAGCAGAATTTTGCTATTCTTAGACAAAACCGAATCTTTTTCTTGCACCTTCTTTATATCCAACTCATAGAATGCAACCATGGATGCACTTTGCGAACCATTGGACACATATGCATAAAATTCAGTTGGACCGAATGTCGTGGATATATTTGAAGTATCCCCTTTTATCTCTCCATGTGAATATGGAAATTGTATGGAGAAATTTCCATCATCATGATTGAATTTCTTTGGTTTTGATACCGCACTTCGTTTTTTATACACTCTGCGTTTTTTACGCGCATAAGCATCAGCCGGATCGGCGAGCAATAATGTCAATCCAAAGAATACAATCAATACACGAATCAACATGTCTCAACTCCAGAATAGTATTCGCAAAGATACGAATTCAATAGGCATTTATTCCTTAAGACCTTGAATGTTCAATGCATTCATCAATATGTCAGCTTCAAGATCAGTGAGCTTTTGCATTGCTTTCAATTGAGGAATTGTTGCCTTGCAAAGGGACACATACACTGCATCCATACCGGGAATAAGTCGAATTGCTTCTCTATTGGCTTGTATGGTTTGAATATCGCAACGTATGAGTGGGCCTGTCAAATCCTGCAATGCCGATTGATTATTAGCCAGCGAATCATGCGCTCGCTTCAATGTTGTTGATTGTATGCGAGGCAGAAAGAGTTCAGATGGGATACCTGCTTCATCAGCAATGGTGGTGGTCAGAGCAATCAGCATTTGAAGCAGATTGGAAGATGCAACAGCAGTGGCGTGATATAAAGACTTATTAGCTTTGGCTTGTATCGAAAGAGCATATGGTATTCCATGCATTGATTCAATCAAACCAGACACTTCAGCAAAATCCGATGCATCGCAATCAATCCCCCAAGGTGTATTTGGAAGATCAGCATGTGTGACAATTGTTTGAAAGGGATGCATCGCAATCAATTTGATTGATGAATCTGCACCTCTGAGGACATCAGTCCCAAGTGATCCGGAGCAATGCATCAATGCATGACATCCTTTCCAGGAATGCGAGTGATGTATCTCTTGCGCGATAACCTGAATCGAAGAATCTACTACCGCAAGTATTATGCTACAATCAAGAACGTTAATTTCATCAATCGAGTTGAAGATTGGGACATTCAATTCTTGGGCTTGCTGTATGTGATGTTCATTTCTTATGCAAATCCATGACAAAAGTCCGGCATTGTGAAGTGCATGAGCCAATGATGACCCTAATGCTCCATAACCTATGATACCGATGGATTTCATTCTTCTTTATGAATGGTATAGGAATCTTTGGAATCTTTGATTACATAACCAAGGTCGGCAAGCTGTTTTCTTACTTCATCCGCCTTTGAAAAATCCTTTGATGCTTTTGCTTCCCACCTCTGTTTTGCAAGATCTTGTACTTCTTGGGGTATATCATTGTTTTCAGGTCTTGGCGCGATTACCCATACACCAACAATCTCATTGATTTCATGAATCAATTCCAAAAAAGCTGGTCTGTCTCGATGCGAAAGAGTTTGAGCGGGACATGATTTCATGAAAGAAAACAATGCTTCGATTGCTCTAGGCATATGGAGATCATCACATAATGCCGAAAAGAAATCTTGTCTTAAGCGATGCAATTCTTCTGCATGATTATCATGGCCTGAATTTCCTTCAAAGCAAGCATAGATGTATTCCTGTACACGTTTTCTAGCTTTTGAAGCAGATTCCACACCAAATTCCGTGAAATTGAACACGGAACCATATTGTGCATTTACCAAGGAGAATCGAATATCCATGGGATCCATTCCTTTGTCCAATAAATCTCTCAAAGTATAGAAGTTTCCGAGTGATTTACTCATCTTCTTACCTTCTACTTCGAGAAATTCATTATGACACCAGAATTGAGCTGTTTCTTCACCATATCCGGCTTTGCTTTGTGCAATTTCATCTTCATGATGTGGGAATCGTAAATCAACTCCACCTGTATGTATGTCAAATGGGAGTCCCAACAAAGCATGCCCCATAGCGGAACATTCAATATGCCAACCGGGTCTTCCGGGAAGTTGTTGATCGGCCAAAACAAAGTCCCAGTATGGCTCATCATCTTTCACTGCTTTCCACAAGACAAAGTCACTGACATGTTCACGAGAATATTCATCTGCATCAATGCGCACTCCTGACTTGAAGTGTTCCACATCAATCGCAAACAGTCTTCCATAGTGTTCCTTTTCGCGCCATTTTGCAACATCAAAATATACGCTCCCATCGGAAACATATGCATAACCACTAGCATGAATATTGCGAATCAAATCCTGCATTTCACCAATGAAATCAGTTGCTCTTGGCATACTGGAAATATCGCTTTGTTTTATCCCAATTATTGCAAGATCATTACGGAATTCCCGTTCGTAGAATGAAGTCAATAATTGCAAATTCGCTTTGGGATTTTGTGTCTGTTCTCCAAATGCAGGATTCCAGAGTTCACTTCCAATGGCACTATCGCGAATAGTTTTGTCATCGATGTCTGTAATGTTCATGACCCACTTCACGCGATAGCCACAAACAATTCGAAGCGTTCTTTGCAAAATATCAGGAAATAAAAATGCTTTGAGATTTCCAAGATGCGCATAATCATATACTGTCGGTCCGCATGAATACACACGAACTTCAGTATCATTCAATGGCTCGAATGGTTCTATCTTTTTTGTGAGGGTATTATAGAGTGAAAGTTTCATAGGTACAAAAAAGGCCGGAAGAACCGGCCTGTAAAATCAGGGAACTATTCTGTAAATCATTCTTGGGAATGGAATCACTTCGCGGATATGCTCAGCGCCCGAAATCCATTTGACTGTTCTCTCAACGCCAAGACCAAATCCTGAGTGAGGCACCGAACCGTATTTCCGTAAATCAAGGAACCATTCAAATGCTTCTCGAGGCAATTCTTCATGTTCAATGCGAGAAAGCAGAGCATCAAAGTCATCTTCTCTTTGGCTTCCACCAATAATTTCACCAGCACCCTCAGGGGCGAGCATGTCCATGGCCAATGCAACTTTCGGCTGATCAGGATCACGTTTCATGTAAAATGCTTTCACTTCTGCCGGATATCGATGAATGATGCAGGGTTTATCAAATTGCTGCATGATGGCTTCTTCTTGAGGAGCGCCAAAATCCTCACCCCATGGGAAATCTATTTGGATTTCAGAACCATCGGATTGTTTTTTATTGAGTTTCACATCATTTTTATTCAGCCATTCAACTGCTTCGGTATAACTCATTCTGTAAAATGGACGGCGAATCGCTTCCAATTTTGAAATGTCGCGACCCATGGCTGCCAATTCTTTTTGACATGTCTTCAAAACATATTGCACGATGTATTCCACAAGATCCTCGGCCAGATCCATGTCATCATTCAAGTCAAAAAATGCCATCTCAGGCTCAACCATCCAAAATTCGGTCAAGTGACGTCGTGTTTTTGATTTTTCAGCACGAAATGTGGGACCGAATGTATACACTTTTCCAAGTGCCATGGCACTTGCTTCGGCATATAATTGTCCCGACTGTGATAGATAAGCACTACCTAAATCGAAATACTTTGTTTCAAACAATGTTGAAGTACCCTCGCAGGCATTTGGGGTAAGTATTGGCGAATCCATTAATTTAAAGCCATTACCATCAAAGAAGTCACGGATTGCCTTAATCACTGCTGCACGAATGCGCATAATTGCGTTTTGGCGCGTGCTGCGAAGCCAAAGATGACGGTGTTGCATCAAAAACTCAGTACCATGCTCTTTGGGTGTTATGGGGTATTCTTTTGCTATTTGCCATATTTTTAAGTTTACCACATCAAGTTCCACTCCGCTCGGTGCACGTGATTCTGCTCTAACCGTGCCTGTAATGGACACCGAACTTTCTTGGGTGAGGGATTTTGCTTGATCGAAGAGTTCATCACCTATGTTTGGCCGGAATGCTACGCATTGCACGATGCCTGATCCATCACGCAATTTGATGAAGCACAATTTGCCTTTATCGGTTCTGTCTGAAACCCAACCATTGAGGGTTACTTCCTTCCCAATGTGATCGGATAAATGCTCAATTGCGATATAGGAATGATATTGTGACATTACGATTCCAAAAACGGATGATCTGAAACAGATGAAGATGAAAAATCAATACAAAAAAACAAAAAAAACGCGAAAGAACCGCATCAATGCTCATTTTTCGCCATATGATCATGAAGCCACAGATCTTGATATTCCCCATCCGGATCATACATATCGGCTTGTTTTTTGGTATTGAACACTCTGTCCTGCCTAGGATCATTCCCCACTCCTGCGACATACATCCAATTCCCCCAATTGCTGGCCACATCATAATCAATCAATTGAGATTCGAACCATGCAGCCCCGATTCGCCAATCTTGTTGCAAATTATGAACAAAATAACTTGCAACATTTTGTCTACCGCGATTGGACATATACCCCGTATGTAGTAATTCTTTCATGTTTGCATTAACGAATGTATCGGGAGTGTTTCCGAGTCTCCAATGTTCTATCAATTGTGGGTCATGTTTGACATCTTGTTTTTTTCCTCGTATTCCTTCTGCTCTGAAGAATGCATCACCATGTTTTTTCAGTGTCCATTGAAAGAATTCTCTCCACAACAATTCAAACTTCATCCAATAGGTTGATTCATTTGCATTATACTGTAGTTCATAGGCATTAATGGATTCAATTATCTTCCTTGCAGATAGTGCACCCAAAGCCAACCAAGGTGAAAATTTTGATGAATACCGATCACCAATCATGCCATTTCTTGTTTCTTTGTATGTGGAGATGGCATGAGTATCAGCAACATAATAGTGCAATCTCTTTAAACCTTCAATTTCCCCACCGATGGCTCTGAAAGCGGCTCTTGGATCGGCCTGAACAATATGCTCTTCATGCTGCCCCATACATTGAACAGTGATGTCTTTCGATGCAATTGGAAGCGGAGGCAATGGCGAATCATCACATGATTGAATTGCATAGCCACAAGCTTTTTCAATCATTTTTCTGAATTCTGTGAATATATCAGGGAGTTGATCCAATGCGAAAGGCAAATCTTGTTCCCGAAACATTGTCCTACTTTCAAAGCGATGGATTGGTATCGTAATTTTTGATTCAACATCTGCAATTCGCTTGATCTCTTCAGATGCAAATGGTAATTCTACATGTATGCGGTCCACAGCATAGATACTGACAAGTTTGGGAATGATGATTTCCGGTGATCCTTCAACAATCAATAGATCACTCCCAAGAGTTTGCAAATGCTCTTTGAGAGCATACACTGTTTCTAGAATAAATGCCTTGCGAATTGGTCCAATTCGTGGGAAACCATGTATTGTATCAATATCCGATTGCGGATCAATAACATATACAGGTAAGAGCGCGTTTGCATCCTTGGCTGCGTGAAGCGAAGGCATATCATGAAGGCGTAAATCGGTTGTAAACCAATGGAGGATTGTGTTCATATGGGGATATAACACATGGTGAGGAACATTTGTGCCCCGAAACGCCATTTTCATTGCAGCGGAACATCACAAAAATGCTCCAATGTGGAAGATTTGATGTTTCTTGCTTGGCTAAAAAATTGTAATTTGACCACGATTATTGCCATATCATGCCGAAGGGCTTTGTCCTTTCCATAGCTGGCACATGCATCTCTTTAGAGATCGATCTGTTAACAAGACTGAACAATCAAAGACCGTACTTGGAGCATCGATTTATGCCTCAGATCATTATCGACGGACAAAGAATTGAAGCGGCCCCGGGCCAAACCATCATTGAAGCTGCTCTTCATGCAGAGAAAACAATTCCCCATTTTTGCTGGCATCCCGGTTTGAGTGTCGCGGGTAATTGTAGAATGTGTTTGGTGAATGTGGGTTTTCCAAAAAAAGCTGCGGATGGCCAACCTGAAATGGATGCCTCGGGCAATGTGTTTGTACAATGGGGACCAAAATTGAGTATTGCTTGCGCTACACCCGTAGCAGACGGAATGATTGTTGATACTGAAGGTCAGCGTACTGAACATGCACAGCATGCAATCATGGAATTTTTGCTCATCAATCATCCACTTGATTGTCCGATTTGCGATGAGGCGGGTCAATGCAAATTGCAGGAATATGCTTTCAAACATTCCAATGGAAAGAGCCGTTTCATAGAGCAGAAAAATCATAAGGACAAAAGAGTCCCACTCGGACCCAATGTGTTATTTGATGGTGAGCGTTGCATTTCTTGTTCGCGTTGTATTCGCTTTGCGGACGAAATCGCCAAACAACCCGCATTGACTTTTGTACAACGCGGTGATCATGTGACGATTCAAACATTTCCGGGTATGGAGTTTGACAGTCCATATTCTATGAATGTTATTGATATATGCCCGGTTGGAGCTTTGACAAGTATCGATTTCCGATTTCATTCACGTGTTTGGGAAATGAGTTTCACCAATTCCATTTGTCCGGGTTGTGCTCGTGGCTGCAATGTGAAATTGGGAGTCCGTGACAATGAATTGCAAAGGATTGAACCAAGAACCAATATGCATGTCAATGAATATTGGATGTGTGATGCCGGAAGATTGGAAAATTATCATTTCGTCAATGAGGAACGCATAGCCGAGCCAATGATCAAAGGCATGCAAAGTGATTGGAATTCGGCCATTGCCGCAACTGCAGACATCATCAAGGCATATAAGCCATCAGAGATCATGATTATCGGATCTTCTCGCGGGACAAATGAAGATATTCATGCAATTGCGACATTCGCTCGCGAAACAGTCAATACTCATAATATTGATTTCATTGATCATAACGATCCATCATTTGCAGATGAATTTCTCAAATTGGCTGATAGAACACCGAATCATGCCGGGGCAATTGCATTGGGACTACGTTCAAATGATGCAGTAACGAAAGACAATCTTTCCGAGCGTATAGCCAAGCATCAAATCAAAGTTATCATAGCAGTACAAGAAGATGTTTCAGCTTATGCCTCTTCAGTTGAGTATGTAATTGCAATAGCAAGTAATGCAAATCCTACAACTCAATCAGCATCAATCGTTCTTCCTGCATCAACATATGCTGAAGTGGAAGGAACATTCACCAATGCCGACAACAGAGTTCAATTGATTGAACCTGCTGTAACAACAAAAGAGAATGAGCGCCACATGGGAATGAAAATGAGCCGTTGGGACAAATTGGGAGCATTCAATGATCGTTGGACTCAAGGCGAGCGTCGTAATTCACGTCCAACGTGGAATATCCTTTCAGGCATTTCCGCAGCTTGTGGTAATCCAATGAATTTCTCACGTGCAGAAGATGTATTCAATCACATTGCATTGCACAATCAGCAATTCAATGGTATGAGCTATGCCCTACTTGAAGAATATCAAGGTTTAAAACTCGGAAAGGCATCAGAACCAGAGGCCAAATCCGTAGTATATGAATCACATGTGTTGAAACCACAAGTGTAATGTTGCACTTTATTTAATTGCAGGTAATAGATGGATGCGATTCCTGTTGGCGCACTTATCATTGGCGCAAAACTATTCATCATCGTAAATGGACTGCTTGTCATAGCGGCATACCTTGTGTATTTCGAACGTAAGATATCGGCATGGATGCAGAATCGTGTTGGACCAAATCGAGTTGGACCACTCGGTTTATTTCAATCATTTGCAGATGTGTTCAAACTTTGGACCAAAGAGGACATAGTCCCGGCAATGGTTGACAAACGGTATCACTTGGTTGCTCCGCTTATTTCAATGACAGTTGCAATGGCAGCTTATGCGGTAATCCCCTTTGGTGAATACTATGTGAATGGTGCCAATATCATGGCGGTCGCACCGGGAATCAATATAGGCATACTCTATATTCTGGCCATGTCATCTATCGGTGTATATGGCATTACATTGGCGGGATGGTCTTCCAATAATAAATATTCACTTCTTGGCGGACTTCGTTCAGCAGCCCAAATGATTTCCTATGAATTGTCAATGGGTCTTGCATTGATTGGCGCTCTCATGATATCAGGATCACTCGACCTTGTAGAAATAGTGAAATCACAGTCAGGCGGAAAATGGAATGCATTTTTTCAACCATTGGGTTTTTTGATTTTTCTTGTGGCATCATTTGCCGAAACCAATCGAGCTCCTTTTGATTTGCCCGAGGCAGAACCTGAATTGGTTGGAGGTTATCATACAGAATATAGCGGAATGAAATTCGGTCTATTTTATCTTGCCGAATATGTGAACATGTTCACCGCATCTTGCTTGATGGCATTGATTTATCTTGGTGGCTGGGACATACCATTCTTGTATGAACAATTGGCTACAATCGGAATTGGCCAAGGCAATCCATTATTGGGGTTGATTCAGTTCAGTGTGTTTTTTGCGAAAGTAGTACCGATGTTATTCCTCTTTTACTGGGTACGTTGGTCACTTCCACGCTTTCGATATGATCAATTGATGAATTTAGGTTGGAAAATCATGTTGCCTCTCGCACTTGCCAATATCTTATTGACAGGTACAGGAATCATGTTGCTCAAGCATTTCGGAATCATGTAATACTACAATGACAACACGGAGAGATCCATGAACATACAGCATAATATAGAATCTGAGAGAATGTCATTTTGGGAAAAAATTTATCTTCCTGAGATCGGACGTGGTCTGGCTTTGACATTCAAACAAATGTTCAAACCAAGTTTCACCAGGCAATATCCTGAAGAAAAATGGATACCAACAGGATCATATCGCGGACGTCCCGTATTGGTTCTTGAAGAAGAAGGCGAACGCTGTGTTGCTTGCGGTTTATGCTCAAGAGTATGCCCTGCGCTTGCCATTGAAGTTCGTGCTGGTGAAACGGATAAAGTAAAAGAGCGTTATCCCGAAAAATTCGAAATCAATATGCTGCGATGCATCTATTGTGGTTTTTGCGAAGAAGTATGTCCCGAAGAGGCAATCATCATGAGCAAAGACTATGAATTGGTTTTCACTGATCCACAAGATGCCATTTTAGGTAAAGATAAATTGCTGATTCCAATCGCTCAATTACAAGATCGTTTGGAATATTTGCGCCAGTATAGATAATTGATAAGACGAATGTATAGAGCAAGACCATTCAGCGTGGCTTGCTCTTTTTTTTCTGTGAAACATTGTGTCATTACAAAACGTAATCGTATTCATCATTTAATCGAATTAACAATGGAAGAAGATTTGCTCATATTTTCTCATGAGAATTTACTTAAGCAAACTCAGCATTCTGAGTTGATATTGGGATATCATACTGTTCATTTTTATGTTGATTCTCCCGGTGTTCCCTCTAAGCAAATAACCAACAGCATCGAAAAGTTTTATCTATCACCCTCCGGTGGCACATTGCGAGATAGTTCCATGAACATTGTGATGTATAGCGCCAAATATGACAAATACAAAGGGTATGGGAAAGCATAAACAATACCATTCATGTTTCATTATAGAACGAGTTCCATGAAATACTCCAAAATTTCCATGTTGTCATTGACGATCATGATTGCCATTGGCATTCTGACCGATCTAGCACATGCACAAATCAATCCGATCAACTTTGAAGAATTCACCATGAAGAATGGATTGCATGTCATTCTTCATAAAGATGTATCTGCACCAAATGTTGCTGTATTGGTTCAATACAGAGTAGGCGCAAGAGACGAAGACCCTAAAAGAACAGGGTTTGCACATTTCTTTGAGCATCTCATGTTCGAGGCAACCGATTATTATAAGAGAGCTTCTCTCGACAAATTGATTCAAGGAGCCGGTGGCGAATTGAATGCATATACATCGTTTGATGAGACTGTCTATCATTTTGAAGTACCAAGCAATGAAGTCCGCTTGCCATTGTGGATTGAAGCTGCACGCATGCGAACATTACATGTAGATTCAATTGGCGTTGAAACACAGCGCGGTGTAGTCAAAGAAGAGCGAAAAAGTCGCTATGACAATTCTCCATATGGTGATTGGTTCGAGCGTACCTCTGGCAAGCTCTTCAATAATGGCATGTATAGCTGGACTCCCATCGGATCTGCTCAGCATATAGATAATGCCAGCATCGAAGAATTCAAGGAATTCTATAATAATTTTTATCAGCCAAATAATGCAACATTGGTTGTTTCCGGTGACATTGATGTCAAGCAAGTAAAAGGATTCGTAAATGAGTATTTCGGAAAACTTCTCAAAGGTCCGCAACCGAAGCGTTCAGATGTTGCCCTTAAACCAATGGCGCCGGGAGTAAGTCGCGAAACAATAGATGATCAGAAAGCTCAATTACCCGCTGTGTTCATGGGATATAGAGGTCCAAAGATCGGAGAGAAGGATGCCTATGCAATGTCAATGCTCATGGATATCATGCGTTCAGGCGAAAGCTCACGTTTATATCAACGATTGGTGGACAAAGATCAAATTGCAGTTCAAGCAAGCGGTGGTGCGCAGAATCTTCAAGCATCCGGAATGATGTATGGTATTGGAATTGTTGCACCCGGCAAAACACCTGATGACGTCATCAACGCAATTGATGAAGAAATCGAAAAAGTAAAAAAAGATGGCGTGACTGATGAAGAATTTACGAAAGCAAAAAACATTGCCGAGGTGCGTTTTATTGAAGGGAAAAAGAATGTACTAGAAAAAGCACGTTCTCTTGCTAGATATCACACATATTTTGGCAAGGCATCAATGATCAATACAGAAATCAAAGATTTCATGTCGATCAAAAAAGAGGATCTAAAAAGAGTGGCTAATCAATATTTCACACAAGACTCAAGAGTAATCCTTCAGTATATGCCTAAACAAAAACAATAATCTTCCTTTTGATCACACTTATTTGAATTATCATGAAACGATACGTTATTCTTTTTACATTCATCTTTGGAATGCAATCTGCATTTGGACAAGGATTTAATCTTGGCGAAAAGCCGGGTCCTTTGCCTACCAAAGAATTTGCTTTTCCAAAATACACGGAATTGTTTCTCTCCAATGGATTGAAAGTATTCGTTGTTGAAGACCATGAACAGCCTACTGTGAATCTTCGCTTACAAATCCGCGGAGGAGAAGTCTCGGAATCTATTCCGGGGACTGCTGCGATGGTAGCTGAGATGCTAACCAAGGGTGCCGGAAAAAGAGATGCCTTGACAATCGCCAAAGAGCTTGACGGCGTTGGTGCAGGTATTACCGCTTCATCAAGTGGAGATATAACATCTGTTACAGGTGAAAGCATTTTAAAACATATGCCGATTATGCTCGAGATTTTTTCTGATGTATTACGCTTAGCATCATTTCCGGAGGATGAATTCGCAAAACTTAAAAAGCAGAAAATGTCTGAAGTGAAATTGGAAAAAGCCAATGCCGGCTCACTCCTGCAATCACTTTCCAGAAAAGTTGCATATGGCTCCAATCATCCTTCTGCACGTCATAAATCAGAAGCATCCTATACAAGCATCACCTTGGATGAAATCAAGAAGTTCTATGCTACATATTATCGTCCAAACAATGCAACACTTGCTGTTGTTGGAGATGTGAAGCCAGAAGAGATTAAAGCAATTTTAGAAAAAGCATTGGGATCTTGGGAACCAGGTGATGTGAATGAATTTCGTACGCCAAAACCTAATCCCATGCCGCAAGGTGTCTATTTCATAGCACGACCCAGCTCTGTGCAATCTTCTACAGCATTGATTTCAACTGCAATACCAAATAATCATCCTGATTTTGAAGCATTGCGTTTGGCATCAAATTTAATGGGTGCAGGTTTTTCAGGAAGACTCTTCAAAACTCTTCGCGAAACATATTCATATACCTATACTCCATTTGCATATTTGACAAGTGGACGTGATGTGAATCGATATATCTGTGGAGCGGATGTTCGTAATTCTGTGACTGATTCAGCAATCAAAGTCATGCAAGCTGAAATGGGTAAACTCGCAAATGAAGCCACCTCCAATGATGAACTTGATTTGATCAAGAGATTCGTGATTGGACAATTCAAAATGAATTTTGAGAACTCCGATTATGTTGCCAGCTTATTGCTCAATGCAGATTACAATAATCAGCCTATTTCCGTGATAAAAGAATTTCCGACAAGATTCAATGCAATTATGCCCGAACAAATGAAATCAGCTGTTTCCAAGCATCTTGCGAAGCAATCAATAGTTGTGGTTGGTAACCCGGACGTCCTTGAGACATTAAGACAATTCGGTCCGGTTTATGAGTTTACGAATGAATTGGAACCCAAAAAAGCAGAATCCAAGAAAGTAGATCTCACGCCTGAACAATTGATGGAAAAACATCGTGCGGCTTTGGGTGGCATGGATAATATTTCAAAGATCTCTACTTTGATTACGACCGGCACTGCTTCATTTGACATGAATGGGCAAGAACTGCGTGGAAATATCACCATGAAGCAAAAAGCCCCGGGCAAACAAGTAATGGTAATGGATTTCAAGATGTTTAAGCAAACAACCATGACTGATGGCAATCAAGCTTGGAGAATGATGGGTCCGCAAACTGAAGAAGTAACTGACAATGCAGAAAAACAAGAAATGATTGATGATGCCCATATAGCACAGTCGGCTCGCCTCATTGAATTAGGATATACGCTCACAATCAAAGGCCAGGAGGGCTCATCGATTGTAGTGGAATCCAAAAGCAAAACAGGAGAAGTACAGACAATGTTTTTTGATGCCAAAACATACTTACTGAATTCAGTGAAGGAAACTGCAAAAGGTCCTCAAGGAGAAATCGAAGTTTCCAGACTGTTTGGAACTTACACTGATATTGGCGGAGTTAAGTTTCCATCAAAAATGGTTATTGAACAAGGACCAATTGTAATCTCCATTGATGATATCAAATACACTGTCAATCAGGAAATCAATGATTCAGAATTCAAGCCTGAATAAAAGCTCATAATGAACAAAGAAAAGCCCCAACACTTTACTTGTTTGGGGGCTTCCTTTTTATATCAATGATTGTAGTCGTTCAACTTCTTTTCGATGCGTAAGATCATAATGCACTGGAGTAAGAGAAACCCAGCCATTCCGTACAGCACCATCATCGGTTTCGATATCAGCTTCTTCGGGCACTCGATATGCCCCTACAATCCAATGATATTCCCTACCCATAGGATCCTTTCTTGAATCATAACTATCATCCCAATAGGAATTACTCAAACGAGTGATCCGCATGCCCTTTACTTCTTCACGTGAGATTGCGGGCACATTCATATTGAGAATAGTGCCTTTTTGCAGACCCCATTCAAGCATAGAACCGGCCACAAGTTTTGCATAATCGGCAGCAACCGACATCTCAGCATCCAGTGAGAATGAAGTAAGAGAAACCGCTAAAGCAGGAATACCGATCATCATAGCTTCCGTAGCAGCCGAGACGGTGCCTGAATACATAACATTCACCGCAGTATTGGCTCCATGATTGATGCCTGAAACCACCAAATCAGGTTTAATGGCAAGCAATGTTGAAACCCCCAGCTTGACGCAATCGGCGGGTGTGCCATTGACAGCAAAACCGAACATGTCTCCATTTCTTTGAAATGGTACAGCGCGCAATGGCGCACTAACAGTCAAAGCATGTCCAACAGCACTTTGTTGACGATCAGGTGCAATCACCGTAACATTCCCTATTTCCTTCATTGCTTGTGCAAGGGCAAGAATTCCGGGTGAATCTATACCATCGTCATTCGTAACTAAAATATTCATGATATTGCTCTTAATGCGGCAAGTGAAGTGATCAATTCTTTTTCTTCATCAGATAGATTTGTGGGCAACTCAATGTCAACAATCAACATCAAATCTCCGAATTCTTGCTCTTTGCCATGAATAGGCATGCCGAAACCTTTCAATCTCAGCTTTGTACCTGACTTTGTTTCAGGGGCAATTTTTACGGCAACAGTGCCTTTCATCGATTTGAAATTGACTTGCCCACCCAATAATGCTGTATACAAAGGCACATGAAGATCGGCTTCCAAGTCTGATCCTTGCTGACGAAATAAGGCATCTTCTTTTACATGGACTTTAACATGGATATCATGATCTTGTCCGGAAGGAATATTGATTGTCTGACCATCCCTAATACCTGGTTTCAGCTTGATTTCTCTTTGCTTCCCCCCAGTGGTCAATTTTAATGAACATCCATTATATGCCTGCGTAAATGAAATGGTGGCCTGTAATTCTGATGCAGGTTTTTGCGTTCTGGTGGTTCTTCTTGTAGAATTGCCATTGAATATGCTTTCAAAGAAGTCTGAAAAGCCCGAACCACCAGAAAATTGAGAGAAATCCGTTTGGGCTCCACCTTGTTGTTGCCAAGCTTGCCAGTCAAATGGACTTCCAGCTCCGCCGGGATGAGCATTCCAGCTAGATCCAAGGCGATCATATTTATCTTTCTTTTGGGGATCACTCAGAACTTGATAGGCCTCATTGATCTCTTTGAATCGATCTTCCGCTTTGGTATCCCCCGGATTTTTATCCGGATGAAATTGTTGCGCCAAAGATCTATATGCCTTTTTTATCTCTTCAGGCTTTGCAGATTTGGTGAGTCCAAGAACAGAATAATAATCTTTGAAATCCATGGTTGAAGGGTTAGGGTCTGATATATCTCGAAATTCAAGAAGTGAATGCGGTGTATCAACGAGCATTTATGGCAAATGTTGTAACATTTCTCACAATATCGGATTATTTTCCATTGGTCAACTCATCTTTTTTCCCTTATTTGCCGAAGGGTCTCATCAATTATCTGAAACAATAGTGAATCATTCACCATTACATATGAACCTAACCCGAAAATATCTCCAATGCATGCTACTTCTTTTATGCTGCGTATGTTCGGTTCATGCCCAGAATGGTTCACGATCATCCAATGCTATATCAGGTTATGCGGGAAGATATTTTCTCATTGGATTCATGCAAAATGAATTGATTCTCCTACCAGGTGGAATAAGATTATCGGTGGCCATTTCCACAATCAGGCCGACAACCATTCGTATTGCAGCACCCATTTCAAGACCCTCCCAGTATTATCAAGTCCCCGGCGATACGGTCATTGAATTAACATTCCCTTATGGCGATGTTGAGATGTTTGATTCTGAACGTGCACAGGCAAAAGCAATAGAGATAGAGGCCGATCAACCGATCACAATAACCGGAATGAGCAGTCAATCTTTGTCAACCGATGGATTCTCAGCAATTCCTGTTGCAAAATGGGGTCGTGAATATGTCGTTCATTCATGGCCAAATGACATTTATATGCATGATGATGACCTACAGGGAAAAATCCCAAGATCAAGCGAATTCATGATCATTGCAGCCGAGAATAATACAGTGATTGAATTTGCTCCGAGAAGCAGAACATTTGGGAAGATACAACCCAATGAATCAACAATCATTCGTTTGAATAAGGGACAATGTTATCTTGTAAAATCAGACACCTTGCCCGCAGGTAGTGGCGACTTATCCGGAACCATCATTCGCTCGGATAAACCGGTTGGGGTTTTCAGTGGACATCTCAGGGCCTCGATACCACTGGGTCTTCAGGAATTCGATAGCAAAAATCATTTGACTGAAATGCTCTACCCGACTGAAAAATGGGGTAAATCTTTTGTGACACTCCCATTCAATAATGATGGCATCGGGGATTTTTTCAGAATACATTGCATCGAACCAAATACGAATGTGACAGTTAAAGGTTGGAATATCAATCAACAACATCTACTCGCAAATCCGGGCGATTTCAAAACATTGTCTTTTATTCGCAACCCATTGTTGATTGAAGCAGATAAACCAATCAGCATTGCTCAATACATGACAAGTAGTTTTTCTGCGAATGAACGATTGCAAACATTTGATCCATGCATGATGTTGATACCTTCCATTGACAAGGTAATTACAAAAGCTTCATTTCATGTGGTTCAAAATCCTTCCACAAATCCTCGTCAATTCTTACGTCATTTCATTTCTCTTGTGTGCACTGAAGATGCAGTTGATCACATCAAGCTGGATAATAGACTCATCAAGACTATAGTTTCAAATTTGCCCAATCAACGATTGAATGGAACCCAGTTGTTTTATGCAACGGTGCCTGTTACACCGGGTACGCATCATTTATCAACGATGGAGGGTGCATTCAATGCAGCTTTATATGGCACCGGGCCGGATGATGCCTATGCATTTCCTCTTGCCTTCGGCATGGTTCAGGGAATCGACACATCTGCACCACATATAGTGATGAAGGATTCATGTGGTTTCATAAAAGCCACCATACAAGAACGACTTATTGATGATTATAGCGGGCTCTTCGATCTTTCGGTTATCAGGGATTCCACTGTTAACATGAATTGGGCGATTTCAGGAATCAGAGATGGCGATCTCTCGGCATCGTTCACAGCATCCGTCATCAATATGTTGAAAGATGCAAGCATCGTCATTGAATCAATCGACAATGCAGGAAATAGTTCAAGGAGCAGATTTACCTATATAGCGCCAAAGATTTCGATTCCTGATACACTTTCCTTTCAAAAGATACGAAACGGTGATACGGTCAGAACTTTTTTCAATGTCCGAAATATTGGGAAAGACACAATCCAAATCAAATTCGCAAACCTTGATGGTGATGATAGATTCAGATGTTTGAACATCATTGATCTTACTGAAAAAAAGCTTGCTCCAAATGATACCTTCGCATTGGCAATAGAGTTCATAGGGCGTGGAGACAAGGATTCTGCCAGAGCAAATTTCCGCATATTTCTCGGCTGCGGAATTGTCAGAAATACCATCATAAGTGGATTGATGGAAAGCGTTTCATTATCAGTTTCAGGATATGATTTTGGGAATGTATCCGTAGGAGATACATCGTTCGGATTTATTCATGTGGCGAATACAGGTGGCACCTCATTGACTGCTACTCAATTGGCCGGGTTACAGAATGATCAATTCAAAGTCGACACAATGGGTTTGTTTCCACGACTCATTTCACCACGGGATACACTCAAAATCCCCTGCAGGTTTTCGCCATTAATCAAAGGCGAACAATTGGAAGTATTCACAATTAACAATAATAAATCACTTCCCAATCAGGGTGTATTAAAAGGAAATGGATTATTGCCTTCAATCAATCCGATATCTATTGATTGGAAAGAACGGCATGTTCAGTCCACTAATGATACAATCGCACGTATCATCAATTCAGGAAATGATACTGCATTTGTCAGTTTGGATTCAACTTTTGGACAGAATACAATCTTCAATGGCACATTTGCAGGTGGCTTGAAGCTTTTGCAACTCGCACCCAATCAATCAACAGATATCATCTGCACTTTCAAACCTGATGATACAATTCGATATGAACAAAAGGGATATCTGTTTTATACAAATGGCTTTGTTCGAGACAGTGTCAATGTTGATGTATATGGGAAAGGTGTGATTCCCATTATCAATCAACAAGATATTTATGTCGGAACCATTCGAGAACTCGGCACAAAAGACACGACCGGACTTCTATTCAAAACTGCAGGCACCATGCCGCTTTTCATTGAGTCATTTTCGATTCTTTCCGGTGACAGATTGTCTTTCATCATCGACACAGCCTCATTGGTTGGAACAACATATCTACCATATACATCCCTTCAATTACCAATCAAATTTGTTCCCAAAAGATCGGGTTCACATACTATTGAAGTGGAAATAGTTTCAAATGCAGCACCTTATGGGCAGAAATCAATAACCAGATCAATCATAAGTGGTGATGCACT
>VGWD01000031.1 GCA_016873735.1 Ignavibacteria bacterium | reverse complement strand
CTACCTCCAAGAAGATTTTTCCATTTGAGATTGCCATTGGCATCTAGTTTCATAATATAGATATCTTCATAACCTTTATTCATATTTATAAAATCTCCGTCATTTGAGATTGTAGTCCCTGTCAAAATATATTCGCCCTGTGGAGTTACAAGTATTGTTGAATGATATTCATCATTATTTCCTCCATACATTCTCTTCCACAAGATCGTACCATCGAGACTAAGTTTGAATACACAAATATCGGTGAATCGGGCAGGCCCTTTCTTCATTCCGGTAAAATCACCATCATTTGAAGCTGAATGACCCGACACAATATAGCCATCTTCAACACCCACAATAGAAACTCCGAAATCGTTATCACTTCCTCCAACAGTGATCTTCCAATCTACATTGCCATCCATATTCAATTTGATGACAAAAATATCATCGCCCCCCTTGTTCATTCCTAAGAAATCCACATCATCTGAAATTGTGAAACCTGTTATGACATATCCACCATCACGCGTTTGTGCAATCGTATTTCCATTTTCATACTTACTCCCACCAATGGTCTTGTGCCACAGCAGTGTTCCGGAAGCATTGATTTTGAATATAACGATACCATATGATCCGGGATTTATAACATTAAAGTCTCCATCCGTGGAACTAGTAGATCCAACAAAAACAAAATCACCATTCTTGGTTTCAATAACCTTGCTTACTGCATCATATTCGCTACCACCTATGATCTTCTTCCAAAGTATATCATATGTTGCATTTAGTCGAATAATAACAATGTCTTCACCACCCTTTTGCATTCCGGTAAAGTCTCCATCTTGCGAAAAAGTAGTACCTGTCAGAAGATACCCGCCATCATTTGTGTTGATTACAGAATATCCAAATTCTGAATCGCTGCCTCCAAAGGTGTTTTTGTGTATGATTTCACCTTTGGAATCCAAAGCAATAATGAACATATCATCTTGCCCTTTGTTCATATTTGCAAAGTCAATGTCATCTGAATCTGTACCACCTGTCAAAACCAATCCATTTAACATTGTTTCAGTCATAGACATACTTCTGTCGGATTTACTTCCACCATATGTCTTTCCTCTGTGTTTTTGCCCCCAAGCATCCACGGTGTACACGAAAACACCAAACAGCATCAAAGTGAATAATCTTCCAATCATGATATACCTATAACAAAGTTTTTATACATTATTCAATGTTCAAACTTACTTAAAACCATAATCATATCAATTACACAATCACTACTCATTTCTTCTCCCATCCCCATCAATCCACCACAACCCCTATTAACACCCTTCACAATCGATTTCTGGGTCTCCCACACCCATTCTATGACCACTTAATCCACTACCGAATAACACTCAAAACCACATCCACAACCCATTACTCAAACCACTACTGATAATCACTTACTCCATACACCCCAATATCACACCCAATATCAACGGTATGAATACAATGATACCTACCTCCACTGAGGAGGGGGTGGGATAATTAACCGTAAACCGTAGAGGGGGTGGGTATCCACAATCATAACTCTAACCCACTTTCATATCGAACTCAATTTTTCTCCATAGGAAAACCTTCACCATCGTTATGAATTATAGTAAGAATTATCTCATATCACTTCCGGACATAATTTCCCTTTGATCTACTAATCTGGAACCCTAGATTACATCAAAATAATTCTGAATTAAGAATGATAACACTTATGAAAGTAAAGTATCAAAGAACTTCCACGATGGAACAACACGGTGAGAGATTTGGAATGGATGTGGATGGATATGACCTTATTCTCTTTGACCGTGGTATTAGTGGAACAAAATCATTCCGTGAAAGAACAAATGGTATGAAGATTATCACAATAGTCTAATGTGGATTGGTTGCATATTTACAACTACAATGGTACAGGGTCAGAAGTGAAAGAAAAGATCATATAATTTATGTTAAATTAAACAATTATCGCTTTCGTAAAGAGAGATAGCATATATATCCATTCAAAAGCATGTAAAATAGTGCAGGTAAAGAAACCAATACACTATCACCATATTTAATCCTGAACAATAAACCACATAGCATTAACATAGTCAGACCTAAGGATGAAATCGTTAAAAGGGGATTATACTTTAATCCAACAATTAAACCTACTGCCCCAAAAAGCTCTAAAAGTATAATCAATAAACCAAATTGCTCTAATTCAAATCGCTTAAAATCATTCTGTAAACTATCTGTGACAAAGTACATGGCAACATATACAAAGAAAGATATACTAGAAAAAATTGAACAAACTTTGGTAATATTCATTGCTCATAAATCCATTGTTGAATATGCTATAAAAAAGCACATTATTAAAAATATGAGCGAAGGAAGTCTCTTCAAAAATGGATTATGCGCTCTGAAATGGTAAAATTGAGCAGATATCATAAATATTCCCATTAATATAGATGATATTTGTACGAAAGATGGATACCATATTCCAGCAAGCAATAATGTTGCTAATGCTATTTTAGATGCTCCAACAAAACTTCTCATAAAATCGCTTAAACCAAATTGCTTAAACTCTTTTATGATATTGTCATATCTAAATATCCAAACAAACAACACAGATACTCCGACCACTAATTGTGCAGCGATAATAGTATTTTCCATAACTGTTTCGTCCAATACTTTGTTGATTTATATTGTATTCTAGTATACGTTTTCAGTTTAGTATTTCAAATATAAATTGCATGTTCAATATATACTAATTATTCGTCAATTACAATTTTCTATTTCATTATGGTAAATGACAAAGTTGTATTCATACTACCATTTCTAATCTGTAGAAAATATACTCCATTTGGCATTGCAGAAACATCATACTCTGTATATCCAGACAAGTTATCATTTACTGGTTTTAGATTATATTTTGTTCCATAACAGTCAAATACATTAATAGTATGATTTACTACAGAATCTAAATCAGTGCTATACTTTGTTAGCCGTATAAAACTGCTCGAAGGATTAGGGTATACTACTTCATGTATATGTTCTGAATCAAAGGTAATCGATGATAATTTTTTAACTTTTACTGTAAAACTATTTGATTGTTCAATACCGCAATCCGTCTCAATATCACATCTATAAATACCATTAATTGATGTATCATTTGCTTGTAATACTAAGATTGAATCTCCATACTTTAATATATTATCATTTTTAAACCATTTATATAAAACATTAAATCCTGCTGCATGTGATAAACGTATTCTGTATGTTATATCTTTCCCTTGTTCAATTATTGTGTCAGTAAATTGAGTTGCTATAATTGGTAATTGTGCTATTATCATTCTATTTTGTCCGGCATTTAACATAATGTCGTGTGCATCTTCACTCCACTTATCGTTGATGAAAAACTGATTATTTCTTAAGATACAATTCGTCCCATTTATTGCACTAACTTGTGTGTCTGAATAATTATTTTCTATTGTATCTTTTTGACATTGATCCGACCATAAACTAAGCCAGCATTTAACGTCCTTGATTACATTATGATGCCATCTCATATTGCTCGAGCCTAAATCTGGATATAAGGCCCCAAAGCCATTAAGTACATTACTTATGTAATTATATGAAACATCTGTGCCAGGTAAGGATCCGATTGTATAAATCCCACCTCCATCCTTTAGCTTTGTCATGATTGAATCAATGCGATTATTCTTGACTTGTATATTTCTTCCTGGAATTAACTGATTGCTCCAACCCCATCCTACGGAAATTCCAGTATATGGTAACTGAATCAATGTATTAGAATTGATGATAGTATTCTCACTAATCGGGGTAAATACACCAACACTACTCTCAAATTCAACACCAATATCTCTGATAAGGTTGTACTCTACTATATTGTCTTTTACCATATCATTTTCTGATAGACTAAAAGACATGATACTCCCTATTGAAATAGCACTTCCAGAAATATCTCTAAAAGTATTATTGAATATTATATTGTTCTTACACCCAAAGTATAATTGTAAAGCGGTACTACCCATATGTTCAAAAGTGGAGTTTACAAAGTTCACATTTTTACAATATTCTAAAATAATGTTCCCAGGATTTTGTACCCACGTAGTATTATCAAATCGTACATCTGCCTGAACAACAGGATAACCAAACTGAGAATTAGGTTGCAGCCAGGTTGCATGAGAAAATGTTATTCCATTAAATTCAGTATTCTTAAGGCCGGAACATCTCATTAATAACTCAAGCTTTGGTACAATAATTTCCGATTTCTTAATATCTTCATTTGCTCTATATTTTACATAGATTACATTAGTTGTTTTATCAAGATACCACTCATCATCAGCATCAAGTAACTCATAGGCATTCTCTATCCATACAGGAGGGGCATTAAATTGTTTATGGACATTTATCCAGTAGGGTTGGGACATTATAATAGAATTTCCTTTGACAGAGTCAATTAATCCTCGATGATGTTTCCATTCATTTCTTGAAACAACTTCTATATTTGAAATATTAGACCAAGTAGAAATGTCTATTGGACTGCTGTATCCATCACTTGTCTCTGTCCAACCCTCTGCATCCATTGATCTAGCCCTAATAGCTCTCCTTCCATTTATATATAATTGTCTAGTATCAAATGTTGAATCTAAAAGTGCTCTATAAATATTCTTTGCTGTATCATGCAAAATCCAATGTTGAATACGCTTTCCACCACTAATAACTGGTTTTTGACAATCAAATGCTTGATAGCGAATTGTGTATCCATTAAATCCAGAGTCATCATTATCAAAGATTAATGTAGAATCAATTGTATACACACCATTCATGATGTACACAACAATATCTTTATCGATTGATTTGTTAATCTTACGAATCTCATTCTTTACCTTATTGATAGTTAAAAAGGGAGCATCTTTTGTTCCAGAGTTTGTATCATTTCCTTCAGTTGACACATAAAAAAATTTTTTATCATCGGATTGATCTAAAAGAAGAATAAAAGAAGTTCTTTCAGACTCTATATCTGCATGATTTACAGTTGAGATTGCAAGATTATTGATTTCTTTTATCTGACCATTATAAATCGTATAAGATAGACTAGGTTGTTTCGTAGGAATGGGCTCATCTGAATTAGTATCAAAATATTGATAACTTACTTGCTCTGGATATGTTGAAACTTTAACATCATTAAGATATATATTAAAATGTTTAATTCCAGATTCATGATCGGCATGTGCTTTCCAGGAAAGACTTATTGAAGAACGATCATGTATTTGAGCCAGAAGGTTGTAAGGAGCAGTTGGCGGGGTTATGTCTTTTATTGTTCCGCTTATTATAAATTCTTGGAATTTTGCGGCACAAATTGAGTCTGGAAGCCATGATTTAGATAGTGCATTCCCGGTAAAAGATGACGCTTTATAGATTTTTGGTTTGCCAGACGTACTTGTATCAACCAAAAAGCCAGTATTTGAATCAATATCTTTAAGAGTAGAGCTTTTCTCAGATAATCGCAAAGAAAGAATAGATTCAAAAAAAGGGAAAGCCATATATCGAACAAAGCTGTAATTATGATTTTGATTAGGTGTATAAGCAATGCTAACATTGCCATTCATCTTACGGATTTTAGAAAAAGTGTTTAGAGCTGTATTCCAACAATCACCACCCGGTCCATTATAATCAAAAGGACCAGCATGACGAATCATGATGGGAATCTTTGCAGCTTTTTCTGAATATTCTATTGGTATATTAAGAGCCGGAGAATACACAAAAGTCGCAATAACTTTTTCTGCAAACATATTTGTCATTGACAGTGCCCAATGTCCACCACCAGAATGTCCCCACAAAAGCCAAGGAGCAGATTTCAATTCTGCGTGACCACTTTTAGATGCTAATGAATCTATACCAGCTAATAGTGATTGCGCAGAGCCACCTTGTGGTTGTACCCAATCATAACAATTTTTACCTTGAAGTGGATATAAATCAGGTGCTATGATGGCAAAATTCCATGCATTTGCGAAGGATTGATATTGCGCATCAGTAACTATCGGTTCTCCAGAACCTTCGGCATTACAACCATGCTGATGAATTAGAATACCTTTAATGATGTTTGTACTATTGGGAATGAACATAGCATACTTTGCTTTCTGAAGATAGTTTTGTGAATTACCACCTTTGATTTCAGTAAAATATGTTCTACCATTCCAATATGTATCAGCATTACATACACCAATGAGCAACAAAAAAAGAACACAGATTGCATAAATTCTAGGTAAAATCATATAGACTCACTGAAAATATTAATGAAATGGTATCAGGAGAATTCAAAATCAACAATCAACAAACAGGATTATCTACCAATCATACTATACCCATAATATAGTACAGTTATTTACCCAATGTCCAAACTTAATCAAAACCCTGATCACATCAATTACACAATCATTATTTAAATCCCACTAACAACGAGTGGAGCAGAGGTGTGTATATACATTGGATTTCTTTTCTCGGCTACGCTGGACGAACGATTTGCGAGCTAGAGACAGTACTCCGAGGGAAGTCTAAGAGCTCACCGCTTCATGCTTGGATGACACCTTTCTGCGCGATGATGATAAGACAATTGGTAGAAGATTTTTGTAAGTTTGTGCATGAAACAAATCACCATGCTTTTGCCACTGCTTCTATTTCTTTATGGATGTGGTGATGATCCTGCCGGACCCAATGCTTCTTTGGGATCCATGAACATTTCCATCAATCATGCATTTGCTGATAAAGAGTTTGTGCTTGGCACTACTTTTCAACTTGCGAATGGTGAGTCCATTTCCTGTTCCATGATACGCTATTATCTCAGCAATATCAAATTGGAGCGGGCCGATGGAAGCATGCATGTCATTCCTCAGGATTCTTCCTATAAGCTCATTGATATGTCTGTTCCCTCTACTCTGAAATGTTCATTCTCCGATATCCCGGCAGGTACTTATACAGCGGTCCATATTGTGGTGGGAGTGGATTCTCTACGTTCAACGATGGGTCTCGACAAAAGAACTGGCGTTTTGGATATAGGCGCTGCCGCGCAAGACATGTATTGGTCATGGAATCAAGGATATATCCATTTCAAATTTGAAGGCACTTATGCGTCAGGTTCCGCAACAGGTGGCATACGGTATCATGTGGGTGGCTTCGGCGGATATTCAACCCAGACAATCAATTGCATTCGCTCTGTACGAATCAATCTTGCAAGCAAACCATGCATCATCTCAAGTAATCAATCGACAACCCTTCATCTCGCCGCAGATGTGAACAAGATCTTCACGGGAAAAGAAGCAATCTCGGTTGCAACAAACAATTCAGTGATGTTCGCTCCTTATGCCACGACAATCGCCGATAATTATGCAACAATGTTCTCTCATTTGGTGAAGGATTGATTCACATGAAAGCTCCATTGTATATCTTGTTCGCACTCTTGATTGGTAGCATGATACAGTCATGCACTGAAACCCAATCGCCAGAACAATCCTATGATGTGAATTTTACGGTGCCTTCGAATTTTCCTCAACCGAACTATGATTTTTCCAAGAATCCCGTGACCAAAGAAGGATTCATGCTCGGAAAAAAACTCTTTTATGATGGCATTCTTTCCAAGGATGGATCGATTTCTTGCGGTACATGCCATATACAATCTTCGGCATTTTCGCAGCATGGACATGATCTGAGCCATGGCATACAAGATCGACTCACAATGCGCAATGCACCCGGAATTCAAAATGTTGCATGGAAACGATTCTTTCAATGGGATGGAGGCGTGTTTAATCTGGATATGTTCCCGGTCAATCCAATCACCGCACAAAATGAAATGGATGAAACTTTTGAGAATGTACTCAATAAACTTCGTAAGCATCCTCAGTATCCAGGGATGTTCAAATCGGCATTCGGAACAGAAGAGATAACAAGTGAACGATTTCTCAAAGCATTATCGCAATTTCAAGTGATGTTCATTTCCGCACAATCAAAGTATGATAAGGTAAAAAGAAATGAAGGTGCTTCATTCACGGCTGTCGAACAAGCCGGTTATGAAGTGTTCAAACAACATTGCGCCACATGCCATGCGGAGCCATTCTTCAGTGATGAATCCTTCAGAAATACCGGACTCAGTGTGAAGAATCAGAATGATAAAGGAAGAGCGCTTATCACACTCAATGATAAAGATGTGTATTCCTATATCGTTCCCTCACTTCGCAATGTGATGCTCACTCCACCATATATGCATGATGGTCGTTTTGAAACCATCGACAAAGTGCTTGACCATTATGCACAAGGCATGATAGACTCCCCATATTTGGATCCGGTGTTCAAACAAAGAAATCCGGCAGGTATTTCACTTTCCGCTGAAGAAAGAACATTGCTAAAGAGTTTTCTGAATACCCTTTCCGATACAGATTTCATCAGGAATAGAATGCTCTCTGAATTTTGACAAGATTGTCAAAACAACCTGACACTTCCCTCACACATCACACACACTTTCCGGCTGATTTTCACAGTGGATAAGTCTCTTCATACTTGATTCTCCAATTTTTTTATAATACTCTAGAAGCTAGTATTCATCAAGCTTTGAGGGTATTTCACGATTTCAGTTTTCACGCCTTAAAATAAGTTTGGCACGGCAAATGCATTATGTATTCATGTGCGGCGATATGATACACAGTTTCAATCTTTCATTCAGGGCTCGCACAACGGTTTGAAAAACATTTTTATCTCCATTTTTATCAGGGTTAGTATTATGAAAAGCATCGTTTTTTTGCTCGCTTTTGTTGCAATGTCAACATCATTGTTTGCTCAACATCAAGTTTTGGGTCAGTCACCCAGAAGCGCTAAAATCTACAATACACACATGAGCAATCATCAGGTATTGGGTCAATCTCCGAGAAGTGCAAAAATCCTTAATCCCAATTATGTTCCTATTGCCAAGTTGGAAGATACTAAAGAAGAAGCAACAAAGCATATCGTATTGGGTCAATCTCCGAGAAGCGCAAGAATCTATAATTCCAACTATGTGCCTATTGCAAAAGTGGAAGAAGTGAAAGAAGAAAACACAACACATATCGTATTGGGTCAATCTCCGAGAAGCGCAAGAATCTATAATTCCAACTATGTGCCTATTGCAAAAGTGGAAGAAGTGAAAGAAGAAAACACAACACATATCGTATTGGGTCAATCTCCAAGAAGCGCAGTCATCTATAATATGCCAACAACTCATCTTGTGCTTGGACAATCTCCAAGAAGTGCGGTGATCTACAATATACGCGCATTGCAAAGCATCAAAGGAATCGTTTCCAAAACGATTGCTGCTGCCAATGCAATTACACAAGAATAAGAAAAGCGAGCACAACAACAGGGCGGCTGAATTCAGGGGCAAGCCGCCCGGCATGCTAAAGAGGATCAGGGGATACATTGATATTGGCAATTGAAAATAATCTAATGCAAACAACGTATAATCATGTAGGCGAGCAATTGGGAATGAATCTGTTGTTTTAAAATTCGTATCAAATATGGCGTTTTCTTGTAATGGTGGATAACTTTGGAACCCTGTTTATGAGGTCAGCGTTCAAGGCCGTATCTTTGCAGACCACAATTGAACATTCATTTTTCATCATTTCACAGAACACCATGGATACTTCATCAACCAATGCATGCCCGGTGACGGGTGCAACAAGCAAGGGTTTTCACAGCGCGGGTACAGCAAATCGCGATTGGTGGCCCAATCAATTGAATCTCAATATTCTTCGTCAAAATTCAACATTGTCCAATCCACTTGGCGAGCACTTCAATTATGTTGAAGAGTTCAAGAAATTGGATTATGATGCGCTCAAGAAAGATCTTGTTGCGCTCATGACCGATTCTCAAGATTGGTGGCCTGCAGATTTCGGACATTATGGTCCTTTCTTCATTCGCATGACTTGGCATAGCGCCGGTACATACCGTACAGGCGATGGTCGTGGAGGCGGAGGAACGGGTCAGCAGAGATTTGCTCCCTTGAATAGTTGGCCGGACAATACCAATCTCGACAAAGCACGCAGACTCCTCTGGCCTATAAAACAGAAATATGGTCAAAGCATTTCTTGGGCTGATCTCATGATTCTCGCAGGAAATGTCGCACTTGAATCAATGGGCTTCAAAACATTCGGCTTCTCCGGAGGACGCGCAGATGTGTGGGAACCGGAAACCGATGTGTATTGGGGCAAAGAGCGTACATGGCTCGATGATAGACGCTATACAGGCGAACGCGATTTGGAAAATCCACTCGCTGCCGTACAGATGGGTTTGATTTATGTGAACCCGGAAGGCCCCAATGCCAATCCTGATCCAATCGCAGCGGCAAAAGACATTCGCGAAACATTTGGTCGCATGGCAATGAATGATGAAGAAACCGTTGCGCTCATCGCTGGTGGACACACATTTGGAAAAACCCATGGTGCAGGTCCGACATCTCATGTAGGACCCGAACCCGAAGGCGCATCAATCGAAGAACAAGGATTGGGATGGACCAGCACATTTGGAACAGGAAAAGGCAAAGATGCAATCACGAGCGGTTTGGAAGTGACGTGGACAACCACACCGACTGCATGGAGCAATAATTACTTTGAGAATTTGTTCAAGTATGATTGGGAATTGACAAAAAGTCCGGCAGGTGCACATCAATGGATTGCAAAAAATGCCGATGCCACAATTCCTGATGCATTCGATGGAACAAAAAAACATATTCCAACAATGCTCACCACTGACTTATCATTGAGATTCGACCCCGCATATGAAAAAATCTCTCGTCGATTCCTTGAGAATCCCGATCAATTCGCTGATGCTTTTGCTCGCGCTTGGTTCAAACTGACACATCGCGATATGGGTCCGAAAACACGATATGTCGGTCCGGAAGCACCAACAGAAGAATTGATTTGGCAAGATCCAATTCCTGCTCTGAATCATCCTGTTATAGATGCAGGCGACATTGCCTCATTGAAGAAGACAATTCTCTCTTCCGGTTTGACTATTTCCGAATTGGTGTCAACTGCATGGGCATCTGCCTCAACATTCCGTGGTTCAGATAAACGCGGTGGTGCCAATGGTGCACGCATCAGACTCACTCCACAACGCTATTGGAATGTGAACAACCCGGCTCAATTGTCCAAAGTATTGGATGCATATGAAAAGATTCAACAAACATTCAATGCAAACGGAAAACATGTATCCATGGCAGATCTCATTGTTCTCGGTGGTTGCGCGGCAATTGAACAAGCAGCGGCCAATGCGGGCCATGCGGTGAGTGTTCCATTCACTCCCGGCAGAATGGATGCTTCACAAGAGCAGACAGATATTGAATCATTTGCGGTGCTCGAACCGATTGCAGATGGATTCAGAAATTATAAGAAGAACAATTTTGTGTATTCAACCGAAGAATTGCTTATTGATAAGGCACAACTTCTCAATCTTACAGCTCCCGAAATGACTGTACTACTCGGTGGCATGCGCATGTTGAACACAAACTATGATCAATCAAAGCATGGAGTGTTCACAAACAAAACCGATACTTTGAGCAATGATTTCTTCGTGAATTTGCTCGACATGAATATCACATGGAAACCGATTGATGCACACAATGAACTCTTCGAAGGAGTGAATCGCTCATCCGGAGCCAAAACTTGGACAGCAACACGCGCCGATTTGATTTTCGGATCCAATTCAGAATTGCGTGCCCTTGCTGAAGTCTATGCAACCTCACAATCCGGATCAACATTCGTCAATGATTTTGTTTCTACATGGAATAAAGTGATGAATGCCGATAGATTTGATCTTGCTTGATTGACATGAATCATGAAGGGTGGTCTTGAAGAGTCAGGACCAACTTTTATTGTAACCAATATGCAAGCACCGCGTTACACACCATCCAACATTTCCTATTGAAGCATGCTCACTATCACTGATTTGACGAAAAACTATGGCACATTTCGTGCACTTGATTCGATTTCATTTTCCGCGGAATCCGGAAAGATTTGCGGAATCGTGGGTCCGAATGGTGCCGGAAAAACAACAACCATTCGCATCATCCTCGGCATATTGGGTGCCAATGGTGGGTCGATCAACTATGATGGCAAAGACATAAAGGACATTCCTCGTAGCGCATTCGGGTATTTACCGGAAGAACGAGGATTATACAAGCAATCTACGGTCAATGAAACTTTGCTCTATCTTGGTTCACTCAAAACAGGAAATGCAAAACAATTGAAATCAGATATCGATGGATGGCTCGAACGATTTCATATTCCTGATTATAAACACAAAAAGATTGAAGAACTCTCAAAAGGAAATCAACAAAAGATTCAATTCATTGCATCTGTTTTGCATGACCCCGAATTGCTCATCATCGATGAACCACTTTCAGGTTTGGATCCACTCAATCAGGAATTGTTCAAAGACATCGTGCAGGAGTTGAAGCAGAGAGGTAAAACAATACTTTTCTGTACGCATCAATTGCCGATCGCAGAAGTATTGTGCGATACAGTGATCATGCTCAATAAAGGCACAATCGCATTGAGCGGAAACATGACTGATATTCTCCGTTCAGGATCTATGGATATCATCATTGAATTTTCCTCATTGCATGGACAAGCTTTACCGGAAACATTTCACAAAGTATCGGACATGCAATGGATCATTCCAAGCGAACATGGTTCGATGCAAGACATTGTTTCTCAAGCATCGACTTATGGCGACATACTCAGCATCAATCCTTATAAACCGACATTGCTTAGCATTTTCCGTCAGCATATTGAAAGAGAAGAGGTGGTACAAGCATGAATTGGAAATCCATTGCAACAGTGGCTTGGTGGGAATTCATCCAAAAAGTGAAAACCAAGGCCTTTATTTTGTCCATGATTCTCAGTCCCGTGATCATGGGAGTATTCAGCGTACTTCCGATTCTACTGACTTCTGTTTCAGTTGAAGAACCAAAAAAGATTCTCATCTTGGATAAACAGCAATCCATCGGAAGATTGGCAAAACCCATGGTTGATTCCATCACCTATTCCGGTGGTGAAAAGAAATTTGATGTCACAGTCAAAGCCATAGATCCTAAACAGCAATTGAATATCGCCACATATCAGCAAGCATTGCTACGTGAAGAGTATGTGGGCATGATCGTGATCCCATCGAATGTGTATTCTTCCAAAAAGATGGACTATCATAGTCAGCATGTGGGAAATGCAAGAGAACTTGAAGAAATCACTGAAATATTTGATGCCATCATTCAAGATTCACTGTTGACATTTTATGGCATGAAAAAAACAGCATTCAAGGATATCAATAAAGGGATTAATCTTTCAACAATCAAGGTGCAGAAGGACGGGAGTTCTGAATCGGGGTCTTTTCTTGTTGAATTCGCTAGTGTATATGGAACGATTTTCATCATTCTTCTTATGGTGAGCTTTTCAGGACAGCAGCTCGTGCGAAGTTTACTCGATGAAAAAACAAATCGCATCATCGAGATACTTCTTTCATCAGTTACACCGATGGAATTGATGACTGGGAAATTGCTTGGTCTTGGTGGATTGGGATTGATTCAGGCATCTTTTTGGCTGATCTTTGCTTGGCTGGGCGCAACATTTTCGCAGGTGGAAGTATCTGTTTTTGCATCAATACATTTGATATTCCTATATGCCATGCTTGGGTATTTCTTGTTTGCATCCATCATGATTGGTTTAGGATCGCTTGCAACAACGGAACAAGAAGCACAGACAATGACAGGATATATCATGATGCTTGCAACGGTACCCTTCATTTTGATGTTCGTGATCATTGAAAATCCGGGTGGAACGATTTCCAAAGTCTGCAGTTATATTCCCTTTTTGACCCCTGCCGTAATGAGCGCTCGCATAGCCATTTTGATGCCGCATTGGAGCGAAATAGTACTTTCTGTTCTCGTGCTCATAGCATCAATTTTCGGATGTCTATGGATATCAGCGAAATTATTCACGGTTGGTATGCTCACCTATGGAAAGCGTATCTCCTTTTCACAAGCACGAACGATCATCATCAACAAATCTGAAGTATAGTGCATGAATAGGTTAGTGCATAAAGACTGATTATTCCGCAACACTCAAAGATTTTTATTTCTTGGTGAGAATGAAGATTCCGCAACCATAGGTGCAATTGCAATTTGAGGCGATATATTCATCGGTCAATGCAATATCTTCAAAGAAATCTCCATCATCATTCACATAAGAAAATGATTTCAGGGAATATTCAGATTCAAACAAAGAGAGCAGATATGAAATAGAGAATACTCTATGTGCATTGAATTCAATTCTTTGTGGTCCGATCGGAACCGAGAAATAACATGTACCACCTTGCTTCACCATCATCGCAATATTCTTCAATGCTTTCAGATAGCCCCAATAGTCGATTGGATCACCATATCGCCCCAGTCCGAAATGTTCGATCGCATGAAGTGAAGAAATTGAATCCGTATAATTGATCAGGTCTTCGGGTAATTCCATCAAATTTGCTTGTCGAAAAGAGATATTCCTGACAGCACTTTCAATAGGCCGAATATCCAGTAATTCAATCTGTCGATATGATGCAACATGGGCAATGAATCCATCTGTTCGTGAACCTATGTCGACATGCTTCTGCGGATTTGCTTCATGAATCTTGCGAGCGATGAAAAGATCCTGATGAAAATAATGCCCTTTCATCACGCCACCCTGATCATCCTTATCGGTCAAGATCGGAAAAGGCGTTCCAAATGAAAATGTTTGATCACTCCCCTTTTGCTTTTTCAATTCCAAAAAATCTCGTTCATACCAAGAAGTTTTGTTTGGTGACAAAGCCTCGAGGAATCTGCGAGCATCAAAACCATAATACAGAAGGCGTTTATAGATATTCTTGAGAAGAGATTTCAATGGAGATTAGGGTATTGTGTACAATAAACTTGACAAAGATACTGAAAAAACATCCCGTGCGGAGAGTCCGCACGGGATTGATCATCATTTCCAAGTGAGAGAAATACCGGCTGCAATATTTCTCGGCAATCCCGGTTCGATATAGGCAGGGCTTGCAAACCTGGGTCTTTCAGGGTTGATCCAGACACCGGACATATAGGTTTCATGGAAGAGATTCATCACTCTGCCAAATACTCTCATACTGATATCATCGGATATGTTCATGTCATAGGAAATGGAGCAATCAACCATTGCAAATGGGTCGACATCCAAAGTATTTGCATCATCTGCATAATAGTGTCCACAATAGCGATAATCGACACCTATTTGCAATCCTTTAAGAAATTCAGGAGCATATTTCACTTGTGCCGAACCGAACAATGAAGGAATGCCTGCAATGTCTTTGTTTGCATAATCTACAAATGATGCACCCGTATTTACTCCATCAACAATTGAATCGATTGTATATTCAGTATACATATTCTTGCTTGCCGTTAGTGATAGACTCAGAGACAATCCATGATTCCATCTGATTGAATGACTGAACTCCAATCCCATCCTCTCAGTTTTTCCGGCACTGAAATAAAATCTTCCACCGGCATAAGGGATGATATCATTGATTGTTGAAATTGAATAGAGTGCAATGTCTGTTTTCAATTCAGCAGCTCCCAAACCAAGCCATGCATTTGTGGAGAGTTGAGATTTATATCCCATTTCGAATGATGTTGATTCAATCGGCTTGAGTAGCGGATTTATAATGAATGAGCTGAGTGATGCAGGAGGATCAGTTTCATTTCCTGCAGGGACTTCAATACCTCCTCCGACATTTGCATAAAGTGACATGTCTTCGTTCATGCGCCATGTAATTCCGGCCTTTGGGGTAAAACGTTCATAAGACATATCCTGAGAAGTAAACACGGATTGTCCACCATCAATATATATTTCATTGAAATACGAAATCTTATCATATCTACCTCCTACAATCAATGAAAACTTATCGTCAAGCATCAACTCTTCTTGAAGAAAGAATCCCATATTCTGCGCGCCTTCCCTTTTATTGGTGCGAAGGGTATTTCCTCGATTGCCATTTATCAGATTATAGAACAAAATGGCTCCATCTTGATATTGATAATCCATGCCGATCAAGAACATACTACTCAAGGAAGACGAGAGTTGATTGGATGATTTCATGATGAAATTCCCGCCCATATGATAGCGGGTGAAATCTCTGAATGTATTGCGTTCCGATCGTTGAAGAAATTTACTTTGAAGATATGTCATTGCACTCAGAGAGAGCGTTTCTGTCAAAGCATGATCAACCGTGATGCCGATTCTTCCGGAGGTATTGTTTCTTCGTTCATTTCTTTGAATGAAAGTCGGATTGAATGTTGATGTATCAGCACTCATTGATGGATCTTGTTGATATTGAGTGAGATTCAATGGACCGGGTATCTGATAATTCACATTCCCGGCAAGCAGATGCACACCCACTTTCGTTCTTGCAGATGATTGATGCACCAAACCAGCACTTATTTGCAATGCATCACTTTGCGATTGCGCTCTCCACCCGTCAAATGAGCTTCTCCCGATTGTTGCATAGAGCAAACCGAGATCCGTCATGCCTTGTGCTTGCAGAGTGTATTGTTGCAAACCATAACTTCCAATCTGCGATTGAAATGTCAACTTGGTATCAGGCTCTTTAGGTATCGTTGAAAAACTAATCACTCCTCCCGATGCATTGCCGAACAATGCCGAACTATTTGATCGAAGAATTTCAGCAGATTGAATTGATAAAGGATTGATCATGTCAAGAGCTGTTCTGCCGTCCGGTTCTGTTTCAGGAATTCCGTCCACTAAAACACGAATTCCTCGAGATGTTCCTGCATTGGAACGCTCTCCCGCGCCACGAGCGCCAAATCCACGAATGGTGATGCGTAAGTCTTGATTGCCCGATCTATTTTGCACGAGGACCCCCGGCACCGTCTGCAATATATCATCAATGCCATAGCCACGCTTGAGTTGAATGTCTCGAAGACCAAGCACGGTGACTGCGAGTGGAACTTCCAAATTCTTTTCGGGTTGACGAAGTGCGGAGACGGTAATGTCTTTCAATGTGACTTTCGTCGAATCGTTTTTTTTCTCCTTCAATGATTGAGCATTCAAGGCATCCGCAATACAGCATGATGAAATCAGACATATTAGAATACGATAAGCAGTATTCATGAAATACTCCAATAAATGATACAAAAGCCCATGAGCGACTTGCTTCATGGATATGTGCATCAGGAGCGTTTTGGCGGAGGAATGATTGGATCGGTGGGGGGAAACAGAAGATTTTGCGAAATTTCATCTCCATGCATCAACATTCTGCATGTGGACATGATATGCAGTGTGATATTGATGATCGGGGCGAGCTGTTTTGCAAAATCAGTGAATGCAATCAATTGCTGATCATGAAGCGGATTGGCATTGAAAAATCCCGCAATGAATTTCACAATGGCTTTATTGATTGAAGTTTCTTTTTTGTCATGAATGCAATGAAGGATGATGACATCACCCTTCAACTCTTGTTCGATAATATCATACATCTCGCCTTTAAATTCGAATTCATGATCATGTTCCCATTTCAATGATGCATATTCAATAGTGGTGAATGTCAATGTGATCATTTCACCGGCTTTTTTCTTTGCGATCATTTCCAACATATGCCTTTTTGCCCGACCTTTCTCATAATGCAACATCATCATGCTCCCTGAAAAAGGGATGATCATGGAAATGAACACGATGAATGCGATGATGCTTTGCACGATGAAACTCAGATCGTTTTGAAGTGAAGACACAATAACCCGAGGACAAAAATGGTATTTTTTCGTAAATTCGCATCACAATTCAGTTGCCCGGATGGCGAAATTGGCAGACGCGCTATATTCAGGTTGTAGTATTCTTAAGGATGTGCAGGTTCAAGTCCTGTTCCGGGCACCCTATGGTCAAACCCGCACTATGCGGGTTTTTTCATTTGCCTTTTCCATCTTATTGTACCTCCTCTTCAATTGTTCTCCCTTGCATTCACAAGATCTTCGCAGTGCTTTTCAGAAAGGACGCGATGCGATGCTGGGTGCTTCTTATGCTGAAGCCATCATGCATTTTGAACAATGGTCGAAAGCTGTGCCACGTGATGCCACATGTCATGCATTTTTGGCTTCATGCCATGCACGCATGAATAATCCGCAGAAGGCATTGCAAGCAATGATGTTAACGGTGCAGCTTGGCTTCGATGACATATATCTGTTTGAAGCCGATACCATACTGCAAAAAATGGTGTCGAAACATGCTACACTCGCAAAATCGATGTCCACGATATTCGCAGGAAATGATGACCCATGGATTGCATTTTTGCAATCAGCACATAATAAAGCTCCGTCAAGACGATTTCCATTTGCATTTGCAGAGCAAAACAGGATTGGTCGATATAGGATATTATTTCCGAAAGGATATGAGACCACTCGACGATATTCACTGATTCTTCTCTTGCATGGAAATGGTTTAGACCCTGCATTCATGCTTGATTGGGCAATGTCC
>VGWD01000030.1 GCA_016873735.1 Ignavibacteria bacterium | reverse complement strand
ATTCCGTGCAGGCACAAAGATTGCTGAAAAGGATGTTCTCGACAAATACAATGATGGTACATTGAAAATCGATGCATTGGATGTAGAGCAATCATGGTTTGATGAAGAGAAAACCATGAATCTTGTCCGTCAATTGATGCACAATTATGCGGCGAAGAAGAGTGACATTCAAGCGACTGCAAGAGCAGAGAAGAATAAGATCGCCGCTGGTGATGAATTGCAGCCAGGCATCCTTCAAATGGCAAAAGTTTATGTTGCGAAGAAACGCAAATTGCAAGTTGGTGATAAGATGGCGGGTCGTCACGGAAACAAAGGTATTGTTTCCAAGATAGTCCCACTTGAAGATATGCCATTCTTGCCAGATGGAACACCGGTTGACATCGTATTGAATCCGCTTGGTGTGCCTTCGCGTATGAATCTTGGACAATTGTTCGAGACAGCACTTGGTTGGGCCGGAATGAAGTTAGGCGTCCATTTCTCAACACCAATTTTTGACGGCGCAAGCTGGGATGAAGTAGGTGATTATTTAGAGAAAGCTGATTTGCCAAGAACAGGTAAAACCGTCCTCTTTGACGGAAGAAGCGGAGAAGCATTCGAACATGAAGTCACCGTTGGTGTTATTTACATGTTGAAGCTCTCTCACTTGGTTGAAGACAAGATTCATGCTCGTTCAATCGGACCATACTCACTCATCACACAACAGCCACTCGGCGGTAAAGCTCAATTCGGTGGTCAGCGTTTGGGAGAGATGGAGGTTTGGGCGCTTGAAGCTTATGGCGCTGCTCATACCTTGCAAGAGATGCTCACAGTGAAATCAGATGATGTAACCGGAAGAGCAAAAATGTATGAGGCAATTGTCAAAGGTGAAAATATTCCTAATCCGAATATTCCTGAATCATTCAATGTTCTCGTAAGAGAATTGCAGGGTCTTTGCCTTGATGTTGTCATCGAATGATAGTGACTGCTAGTCGAGCTTGAAAAATCGGAGAGTAGACTCTCCACTTAAGAAGAATTATTTATACATCCAACTGGAGAAATTCGATGCAAACGCATTCAATTCCCCGAAAAGGATTCTCACAGATAACAATTAAGATCGCATCACCAGATGAAGTGCTCAATCGCTCAAATGGTGAAGTGACCAAACCTGAAACGATCAATTATCGCTCATTCAGACCTGAAAAAGACGGGTTGTTCTGCGAAAAGATCTTTGGTCCCATTCGTGACTGGGAATGTGCTTGTGGTAAATACAAGCGTATTCGCTATAAAGGAATCGTGTGTGATCGCTGCGGTGTTGAGGTAACTCAAAAATCCGTACGTCGTGAACGTATGGGGCATATCATGCTTGCAGTTCCCGTAGTGCACATCTGGTTCCTTCGTTCACTTCCCAGCAAGATCTCACATGCACTCGGCATGGTCACTAAGGATGTTGAACGTATTGTCTATTATGAATCCTATGTTGTGGTTCAACCCGGAAGCACCGGTTTGCAACAAAAAGATTTGCTTACTGAAGAGCAATATCTTGAAGTTATGGCTTCATTGTCTGCAGCTGAGCGTAACATGGATGATGATGATCCAAAGAAATTCATTGCATTGATTGGTGGCGAAGCGGTCAAAGAATTACTGAAGCGTATCGATCCTGAAAATGACTTTGAAAATCTTCGCATTCAATTGCGTGAGGAAACATCACAACAGCGAAAAGCAGATTTGCTTAAGCGCCTCCGCATTCTTGAAGCATTTACAGGTAATGAATTACCCAATAAGTCACGTCCGGAATGGATGGTACTTGATGTTGTGCCAGTCATTCCTCCTGATCTCAGACCTTTGGTACCTTTGGAAGGCGGAAGATTTGCTACATCCGATTTGAATGATTTGTATCGTCGTGTGATAATCAGAAATAATCGCCTACGCAGATTGATCGACATCAAAGCACCTGAAGTGATTTTGCGTAATGAAAAACGTATGCTTCAGGAATCAGTCGATGCACTCTTCGATAATAGTCGTCGCAGCGTACGAAGTGAATCACAAAGAGCATTGAAATCTCTAGCAGATGTATTGAAAGGTAAAACAGGACGTTTCCGTCAAAACTTGCTCGGTAAGCGTGTTGATTATTCAGGTCGTTCGGTTATTGTTGTTGGTCCTGAATTGAAAATACATGAATGCGGACTGCCAAAAGATATGGCTGTTGAGTTATTCAAGCCATTCATCATTCGAAAGTTGATCGAAAGAGGTCATGTTAAAACTGTAAAGAGCGCAAAGAAATTGGTTGAAAGAAAAACTAATGAAGTGTGGGATATTTTGGAGAAGGTGATTGATGGACACCCAGTGATGCTCAATCGCGCTCCAACTCTTCACAGATTGGGTATTCAGGCATTTCAGCCGCGCTTGATTGAAGGGAAGGCGATCCAATTACATCCGCTCGTGACAACCGCTTTCAATGCCGACTTTGACGGCGATCAGATGGCTGTGCATGTGCCAATCAGTCATGAAGCTCAGCTTGAAGCATTGTTGCTAATGTTGGCATCGCATAATATCATGCATACACAGCATGGAGATCCGATTGCAGTTCCTTCTCAAGACATGGTTCTTGGTGCATATTATCTTACGAAACTTCGTAGAGGTGCCCCCGGAGAAGGAAAGATTTTTGCTTCCCCCAGTGAAGTTATCATTGCATATAATTCCAAGCAGATCAGTTTACACACCAAGATCAAAGTGCGCATTGAAATTGAAAAAGGAACACGTAGTCAGCTCATCGAGACAACTATAGGACGTGTTTTGTTCAATCAGATCGTGCCAAAAGAAATGGGCTATCTCAATGAATTGTTGACCAAAGGTCGTTTGCGTCAAATTATTGGTTTATGCTTCCGTAAAGCCGGTCTTGCAAAAACAGTTGAATTCTTGGATAACTTGAAAGAAACAGGGTTCCTTACAGCTACACGCGGTGGTTTATCCGTTTCCATTTCTGATGTTGTTATTCCTGATGAAAAAGTAACCATCATCGATAAAGCCCAAGAAACAGTTGATAATATTGAAGAATATTATCAGAACGGTGTTATCACTTCCGGTGAACGTTATAATAAAATCATCGATACTTGGTCCAATGCGACAAATCGTGTTGCTGACAAACTATATTCAGAACTGCAAAGAGAGTCTGATGGATTCAACACATTCTGGATGATGCTTGATTCACAGGCCCGTGGTTCCAAAGAGCAGATTCGTCAGTTAGCAGGTATGCGTGGTTTGATGGCCAAGCCGCAAAAGTCACTTTCAGGTGCAAGTGCAGAATTGATTGAAAATCCGATCATTTCAAACTTCAAGGAAGGTTTGACTATTCTTGAATACTTCATCTCCACTCACGGTGCACGGAAAGGTCTTGCTGATACGGCATTGAAAACTGCTGATGCAGGTTACTTAACTCGTCGTTTGCATGATGTTGCGCAAGACATGATCATCTCCGGTGATGACTGCGGTACAATTCGTGGCGTTGAAATGCGTGCATTGAAAGATGGAGAAGATATCAAGGAGCCATTATCAGAGCGGATTCTAGGTCGTTGCGCACTCATTGATGTCATTAGCCCTGAAACAGACGAAATCATTGTGAAGAAAGGCGAAACATTCACTGAAGATAATGTTCAAAAGATTGCTGAAACATCCCTTGAAGCAATCATGATTCGTTCAGTACTCACTTGCGAATCTCGTCGTGGTGTTTGTGCCAAATGCTATGGAAGAAACATGGCAACCGGACAAATGGTCGATGTTGGAGAAGCTGTTGGAACAATCGCTTCACAATCCATCGGTGAGCCCGGTACACAACTTACACTTCGAACATTCCATACAGGTGGAACTGCTTCACTTGTTGCATCGCAATCTACCGTTCATGCAAAGTTTGACGGTCAAATCGTTTTTGAGAATGTCAAAACAGTTGCTTATGAGGATGAAAACGGAATGGATGTTTCTGTTGTTGTCAGCCGAAGTGGCGTCATTCATATTGCCGAACCTGAGACAGGTCGCATGATGACTCGCTATGATGCAATCTATGGCGCGATTCTTAAAGTTGTTGACGGACAAAAAATCAACAAGAATGATGTGATTTTCGACTGGGATCCATACAACTCCACAATTATCACAGAAAAGGCAGGTACTGTACGCTATCGTGATCTTGTTCCGAGTGTCACATACCGTGAAGAAAACGATGAGCAGACTGGTCACATCACAAAAGTTGTGATTGAATCACGTGATCGCTCCAAAATGCCTTCAATTGAGATCGTTGATGACAAAGGAAATATCCTTCATACCTATATCATACCTATCAGAGCTCAAATCAGCGTTGATCATGATGAGCTTGTAAGTGTTGGTACAAGGCTTGTAAAGATACCAAGAGATCTTGGTCGAATGAGAGATATCACGGGAGGTCTTCCACGTGTTACAGAATTGTTTGAAGCAAGAGCTCCTCAAAATCCTGCAGTTGTTTCCGATATTGATGGTACAATCACATTCAAGCAGGCAAAGAGAGGTCAGAGAGGAATTGTCGTTACCTCATTGGATGGTCAAACAACCACTGAGTATACTGTTCCTTCAAGCAAATATGTACTTATTCAAGAAGGCGATCTTGTTCGTGCGGGTGACCGTTTAACGGACGGATCAATCAATCCTCATGATATTCTTCGTATCAAAGGTGTTGGTGCGGTTCAAGAATATCTTGTAAATGAAATCCAAGAAGTGTACCGCATGCAAGGTGTGAAAATCAATGACAAACATATTGAAGTCATTGTTCGTCAGATGTTGCAAAAAGTACGTATCGTGGATTCAGGTGATTCAACCTTCTTGTATAATGATCATGTAGATCGTTTGCGCTTCCTTGATGAAAATGAAGTGTTGAAATCACAAGTTGTTGTGTCTGATAAAGGCGACTCTCGCTTTAAAGTCGGACAACTTGTTCCGAAGAAGCGGTTCAAAGAAGTCAATGTAGATTTAAAAAAGAAAGAAAAAGTCGAAGCAATCGCAGAAGATGCTCAACCGGCAACTTCAGAGCCACTCTTGCTTGGTATCACGCAAGCATCGCTCACAACCGAAAGCTGGCTTTCAGCATCCTCATTCCAAGAAACAACTCGAGTATTGGCAGATGCATCAATTGCTTCCAAAATCGATTCACTTTCTGGATTGAAAGAGAATATCATCATCGGACAATTGGTTCCTGCAGGTACTGGTCTTCGTCACTATCATGACATGATTGTCACAAGCGATGTTGGAAATATCTTTGGAAGTGAAATGATTTCTGAACAGGAATCAGAAGAAGCCGAAGGCTCCGATGGATTTCGTAGATTGGGAAGAAGAAGAATTTCTGTATAAGTCTTCAATTGTCCAATAGCCCAATATGTAAAGGGCAGACATATGGTTTGTCTGCCCTTTTTTAATCTTGATGACTACTTTATGCAAACACTCATTCTAGACGGATATTCTTTGACCATTACCGATCTGGTCAAACATGCTTCAGATTCTCATGTGTCAATTACACTTTCTGATTCTGCACGCACAGCCATGCAGAACAGTCGAGATATTGTAGAGAAATGGGTAGATTCAGGTGAGATCATTTATGGTATTACCACAGGTTTTGGTGAATTTTCAAATGTGGTCATTCCCAAATCCGACATCGAAACTTTGCAAGAAAATCTAATCATTTCTCACAGTGCCGGTATTGGGAAATATCTCGATAGATCAATTGTTCGTGCAATGATGATTCTTCGCATCAATGCATTGGCTAAAGGGTATTCCGGAATTCGGCTTTCCACAGTTGATACACTCATTGAGATGCTCAAACATGATGTGATCCCGGCTGTTCCATCCCAAGGATCCGTTGGATCAAGTGGTGATCTAGCTCCATTGTCACATATTGCATTGGCATTAATTGGAAAAGGGACGGTATTGCATGCCGATGGAACTACTGCATCATCTGCAATCGTCATGCAACAGCATGGAATACAACCGGTGAGGTTAAAAGCTAAAGAAGGCCTTGCTTTGATAAATGGTACGCAAATGATGACCGCACTTGGTGCATTTGCTGTCCATAGAGCCAAAAGGTTGATCAATCAAGCGGATATTGCCGGGGCATTAAGCGTTGATGCACTTCGAGGCACTGATACAGCTTTTGATGAACGCCTACATCGCATGCGTGGGTTTTCGGGTCAGATACAAACTGCCGAAAGATTACGTAAACTGCTAAGAGATAGTGAAATCCGAGCATCACATGCAGTTGGTGATGGAATGGTTCAAGATGCATATTCATTGCGTTGCATGCCTCAAGTACATGGTGCATCTCGTGATGCAATTGCATATGTGGAGAGCATTATTGGTATCGAGCTGAATTCAACAAATGATAATCCCTTGATTTTTGCCGAAGATACCATGCATCTTGCAGGTGGAAATTTCCATGGCCAACCAATTGCTCTTGCTTTGGATTTTCTTGCTATTGCTTGTGCCGAACTTGGAAATATCTCTGAACGAAGAACTGAGCGTATGGTTAATGGATCATTGAGCAATGGTCTTCCGAGATTTCTTGCAAAGAATGGTGGCATTCAATCAGGAATGATGATAGCTCAATATACTGCCGCAGCACTAGTTTCTGAGAATAAAGTATTATGTCATCCTGCAAGTGTAGACTCCATTCCAACATCTGCAAATCAAGAAGACCATAATTCAATGGGAAGTATTTCTGCCAGAAAAGTGCATACCATTTTGGATCATCTAGAGCATATCTTGGCAATAGAGTTTTTATGTGCCACTCGTGGCATTGAATTTCATCATCCACTGAAAACAAGCAATATTCTTAGCAAGGTGCAGGATTTCATTCGAGAGCATATACCTTCGGCAAGCGGAGATGCAATCATTCATGATGAAATACAGAAGATGTCTTCACTTGTTTCGTCGGGAGACTTACTCGCCATCACGGAAGAATTTTTACACATTACAGCATAAGGTATCAACATGTTTGAACCACAGAAGAAAAAAATAAAAGAATTGAAAGAAAGAACCGAAGCATTGCGGAGGTTTCTTTGACATCGATGTCAAACATGCTGAAATAGCCGAGAGAGAGCAATTAAGCGAGCAACCTGGCTTTTGGGATGACGGAATTCGCGCTCAAGCGGTTATGCAAGAAATAGCAGAAAGAAAAGAATGGATAAGCATATGGCAATCAGCTCATACCGCAGTAGATGATGTTGGCGCTTTGATTGAACTCGGTGATGAAGCCGAGGATGCAAGCATGGAGCATGACATTGATGCTGAACTTGCAAAAGCACAACAAGCAGTTGATGCATTGGAATTACGCAAAATTCTTTCAGCGCCGGATGATGCTCGAAATGCAATCTTGACAATCAATGCAGGTGCAGGAGGAACGGAAGCTCAGGATTGGAGCGAAATGCTCATGCGTATGTATACCAGGTGGGCTGAAGCTCACGAATACCAAGTGCTTCTTGCCGATGAACAGCCGGGTGAAGAAGCCGGCATCAAATCGGCCACCCTCGAAATTGTTGGTAAAAATGCATTCGGATTTCTCAAAGCAGAAAATGGTGTACATAGATTGGTTCGTATTTCGCCATTCAACGCGCAAGGTAAAAGGCAGACATCATTTGCATCTGTATATGTCTATCCCGAAATAGAAGACGATGTTGAGATCGAGATCAATCCTGCAGATGTTGAAATGGATACATTTCGTTCCGGGGGAAAAGGCGGACAAAACGTCAATAAAGTCGAAACAGCAGTCCGCTTGCGACATATCCCATCCGGTATAGTGGTGGCATGTCAACAAGAAAGATCTCAACATCAAAATCGAGAAAGAGCAATGATGATGTTGAAATCCAGACTTTATCAAAAACGGCGAGAAGAAGAGGAAGCAGCAAAAGCAGCAATTGAAGGAACAAAGAAAAAAATAGAGTGGGGAAGCCAAATCAGATCATATGTCTTTCAACCATATACCATGGTAAATGATCATAGAACTGAACTAAAAAAGACAGATATCCATTCTGTGATGGATGGTGAATTGGATGATTTCCTCAAGGCATATTTACTGCTTGGCGTGGAGGAATAATCACTTTTTTCTTGTAATCAGATTGCCGATCCATGTTCCAAAGCTAATGATGATCGAACCCCATAATGCAGGCATGAATCCCGTGATTTCAATTCCTTCAAGGATTTCACCCGCAAACCACAAAAGCATTGCATTTATGACAAGCATGAATAAGCCAAATGAAAGCAATACAATCGGTAGGCTAAGCAATGTTAATATAGGTTTTACGAAGGTGTTTAAGAATCCAATGATTAGCGAAGCTATGATGGCTGACATAAAGTTCTTGACCCATATGCCATCAATGATAAATTGGGTTAGATATACGGCTGTTGCCGTAATACCCCATCGAATTATGAGCGAAATCATTGCTTACTCTTATTGTTTTCGGCAATATACTTCTTCAATCCTATATTCAGAAGTATGAATAATTATCATAGATTTGAATCATATTCGTTTTACCATCATCATTTGTTTATACATAAAAAGAGATCTAACAATGCCATATGATCCATTGATCGTACAGCCAATGCGTGAAGAATTGACTTCAGCAGGATTCACAGAACTTCGCAGCCCTGAAGATGTTGATGCAGCCATTACATCATCAGGCATCTCGCTCATAGTTGTTAACTCCGTTTGTGGATGTGCAGCTGGAGGGGCCAGACCAGGCGTAAAAATGTCATTGGACAACACAAAAAAACCGGATCATTTGTTTACTGTTTTTGCAGGACAAGATCTTGAAGCCACTTCAAAGGCAAGAGAGTATTTCAAAGGGCAGCCTCCATCCTCGCCAGCTATCGCACTCATGAAGGATGGTGAATTGATTGGATTCATGCCTAGGCATGCAATCGAAGGAGCAAGCCCCGACATGATTTCATCTGCATTGAAAAAAGCATTTGATGAAGTCTGCTCTTGATAATCCCATGTAAATCATGTGTCATTGCAATGCTCTCTATCAGGGCATTGCAATATTCATGTAAGGAGGTAGGAATATGAATAATGATTCGGAACAACAGACCATATTTGGCATTCCCATACATGTGGGAATTCCTATCGTTTTGGCTGCAATTACATGCATGACATTTCTTGTATTGACAGAACTTGTCAGTAGTCCGCTCATTCTATTCCTCTTAGCATTTTTCATCATTTATCCATATAGACAGCGTTCATTTTTTGCAAGACGCATCTTGCAATTGAATTGGGCACTATTCATTTTGTGGATGTTGATAGATCTTAACTCTGCTGTTCTTCCTTTTGTGTTCTCCTTCATTCTTGCCTTTCTCTTGGATCCGATCATCAATGCAATGGAGCGTCTCAAAATCAAGCGCTGGTTGGCTTCTATGATTATGCTCGGCATTATTGGAGGTATACTAGCCACCGTTGCAATATTCGTGTTCCCATCTGCATATGCACAATTGGATCAAGTGACAAAAGAAGTTTCCAGATTTGTGGTGCAGACCACGAAATATCTGGAGAGTCGTCAATTCTACTCCATGTTGCAGTCAATCGGAATACCTAAAGAAACAGTCAAACAACTTGTTCAAGATCAAGTGATGCCAAAGGCGGAAACACTGTTTAGTTCAGTGATGGATGCTCTTTTTGCATTGCTCACCAATATTTCATTGATTGCAGCTCAGGTTTTGAATTTGATATTGATACCTATCATAACATTTTACTTTCTGAAGGATTTGCCTTCTTTGAAAAGCTTTCTGCGAAAAATCCTCGGCATAAAAAATCCTGAGGCATTATCAATGCTGGAGAAGGTCAGTGATATTTTGAAAATCTATGTGGGCTGGCAAGTTATCGCCGTCATTTGGATTGGAGCCGTAGCTTCTTTGCTACTCAGTGTGTTCAATATTCCTTATGCGATCGTTTTGGGGGTAATGTTCGGTCTTTTGAATCCCATCCCATTTTTTGGTTCCATAGCCAGCATGATCATTGGAATAATCGTTGCGATATTCGTAGATCCTGAACATGCATTGAATCATGTTGTGGCTATATCGTTGATTGTGAACGGACTACATCTTCTGAATGCATATGTGATTGAACCAAGAGTCTTGGGAAGTAGGGTGGGTCTACACCCTGTTCTTCTTCTTGCTTCAATATTTGTATTTGGTCATTTTTTTGGATTTATCGGCTTACTCATTGCCGTTCCAACGACTGCTATTTTGATGATGTTTTTCAGGGAATGGGAACATGCGCTTCATACCTCCGTCAATGCAGATGCTCAAGTACAACAATCAAAGCAACAGGAGTGATCAAAACATAGCATGTTCGATTGCATCATAATCGGTGCCGGCATCGCCGGTTTGGTTACTGCCAGAATGATGTCAGGAGCCGGTATGAATATTCTCATCATAGATGATTCCCAAAAGAATGCGGCATCAAGGGTAGCTGCCGGTTTGGTAAATCCAATTACAGGAAAGCGTTTTCAAGTCTCTTGGCGATTCGCCGAGTTTCTTCATCTTGGAATGATGCATTATGCTTCCTTTGCCGAAGAAGATTCTCAAGAAGCCTATCTGAAACAACAATCGATGATAAGACTTTTTGTTGATGAGAAAGAAAGAGTGGTGTTCAATGCGAAATATGAAACATTGAATATTGCTGAGTTTGTTGGAGAAAATCTTGAACCTGGAACCGACCAATTGGATATATCGATTCGAAATGAGCATGGGGGTTTCAGAACATTACAGGCTCATGTCTTTGACTATGGACGATTCTTGGATGTTTCCGGCAATGTATTCCGGAATAACATATTGAACACATTTGTCGCGCCGCATCATATCGAATCCAAGGATGGATATTGGAGCATCAATACAGGCAATGAATCAATTCATGGTAGAACCATACTATTCTGCGATGGTTGGTTGGCTAGTAGGAATCCATGGTTGTCAGATATGAACTTGCAATTCGACATAGTGAAAGGGGAGTCATGCATCATACGATCAATTGATTTGCCTGAAACTGATATTATCAGCCGAGGCTTTGCCATCATTCCGATTGGAAAACATCAATTTCGTTGTGCAGCCACCTTCCAATGGAATGAAATCACAACCATTCCAACAGCATTTGGTGCCGAACGACTAATGCAGAGAATTCAATCACTCATGAATTGTGAGTATGAAATTCTCGAACAATCTGCCGGTTTGCGTCCAACAATGCTTCATCATATGCCATTCTTGGGCGAACATCCCAATCATAAAGGAATGTTCATGCTTGGTGGACTGGGAACCAAAGGCGCATTATATGCGCCGCATATGGCTCAGCAATTGATTGACTACTTTGCAAAGTGTAAGCAATTTGATGGGGAAATGGATATTTCGCAACAACAAAGACGCTTCGCAATTCATTGAGTGGAGAATACAATGAAGAATATTACACTATCGATATATATAGCAATTTCCTTGATGGGCATGCAGCCATTATATGCTCAAGACATCAATCAAGCTTGGAATTATATTCTAAAAAAAGAATTTGATAGTTCTGAAATTGTGTTCAGAAATATTCTTGAACATAATCCCAAAGATGTCAGGAGCATTGTTGGTTTGTCATATCTCCTCGAAATGCGGCATCGCAATGCTGAATCGTGGAATGTGTACAAACAGATTATGAAAGCCGATATTGATCCGGTTCCTTATCTCTATTCGATTTGGCTTACTCCTCGTTTTTCAACTCAAATGCATGATAAGAAATCAGGTGTGCAGGAAGTATTGAAACAATTATCTCAAAAAGGTGATAAACCGGGCTCACTGCGGGCAATGGCCATGGAGATGCTTGGGTCTGTTGAAACTAGAAATGGTAATATCAAAGCGGCAACACAATATTATGACCGCATCAATGCACTTTCTTCATATTCAATCATTGGTCCATTTGAACATATTTCCGCATCGGGGTTTGGAATTGCTTATCCACCCGAAGAAATACATGACACAACGGAAGTGTATGAAGGTAAAAATGGAACACCTGTATCATGGTTTCACCCGCCTTTGATCAAAAGAGATTATTGGTTGGATTTCCAATCATATTTTCCTGACAGACAAGCAATATATTATGCGAATACATTTGTTTGGTCACCCAAAAACATGACTATGCAAGTGAGAGTAGGCACTTCAGGTTCATTGAAAATATTCTTGAATGATGCTGAGATATTACGCGACTCCAATGAAACAAACAATGATTTTGATACTTATATCGTAAGAACTGACTTAGTGGCCGGTTGGAATCGATTATTAGTGAAAGTTGGATATTCCGAAATTGATCGGTGTAATTTCTTGATCAGAATAACTGATGAAGATGGAAATCCTGTTCCGGGATTAAAGCATACTGCTTATACGCAGCAATATGCAAGGCAAAAACCATCGCGGATTGAATTCATCCCTAATCCCATCATTGAGGAGTTGAAACAGATTATTGAGCAGCATCCTGACTGGATTGAACATTATCTCGTTCTTGCAGATGCTTATCTTAGAAATGATCGTGCAATTGAAGCTGAGCAATTACTGAAACGAGCATTGAATATATCAAAAGAAAATCCAATCATTTTGTGGAAATTCATTGATACATATGCCCGAGGAAGAAAAAAAGATGAAGTGAACACGACATATGAATTATTGTCTTCCATGAGCAAAGATATTCCTGATGGCATTATCTATAAATTCAATCAATATCTCGACAATGAAGATTATGATCGTGCAGAAGATATGGTTAACAGAATTGAGCAATTATTGCCGAAATCGGAAACGGCATATACACTGCGAATCCGATATTATGATAAAAAGAAAATGCAGGATAAAGTGATATCAACCACGCGTGAGGCAAGAAAGCAGTTTCCATTGTCATGGACATATACTGAGCTTGCAGCTGCATTTGATTTTCAGACAACGCGTAGAAGGGACACAATGATTAGTCTCTATGCCAAATATCTCAAACAAGTATATGGTGAAGCACCATTGCTCAGTCTTGCAAAAGTATATTTGGAAGATTCGAAAGTAAAAGAGTGGCAAAAAACATTCGATAAATTACTAACCCTTTCCCCATCCTCTCCCGGTTTCCATTATCAGATGGCAAATATCTTCATCCAATTGGAACAATATGACAAAGCCGAAAAAGAAATGCTCACGGCATTGAAGTTTTGCCCCTCATGCAATACCTATTGGTCTAAATTGGGGGAATTATATAGAACCAAAAAAGACATTCCTTCATCCATAATGGCATATGAAAAAGCCCTGGCATATTCACCTACAGACTATGATGCAAGAGCCATTTTAAGAGAATTGCAAGGGAAGAAATCCATCTTTACGGTCTTTGGAGAGACAAATCTTGATTCGGTTTTGCGATCGGCTCCTCAAGCGAAAGATCATCCCGAAGCCAGTGCTGTCATTGTTTCAGACCAAGTAAAGCGGGTCATTTATGATCATGGTGCATCGGAAGCCGTAACGGAGAGCGTAATTCGCGTACTCAATGAAAAGGGGATAGACTTTTTTAAAGAGTACAGGATAGGATTCAATGGTAATTCACAGGACTTGATCATTGAAAAAGCAGTGACCATCAAAGCCGACGGTAAAGAAATCCGAGCGGATATAAGCCGTAACATGTCTGTTTTTAAAGGGTTGGAACCAAATGATTTTGTGTATATCAAATACAAAATCAGAAATTACAATACAGGTAAGTTGGCAAGACATGTTTGGGATGAATATTACTTCAATCGATATTTTCCTGTAACGCATGCTGAGTATGCAATGATCATTCCGGACGGCTTGCAGTTCACTACCTCTCAACAGGAAATGGATGTTTCGCCATTGGTCCAAGAATTACCTGAAATACATTCAACTTTATATTCCTGGAAGGTAAACAGAGAACCAGGAATAGTATATGAAGCAGACATGCCTTCATTACCCGAAATTGGTAAAGTATTGCGTTTCACTACAATCCCAAATTGGTCTTTTTTGATTGAATGGTATGCTGAGTTGGCTCAATCCAAAGCACAAACCTCTTATGAAATTCAAGAAGCCGTAAAGGCATTGATTCCAAACCCTGAATCATTATCCGAATCTGAAAAAATTCGGAGAGTGTTTCAATTCATCACAGACAATATCCGTTATAGTAGTGTTTCTTTCCGTCAGTCTGCATTTATCCCCCAGAAGGCCAGGGATGTCTTGGTAAATAAAATCGGAGATTGCAAAGATGTTTCAACTCTTGGTATTGCAATGCTTCGAGAATTGGGTCTTAATGCACATTATGTTTTGGTGAATTCAGGCAATGAAGAACGATTATTGAATCTGCTACCCTCCATTGCATTCAATCATTGCATCATTGCCGTTGAGGAATCTGGAAAGCAACGTCCACTTTTTCTGGATCTAACAGCTTCTAATTTTCCAACCGGAGCCATACCTTCTGCAGATAGAAATGCATTTTCATTATTGATTCGTCCCGGAAACACGCAGCCTTTGCTCTTGCCTGATAAACAATATATTGCTCCAACTTTTGTATCCAGAGCCAGTATACAGTTTACTGATGACGGCATGCTGATACAAGGTGCTGAAAAAATCACAGGAGCTTTGACCGCTCAATATCGTGCAGCTTATAAAGGGAAGAATTCAGAAGAACAAAAGAAATTGCTGCAGTCTTCTCTGGCATCTGATATTCCATCGGCCAGAGTTTCAGACATGGGAATTTTGGGAGTTGATTCGCTTGCCGATCATATCTCTTTATTATATAGATATGAAGCTCCTAATACAGTTGCTGAAGCAGGTACATATAAAATTGTTCGAATTCCTTGGCGAAATGAACTTCCTTCTGAGGATGCACTTTCTTATGAAAAGCGTACATACCCGATCAAACATCTCTATGATGTGGATACCACATTTGAGGAGATATTGATGCTGATTCCCAAAGGATATATGCTGGCTGAAGTTCCGCAGTCAATACGACTTTCTCATGCCGCTGCGGACTATGAATACTCGGTTCTGGCCAAAGAAAGAGAAGGCATTTCCATGCTTACAGTGACCAGAAAATTCATCAAGAAGAAAACATTCATCGAATCCTCTGAATATCAGTCTTTTAAAGACTTTTATGCCAAAGCAGTTCGAGAGGATAGACGCCAGCTGTTACTGAAGAAAAAGGAATAGCAATTGGCCGTCAAAGTTGTCATTCATGAGTTTTTTTGCTACTTTCGTTTCCAATTACAAAAATTCTGCCCTTTTAGGCGGTTATTTCAGCATGAGTGAAAGTAATAAGCATCAATCTTCAGAGCAAGATGAATTCCCAGTGGGTTCGATTGTTCCTCTCTCCAGAATTGATATACCCCATACCGATGATGTCGGGAATGCCGCCGAAGCTTCGATTGCATCAACTCTACGCAATCGTAAATCACATTGTACTGCCTGTGGTGGAAAAGATGGGGGGTGTTCCACTTGCACAACAAGTACTTCTTCACATGATACCAATGAACAACCCATGGATTCTTCGAATCCGCAGGATTGGTTTGTGGAAGTCAGTTTTAAAGCAAGAAGAAAGCAAATGTTCAAAAAAACAAGAAATGGTCGCTATGCATTGAGCGATACCGTGATTGTACAATCTGAACATGGAAATGATGCCGGGACAATTACCGCCGTTGGCTTGATTGCTGATTTAAAACAATCTGCTCAACATGAACCATTGTTCAATGTTCTTCGGGTTGCATCGAAAGAAGACATCGAAAAATTGAAAGACAATAGAGATAAAGAAAAAGTCATCGTGCGTGAAGTCAAAGATAAAGTGAAATCCGCCGGATTGGAAATGAAAATTGTTGATGCCGAATGGCAGTTTGATCGTTCCAGACTCTCGGTGTATTTTTCGGCTCCTCAGAGAGTTGACTTCAGGGAATTGGTTAAAGATCTTGCAAGAACCTATCATACTCGGATTGAATTGCGGCAAATTCCTGCACGTGAAGAAGCAAAACGTTTGGGTGGAATCGGTCCATGTGGATTGGAATTATGCTGTTCCTCTTTTTTAAATGAGTTCGATCAAATTACACTCGACCATGCAAAAGCCCAGCAATTACCCCCGAATATCAGTAAACTCAGCGGGATGTGCGGTCGACTGAAATGTTGTTTGCTGTATGAGATAGACAATTATGTCATGGCATTAAAAAGTTATCCTCCGCTCGATTCGTATTTGCAATTGACCGAAGGCAGAGCAAGGATGATCAAAATCGATATCTTTTCCGATACTGTAACGGTTATTGCAGAGTCCAATGGAGCTTTTCTAACTGTTACCTTGGAAGAGTTGAATGCATTAAGAAAAGAAGGGAAGATTGAGTCACCAAAAGAATTGACGACACATTGATTTTACAAGAGGTTATACAATGAATGATTCCATTCATAGACAATTGAATATACAAATCACCAATGAACATGTTGCATCCATGGCTTATCTCGAAATGGCTTCATGGTGTGCCGATAATGACTTGCCAGGTTTGGAAGAATACTTCTATTTCAGTGCTGAAGACGAAAGGGAGCATATGATGGAGTTTTATAGGTATGCCAATGCAAATGGTTGCCGTGCATCAATCGGTGTAGTACCTAAATTGAGAAATTCCTTTGATAGTGTTCTTGATATTCTTGAACACAATTTGCATTTGGAGCAACAAAACACCATCGCCATCAATGAATTAGCCAAAATGTGTCATGATTGTGCAGACTTTGCAACACTACAATTCCTCCAACCATTTATCAAAGAACAGCAAGATTCCGAGCACGGCGTGGAGGAATTGATCGTGATGGTAAAACGCGTTGGATATGATGCAAAGAATCTCTATTTCCTTGACAAACAATTCAAGAAAATGATGCAAGGAAAAGCCCCGGAAGGTGAGGAAAAAGAATAAAGAGTCGGTGTTTGGAGGATTTCTATTCTTCCGGATCTTCATTCAAGATATCAATCGCAGTTTGAAGATTATCTTCGGATACAAAAAGTCGAACGCCCATGACTGCGCCCAAATAGCAGGAATTGACATTCAGATCATAGACATAACTTGAAATGCCATTCTCGGCAAGTAATGCCTGAGCCATTTCAGCTTCTATTGCATATGGAAAGCGCCGGACTAATACCGGCGCTTTTTTTTGTTCTTCAGGATTCATCACTTATCATCCATATTGTGCTTCAAGCCAGCGCTCTGCATCAATTGCAGCCATGCATCCGCTACCTGCCGCTGTGATTGCTTGTCTATACACACTGTCTTGCGCATCTCCGCAAGCAAAGACACCCTCAATATTTGTAAAGGATGATTTTCCTACCGTTTGAATATATCCGGTATCATCCATATCTATCTTACCTTTGAACAAATCCGTATTTGGTTTATGTCCGATCGCAACAAAAATACCGTCTGCCGGGACAATACTTTCCTCATTTGTCACCGTATTCCGTAATTTCAAAGATGTGAGTTTGCGCAAACCGGTTGGCAATGTTTCCCCAATATATTCATCCACAGTTGTATTGATCATGAACTCAATCTTAGGATTGTTTTGGCAACGTTCAAGCATGATTTTAGATGCTCTGAATTCATCTCTTCTGTGAAGGATTGTTACTTTCGATGCAAAGCGTGTCAAGTAATTTGCCTCTTCCATTGCTGTGTCGCCACCACCAACCACATAGACATGTTGATTTCTGAAGAAGAAACCATCACATGTTGCACAAGCAGAAATACCGAATCCCATATATTCCTGCTCTCCTTTTGAACCAAGTAATTTGGCTGCTGCACCCGTTGAAATGATGATTGAGTCGCAAGTATAGGTTTTATTGGAATCACTTGTGAGTGTGAAAGGTCTTTTCGACATATCAACCGATGTGATTGTTTCATATATAGAAGAAGATCCAAATCTATGTGCCTGCTTTCTGAAAACATCCATCATTTCCGGACCCATGATTCCATGTTCGAATCCGGGATAATTTTCAACTTCGGTGGTGATTGTTAATTGACCACCCGGTTGATGACCCTCGAAAACAACTACATTCAGTCTTGCTCGGGAAGCATATAATGCAGCAGTAAAACCGGCGGGTCCGCTGCCAATGATGCAAATCTGATGATGTTCAGTCATTGTGAATTTCCTTACTTTGTTTTATTGTACAGGAACCATGTATCGATTGACGATTCCGGTATGAGGTGAAACAGATTGCCAAGAATCAGTTTCGGCAAATGTGATTGTTACCACGCAACAAGTAGGCATGGAGTCTGTGACATTTTCTTTTGAAAGCAAATTGATCATCATCGTGATTGTTGGATTATGGCCTACTATCGCTATGTGAGAATGTGCATCATCCAATTCATGTATGAATCGCGTATAATCATGAATGAATGCATGGTATAACAATGCATCTTCGATCAATGGGATATCAGGTCTGATGCCGTCTCTAATCAATTGTGCTGTATTCAATGCACGAAGTGCTGTACTTGAATACATGATGTCCGGAGAAAATTGTTCTGCATTCAATCTTTCAGCCATGAGTGGAGCATCCATGAGGCCTCGTTCATTGAGCGGTCTGTCATGGTCTCGCAAACCCATCACATGATTTGATTTGGCATGTCTTATGAACGTGATATGCTTCATTGAAGTATGGGCCTCTTTTCACCTGCTTTGATGGAAAAGGTTAATACATTCTCTTTGGGCACCAATGGGCATGAATATTCTTTATTATAGGCACAATACGGATTATATGCTCTGTTAAAATCAAGTAAATACTCTTCTTGATTTGGTTCTTCATCAAGCTCTAAATATCTTCCTGCCTCATATGTTTCAAAACCATTGGTTTTGTCTTTGAAGGGGATGAAAAGAATGCCGTCATTACTTGACAATGACTTAAAAGTAGAAAGGGTGAGATTATGTCCGTCTTGTAGTGAGAAACTCAGCGTTCCATAATGAAGCATAGCTCTTTTTTCAGCACCTTTGGAGGTTAAAAGCATCACTGTGTCAGGATTTAGTGATTTGGAAAAGGTCGCAAAGAACGTAAAATCCTCGGATGGAGGGAAATACTGTAAACCCTTGAACATTGATTTTTGTTCTTCCTTCAATGGTGAAGAAGCATCCGAAGCAAAGAAGTCATCTATTTCTTTTCTGCGGTCGAGTATAGCGGACTCATCATATATCATTGCATTCTCTTCTTCAATTGAGCAGGAGCATATATTCAGTGCAAGAATCACGTATGCACATGCATGTATCCAAACTCTGAATGAAGAAAGGAGTCTCATAAGAAATTCTTCCACATCATTGACTCGACTGGTTCATGAGTTTTCGCATTGTATTTTGCTGAACCTTTAGCATTGTATGGAGTCTCTATTTCGCCTTTTACTTCGAAATAAATCAATTGTCCTATAGGCATTCCTGCATATACTTTAACCGGCTGTTTTACCGAAATCTCCAATGTCCAATAATTACAGAAGCCGATATCGCCTTTACCGGCAGTTGCATGAATGTCTATACCCAATCTGCCAATACTTGATTTACCTTCAAGAAAGGGAACATGATTATGCGTTTCGGTATATTCTTCGGTAACGCCAAGATAAAATACGTCCGGTTTGAGTATATATCCCTCATCAGAAATTTCAAATAACGTTATTGTATTATGCTTTCGAGCATCCAATGTTTCATCGTCATAGGTGGCCAAAATCTTTCCAAGATGAACATCATAACTATTTGAACCCAAACGTTCTCTGCGAAAAGGTGTGATAACGATTCTTCCGCTCGCTATATTTGTAAGGATTTCCTTGTCTGTCAAAATCATGAAGTAAGCTCCGCTTGAAAAGATGAAGTGCAGACAAAAATACAAAAAAACGCTATGTCTTAAGAATGCACATTTGGGAGATATTCACATGATTCAACATATGGTACCCTATGATGGTTGGGCCGCAATACCTGAGCCCAGAGAGAAGTTAGACAGGCGTATTGCCTCAATAATGTGTTCTGATTCTTCAATGAATGAGATTGCCGAGGGCGATATAGTCTTATTGGGCATACCACAGGACATCGGAGTTCACAGAAATGGAGGAAGGACTGGAGCCGCGCATGCCCCTTTTTCTGTAAGAGAATGCTTGGGGATATTCTCGCTCAATGGTATTGGGGAACGAATATCAAGGGTTCATGATATTGGGAATATCATGTGCGAAGGTAGAACTTTGGAATT
>VGWD01000029.1 GCA_016873735.1 Ignavibacteria bacterium | reverse complement strand
AAAGAAGTTGAGGAGCCAATTATCCGCCTTGCACAATTGGCAAGAGCTGTGGGAATTCACATGATTATAGCCACTCAGAGACCTTCTGTTGATGTCATAACAGGGTTGATCAAAGCGAATTTCCCTGCAAGAATATCTTATCAGGTCGCATCCAAAATCGACTCAAGAACAATAATTGATGGCACTGGAGCTGATCAATTGTTAGGAAATGGAGATATGCTGTATTTACCCGGTGGTGCTCCAAAACCAGTTCGTATTCAAAATAGCTTCTTGTCCACAGATGAAGTTGAAAACATTTGTATGCATATAGCAAATCAACAAGGATATACAACGCCATATATGTTGCCAACAGCAATCGATAAATCTTCTAATGGTGGAGTAGGCGGAAGTGACTCAAGAGATGAGTTATTTGTGGATGCAGCTAGGATCGTCATTCGCCACCAACAAGGTTCAACTTCACTCTTGCAAAGATATCTCAAGGTTGGCTATGCACGTGCGGCTCGGATAATGGATGAACTTGAGTCTGCTGGAATCGTTGGCTCACCCAATGGTTCAAAAGGAAGAGAAGTATATCTTGAAAGTGAAATGGAATTGGAAACGTATTTATGAGTTCATTACAAAAACCGTTCACGCTTTTAGCAGGACCTTGCGTTGTTGAATCACCTGAACTTTTATACCAGGTATGTGAAACAATTGCACCTATCGCTAAAGAATGTCAATTTGACTTTGTCTTTAAAGCATCATATAGAAAAGCAAATAGAACAAGTGTTAAAGGTTTTACAGGTATCGGTGATAAACAAGCACTTGAACATATTCGAGCTGTCTCAATTGCTCAAGGTGTAAGAACGATCACAGATATTCATGAATCCCATGAAGCAGAACTTGCAGCAGAATATGTGGACATTTTACAAATACCTGCTTTTTTGTGCAGACAAACTGAACTTTTGCAAGCAGCTGGCTCTACAGGAAAAATCGTAAATATAAAAAAAGGACAATTCCTTGCCCCTGATGATATGGGAAAACAAGCTGAGAAAGCTTCTAAGGCAGGCGCAAAATCAGTATGGCTTACAGAAAGAGGAACAACATTTGGGTATCATGATTTGGTTGTGGATTTCCGTTCATTACTCATCATGAAAGAAACTGGTCATCAAATCATTTACGATGCGACTCATTCTTTACAATTACCTGGTGGTGGAGAACAATCAGGGGGATTGCGAGCATTCATAAAACCACTTGCCCGTGCAGCAATGGCAGTTGGAATTGATGGGATATTTATAGAGTCACATCCCCAACCAGAGAAGGCAATGTCCGATTCAGCCACTCAATTCCCTCTCACACACATGAAAGATTTTCTGCATGAATTGGCTCAATTACGACATGTCATCAACTCTTTTGAATAGTATTTCCATCTACTTGGCAAGTCTTTTCGTCTTGTCATCTTGCTTTGATTATTCAAGGCAACCTGAAGCAATCATAAAAGATACTCTTGATCCTGTAATGATCCCAACTCATGAGATATGGGAATTCTCAATGGCTTTTTCCGATTCTACCCGAGTAAGAGCTCTATTAAAGGCAGGTAAAGCACGTGTGTTTGAATCGAGAAATGAAACATTGCTTGATTCAAATGTTTTTGTTCAATTCATGAATGCTCGTTCGAAACCTGCTGGTTATCTCACCGCAAAGAGCGCAACAATAAATGAAAAAACAAGAGATATGTTTGCAAAAGGAAATGTTTTTGTACGTTCTGATAGTACAAATACAATACTCACAACATCTTCATTGATGTGGAAAGAAGAAGAACGACAGTTCTATACCAAAGATCGCATACATATTCAGACTCCCACAGAAATCATAGATGGCTATGGCATGGAGTCCGATATTTGGTTGAAGAATTATCGTATCTTTAAGGTGAGTGGTACCAAAGTGATTGAATGAATCATGATTGAAATCAAAGGAAATATAGTAGACATTCACAAGAGAAGGATATTTCCCGGAATTGTATGTATAGAAGACGAACGTATAATTGCAATTCAAGAAATTCAAGAAGAACTTGATTCATATATTTTGCCAGGTTTTGTTGATGCTCATGTGCATATAGAAAGCTCTATGATTATTCCAACGGAGTTTTCACGTTTATGCATTCCTCATGGAACCATTGCCACAGTAAGCGATCCACACGAAATAGCAAATGTACTCGGCATGAAGGGCATAGAATTCATGCTCGACAATGCAAAACAATCCCCACTGACTATCATCTTTGGCGCACCATCATGCGTTCCGGCAACAGACTTTGAAACTGCAGGAAGTGTTATCACTGTAGATGATATCGAACAATTATTTTCAAATCCTCAGATTGGTTATCTCAGCGAAATGATGAATTATCCCGGGGTTTTGAATAAAGATGCAAACGTGATGGCAAAAGTAGCAATCGCTCATGCATATAATAAACCTATTGACGGACATGCCCCTGGCTTAAAAGGTGATGCTGCTAGAGCATATATCGGGGCCGGTATATCAACTGATCATGAATGTTTTACTTTGGAAGAAGCAATCGACAAGATTGCATATGGAATGAACATATTGATCAGAGAGGGTTCAGCAGCTAAGAATTTCGAAGCTTTACATACACTGATTGGAATGCATCCGGATACATGCATGTTTTGTTCTGATGATAAGCATCCGAATGATCTGCTTCATGGACATATCAATACAATTGCATCCAGATCTATTTCACTTGGGTATGATATATTTGATGTACTCACAATAGCTCATCTCAATCCCAAAAACCATTATTCAATTCCAATCGGATCACTTAATATTGGTGATTATGCAGATTTTCTGATCTGTACTGATTTGAATATTATTACTCCTTCAACTGTATATATCAAAGGAAGGAAAGTTGCAGAGAATGGCAATGCATTATTTGAAGTTCCAAGTTTTGACTGTATTGACTTTTCACCATGCGCCATATCTACCATAATGCCCCAGGATCTTAGCATTCCTGCTCTTTCAACTCATATACGCGTAATTGGCTGCATTCCAGGTGAATTGACAACACATTCGCTAGATGCAATATTAGCTTCTAAAGATGGATTATTATATTCTGATATTGAACAAGATATCCTGAAGATTACAATCATAAATAGATATAGTGAATCAATTCCCGCGCTTGCTTTCGTGAAAGGAATTGGATTAAAACAAGGAGCTATTGCATCAACCATTGCGCATGATTCTCACAATATCATCTGCATAGGTGTTGATGATGAATCAATGACAAATGCTATCAATGAACTTATAACCTGTAAGGGTGGAATAGCATATGCAAATGGTTCATATGTCGATTGCTTGCCTTTAAATATTGCAGGTTTGATGAGTAGCGATGATGGGTATCATGTGGCAAGCGAATATGAACGTCTTGATGGGATCGTGCGTCAACATGGAAGTAATATCCATGCACCTTTTATGACTCTTTCCTTCTTGGGACTATTAGTCATTCCTTCGCTTAAACTAAGTGATAAAGGTTTATTTGATGGAGAGAGTTTTACCTTTACCTCACTGTATCTTGATTAAATATTCAACTTTTTGAATAATGCTTCAGGTATAGAGCGTATTATCATCATTATAAAACGCCAAAATGTTGGAACATACATATGTTCAATTCCCTGTTCTACACCTCTCTTAATTTCCTTTGCAACTAATTCCGGGCTTACGAACAAAAAAGACTGAGGAAGTTCCGATGTCATGGGTGTTGAAACAAAACCTGGTTTCACTGTCAAAATATGGATTTTCTCATTCTTGTTTGCATGCCGTAGTCCTGAAAGAAATGTAGAAACAGCAGACTTGGCAGCCCCATATGCATAATTCCCTTTCCTCCCTCTTTCACCCGCAACTGATCCAATACCAACAAGAATTCCAAAGCCCTGCAGATTGAATTGATTAACAATAAGCTGAGAAATGATGATGTGACTCAGAGCATTGAGAGAAAACTCATCTGCCAAATAGCTCATATCACTCTTGGCTTTATCTTGATTTGTCAATGATCCTTGGGCCACTAAGGCCATATCAATATTGCCCCTTTGTTGTATGCATCGATTGAAGACTTTCTGTATGTCTTCAATCGATGAAAAATCAAGCAACATGATTTGAATGTCAACAGCTCCATAAGCTTGTAATTCTTGTTTACATGCATTGAGACGTGATTCTGATCTTCCTATCAAGGTATATGTATGCAAGTTATCTATTGCATATTCCTTGGCAATTGAATGAGCTATTGCTGAAGTAGCGCCAAAAATGAGTATATGCATATCAATATTGATTTGGTGATAATATAGTCGAATGAATAAGCTGTTGCCCATCATAGAGAAGGAGTGCAACCAAAGAGTTATTCCCTATCAATTGCTTCAACATTGTTTCTGTATACACTCCCGATGCAAGATCTAGCATACCTTCATGAATATATGATCCTTTAATGGAATATAGTTTAAATCGATATTCACCCGATTTCTGAATATGCAAACCTGCTTGCGTAATGGTCTCATCTGTAGACATTGGATATTCATGTTTTGGAAGAAGTTGTTCAGGAATTCCGCATGGAATGATTGTATCATTAACGGAAAAAACAAATGTTGAATCCCGATTAGGCAAACGAGGAGGATAAATGCGACTTCTTTTTGCATCATTTGCAGTCACATAACATTCATATTGACCTAATTGCATTGTATCTCTCCACATATCAATAGCCCAAGCATGAAGCGTATCATACTTGAATGCCGAAATCATACGGTATTCGGCATCACCTTTTTTTCTTATATGAATATTCAGACTCACTATAGGATATGCTGATTGAGCTAAAAATACAATACGTTGATATTGTCCAACCGGATACGTTATCATTGGAGAGAGCAGAATTCCTGAATAGAGCATTGCATTGTGGATTTGCGCAAGACCATAACCGAGTGAAGTGTTCTTCGATTGAGCATTGACTGCCGTAGAATATACTGCTTGCCTTATTTCATGACCGGTTTTCTCAGGAAAAGCGGAAACAAACAAACCCATAGCTCCTGCAATGAGCGGGGTTGCCAAGGATGTACCATTAGCATTAGTTATGCTCGTGGTATCACCGGGATTTATGCATATCACACTCACACCTTGAGCCGCAATATCCGGCTTTATCATTCCATCAGCTCTTGGACCGCGCGAGGTGAAATTGGCAGGTGCTATTCCATCCGGTGCAATAGCAGCAACTGCTATAACACTATCGGCATCAGAGGGAGTGATAATCGTACTATCTCTTGGGCCATCATTTCCGGCAGCGGTAACGCAAATCATACCACGTCGCACAGCATTATTGACAATGCGAGATGTTATTGTTGTATTCCCATTGAAATCAGCAAATGCATAATTCTCTTCAAATGGTTGATTGAATACTGAATATCCAAGTGAACTCGAGACGACATCAGCCCCCAAAGCTTCAGACCATTCAACCGCAGCAGCATAATTGTCTTCTTCAAGATGCTGTTCGGTTGGAATGTCTTCAGTTTTTGCCAACAAAAAAGAAGAGAATGGAGCAATACCGATAAGTGAATCCTGTTGAAATCCGCAAACAGTTGAATAACATATAGATCCATGATAATCTTGGGATGGCACATCGCCCATCTGATTGGCTGTAATGCTATCTTTTTGAATAGCATCAAACTCAGCCAGGACATCGGCATTTTTAGTCGCTTCATGTGTCTTCCATCGGAATCCGGAATCAAGGAATGACAATAAAGCACTTTGACCAATGATTCCCATTTGATGCACTAAAGGTATTTGTAAGAGAGCGGCTTGATTGAGTGAAGGACCATATCTGAATACTCCACAATTGTCTCTTCTTATCAAGACATTTTCCGTTAGTTCTTTTTTAACGACAAAAGCGGTTGACCTTGGCTGATGTAGCAAAGCTGGAAATAATTTCAATCCGGTCCTTTGTATGGCTTTCACAAAAGAAAGATTTCGAATTGCGGTCAATCGACTTGAATCTGTTTTTACAACTACATAATTGTTCCAACGAAGTGTTAGCAATACAGAATCGACATATTTTGCAATTTCTTTTACATATGTTAATTGAACAGGAGCATCCGCTTGCGTGATCAAAGGACCTTTGGGATTATTCTTCTTTCTTCTATCCAGACTTCTTTGTGTGTGAATTTCAAGGGTTTTATACCATAGATTAGAACCCGGAGCCAAGACTTCATTGCCTTTATCCCGAAAAAAGATGCGCCAATATCCAGAAGATTGGGAATACATCGAGGGAATTAGCAATATTGAAGTCAAAAAAATAATGCAGATTGCATATAAGGTATATTGTGTGGTTTTCATATCCAATTTTATTTACATTATTCGTCAATAACGCCATAAATTACTTCTTTCTTTTGATACTTTTGCAATTCTCATGAATATACAAGACATATTGAATGAGCATCAGGTTCCAGGCATTTGGTGGTCCAAATCCGGTCTTCCCGGAATAATCAAAACAACCGGTGATGACATTATCGATCTCATACATCGCCTTTCGACCAACAATTGTATGAATGTAACGCAACATATTGGTAAACAAACAATCCTTACCAATGAAAAAGGGCGCATAATCGATATAATCACCATTCTTAAACGAAAAGAAGATTACTTGATTTTGACTTCTTCAAACAATGAGTTGCAAGTCATACAATGGTTGAAAAAATTCATCATCATGGAGCAAATACGATTTGAAAAAGTCACAGATGAATATGACATGGTCACTGTTCATGGAGCACAAAGTCTTGATTGCATCTCACAATTGCTCAATACGCATGAATTAGTTATTCCGATCCATTCTATGATCACATCAATGGACTTCCCTACTAGAATCGCCATCCGTTTGATGCCCATTCACGAACTGCAATTTCTTGTCATTGATGTGAAAGATACCGGTTTACTCAATCTATTCGAATCTTCGGGTATTGCCTTCTTTGATGAATCACAGTTTGAACGAGAAAGGATATTGTCAGGCATGGGGAAATATGGTCATGAACTTAGTGAATCATATAATCCACTCGAAGCCGGGCTTTTACATCTCATCGACTTCAAAAAAGGATGTTATATAGGACAAGAAGTCATTGCCCGTTTGGATAGCTATAGTAAAGTACAAAAACGGTTGATGGGATTTATATCACAATTTCCAATCGTACAAGATTCGATCATTTCCATTGATGCAAAAGAAATTGGCATTGTAACATCCGCTCTGCAATCAACAGAATACATGATCGGGTTGGCTTTTATTCGGAGCGAACAGGCATTCCCTGATTCAGTTGTGTATGCTACATCAGAAGGAATATCACAATTGTGCACACTACTTAATCTTCCCATGAGATCATGATATGAGACCGAAACGATTGGAACAGAAAGCAGATAAAGCATATGAAAATGAAGAATTCATTCATTCCAGCGATGCACGTCCTTTAAGAATATTGTCTGAGTATCTCTATCCGGAGCGACAATTCAAAGATCACAGCATCAATAATACTATCATCTTTTTTGGTAGTGCCAGGATAAAATCCGAAAAGGAATTTCATCATGAACTTGTGTTATTGCAGGATCATCTTGAGCGTTGCAATGAAGAACAAAAACAAGTAGTGAAGGATAAAATACATACACTTGAACAACAAAGAGAATTAACTGAATACTATGTGGAAGCAAAGGATCTCGCAAAGATGATTACAGAATGGTCATTACAATTCCCAAAACCTAAACGTTTCGTGATATGCACAGGCGGTGGGCCCGGTATAATGGAAGCAGGAAACAGAGGAGCAATGGAAGCAGAAGGTGAATCAATCGGTCTGAACATAAGCTTGCCATTTGAACAAATGCCCAATCCCTATATTACACCTGATCTTAACTTTGAATTTCATTATTTCTTTCTAAGAAAATATTGGTTTGCCTTTATGGCCAAAGCACTTGTAATCTTTCCTGGTGGATTTGGAACCTTGGATGAATTAATGGAAATATTGACTTTGGTACAGACAAAGAAAATCAATAAAAAGATGCCGATCTTGATATATGGAGAGAAATTCTGGAAAAAAGTGGTGAATTTTGAGTATTTACTAGAAATGGGTATGATTTCTGCTGATGATTTGAACACAATCACTTATGTCAATTCACCAAAAGAAGCTTTTGATGTCTTGACATCTGCATTAACAGAACATTATAGACTTTAAGCGATGAAACAACAACATGAATTGCTCGAAAGAGAACTAGAGGTGTATCAGAAAATTGCTCCGGCTTTGTCATTGCTGGATGATCCAGATAAGGATATTTCACAGCATATTTCTGAGTTCTTAGCAACTTTCGGGAGCTCAATTGTCCCTATCATACGAAGGGAAATGAAAGAACATGGTTCTGAGCAAGCAATCGAAACTCTGCAATCTGTTTTGAGAAAGCTCCAAGCGGAAGGTTTGAATGAAGTAAAGGAGTATGTACTTTCATGCAGAAGTAGACAGATTTCACCGGATATATTCACACTCTTTGATTTGCTATCACATTTCGGTTATCCAGAATCAAATGCATGGATCATAGAAGCACAACTCAATACAATGGCTGAGGCTGTCAAAGAACATATTCAATTGACTGGCGCACATAATGAGGAACAAAGAGTTAATTCATTGAATGCTATATTCTTTGATCAATTCTCGTATAGACCCCCATCTTCACATTATTATCTGCCGGAACATTGTTTTTTTCATAGTGTCACTGAAAAAAGAATCGGCATACCTCTTGCACTTTCAACGTTGTATATCATACTTGGAAAAAAAGCAGGTATTTCATTAGAAGGTATTGGCATGCCTTTGCATTTTTTAGTGAAAAGCAGCAAACTCGATACATTCATTGATGTATATAATTATGGCGTAACATTAACAAGAGAGGATTGTCTTCATTTCCTTATAAAGGCAGGTATTCCCTATTCTGATACAATGCTAGAACCTGTTGATTCTGAAGACATGTTATTCAGAATGTTGCGCAACCTTTATCACTGCTATAAAAGAGAGCAATCTGAGTGGGAATTGGAACAGATAGTGTCCCTCATGCAATACTTCGATATCGAGCATTGATATGAATATACTATGGCATATCATCACTGATGATATCATGGAGCAACTAGAGTTAACTCGATATATTTCTGAAGGACAATACACCTGCTCAATCGTTCCTCCTGATATCAGTTCAATTGAAAAAGATAAACAGATTTGTTTTATCATTAATGTTCATGCTTCGTCCTTTGATGTAATGTCATTTTTACATGCATACAGCATCATAAAAGCTGAATCCAGCATTGAAATCATTGCTTATACTTCAGAAATGCATGATCATCAAACAATTCATGCAGTGAAATCAATTGGAATACACCATATGTGCACGAAAGCACAGTTGATTTCCTTCCTGCAATCAATTGGTGAGAATAGAGCTGAACATTAATTGTTTTTGGCATATTCATTAGCATATCTTTTGACAGCCCGTGTAATTCCCTCTGCCATAGACTGTTGACCCTTTTCTGTTATAAGGATTTTTTCATCATTGACATTTGACAAAAATCCTGTTTCAAATAATACATTTGGCATAGAAGCCCCTACCAATACAAGAAATCCGGCCTGATTTACCCCTCTATTGAAAAGACCTGTTTTATTTGATACTTCTTTTTGGAGCATTGCAGAGAATTTTTCACTGAATTTCACGAAAGCTGATTGAGCCATTGTAGAAATAATCAACTTTTCTTCACTCATATCATCATAGTTAATCTGTTCTTTTTCCAGACGAATTGATGAGTTTTCTTTTTCAGCAACTCGGACTGCTTCTGAATTCCTTCCAGGTCTTAAGATATACGATTCACAACCATTTGCAGGATGTGGTTTCGACGGCATGGAATTGCAATGAATACTAATAAAAAGTTTACCCTTTTGTTTATTGGCAATTTGCCCCCTACGGTACAATTCAATGAAGGTATCATCATCACGAGTCATTACAACTTTTGTTGAAGGCAATTCTTTTTTTAACAAATCTTTGACCTTTTTTGCGATTGAGAGAGTTATGTCTTTTTCCTTATAACCATTTATTGAAATTGCTCCGGCATCTTCACCGCCATGTCCGGGATCCAATATAATAACATCCAATTCCCATGCACCTATTGACTGTTTAGGCACTTGTTGTATTTCTTGTTTTTTTAAATGAACGGTTATTTTCACTGATTTGGGAGAGATCTTTTTTATGCTAACATCTTCGATGTCTTTAGAAAATCTGACCGTATACAATAAGTAATTACGAATTTTCTCTTTTGAAAATGCTTGAACATGTTGATGCTTAACTAATTCCGCAAATGAAGTTATTCCATTCTCAGCATTAGGAAAACGCACAATCATTTCCCTACCTCTGATTTCCGGTTTTTGATATTGATCGATTGGAATATTAGCTACAAAAGTCACGAAAACATTGTGATTCTCTATATCGAGTGTAATGCCGGAGATTGTGCATACTTCCTTGTTGGCAATGGAAGCGGATTCAGCAATAGCTTGCAAGATCAAAGCAGTAGTAGGCTCACTACCTATTGACTCGTGTGTTTCTTCCCTATCATTATGCAAAGTCTTCTGTTCATCATCTTGGTTAATGATGGGTTGTTGTTCTCGTGGCATTGGTTCTGACACATCATCATTGTCAGATTCATCAGTTACGGATTCTGCAGGAATGGTAAATGTTGCAGCTATAGCCGGGTCAACACCTTTTCCAATACGATAAGATAGCTCAGTATTTTTAAACATTGATCGTAGACCGAATGCATTCAATGCCGTTGCAAATTCTTCGAATGGCATGACGATGTCATTTTGCAGACGCATTGCCGGATAGCGCATTACTGCTTTAAATTGGGAACCATCAGACAATTGATATAATAAAGCAGATGATTGAGGTACAATAAAAAGATTTCCCTTTTTAAATGTAACCGAGTTCTTTGCGGGATTATAAGAAGATCCGGACAATAGCTGCGAAACAATGTCAGATAGTTTTACATAGAGTTTTTGATTGACCCTACTGGCCTTAAGCGTAGTACTCACTTGATTGGGAAGGTAACAAACAATCTCTTCAGCTGCAAGATCAGGAGAACACAGCATTGAAAAGAGAATGAAGATTTCAATGAGAATATGCATCAATGCAATTGACAGTGAAGTAACCTTTTATACTAAGAAGATGAGAGTGTTCAATGTACTGACGAGATGGCCTGAGTTATTGCAAGCAACACTTCATCATTCATCAATGCCGTTTGCAATTGCATCCCTATTGGTAGTCCTTCAGATGAATTTCCAGCAGGAAAACTAATTGCAGGAATGCCGGCTATATTTGCTGAAACTGTGAAGTAATCTGAAAGATACATTTCAAGAGGATTCTTAATTTCTCCTCTCTTAAATGGCAAGCCTGCTGTTGTTGGCAATAGCAATGCATCTGCTTTGGAAAATATCGAAGAATAACCTTGTACTATTGCTCTTCTAGCCTTTTGCGCTTTCACATAATATGCCTCATAATATCCGGATGAAAGGACATAAGTCCCCAACATTATTCTTCTTTTCACTTCCATACCAAATCCACTTGAACGTGAAGCCATTGTCATGTCATTCGATGAGGAATCTCTCCAACCATATCGCACACCATCAAAACGAGCAAGATTTGAGGATGCTTCCGCCGTAGCCAGAATATAATATGTCGGAATCCATGCTTTGGAACCGGGTATGGCTTGATGTATGAATTTCACGCCAAGCGCAGTTAATTTTTTGACCAATTCTTCATATACTCTTCTGACATCGTTATCCAATCCCATCAGGTCTTGTTCTGGCAGAATAGCAAGAGTCAATGTTTGAAGATCAAAAGGTTCCTTTAACAATTCACTTGATTGTGCTGTAGGTCTTGGATCGGTTGTGGAGTCATGGGAATCATGACCTGAAATTGCGTCAAACACCAATGCCATCGTTGCAACATCACCGGAGAAAATACCAATCTGATCTAATGAAGATGCAAATGCGGTAAGACCATAGCGTGATATTCGCCCATAGCTGGGTTTAAATCCATAGATCCCACAGAAGGCGGCAGGTTGCCTTACTGATCCACCCGTATCAGATCCCAAAGAAGCATGACTTAATCCGGCAGCTACTGAAACAGCTGATCCTGAAGATGAACCACCGGGAACATAACCGGGAAATTGTGGATGATCTGTTGGACCGAAATACGAAGTTTCACCACTGGAACCCATTGCAAATTCATCCATGTTTACTTTGCCAAGAATGATCGCTCCATTCTTTTTCAATCGTTCTATCACGGTAGCATCATACATGGGTCGAAAGTGCTCGAGCATTTTGGATCCACATGTCATAGGCATTCCTGTGGTGGATATATTATCCTTAACCGCAATTGTCATCCCTTTTAATGACATACCTTCATGATTATGTTGATCAATGTTTTGTGCTTCTTGAATTACATTTGGATTCATTGATAAAAAAACATTCAATGATTGTTGATCATTGATACGTTTTATCAATTGTTCGGTGATCCCTGCAAATGTTTGAGTGGTCTCCTGAACTGAATGTACATCCTGAGCATAGTCAAGAACTTGCATAGAATATAGTTCCAAATCTTCTTAGAATTTAAATTGAGCTGCTTGGGCAGACAGAAACAGTGCAATACCACCAAAGAATACCATGATTCCACACCATTCAAACATATTCGTAAAAATGGCTGAAGAACTTCCTGGTTCATCCAATGGATTAGGGGCATATGTTGCAGAAATACCAATAATCATTCCAATTATTGACATAATCATGCCGGTCATCCAGCGATGAGAACCCAAAGTATCAGATCCGGGTGAAATTGTTCCTACAAGTAACATTGCAACTGATAATGCGGCAATGCTCAAAACAGTTGCACCAATGAATTTGATCATGCCTGTCCAGTTAACAGTACTAGAACTCATACTTTCTTCCTTTAAATTTATTTGACTTTTGCATCATTCACTTGAATGACAGAACCTTCTTGTTTATTGTGCAAAATGCCTACTACTGAACAATATTTTGGTCTCCAGGGTTTGCCTGCAAAACTTAGGGTATATCGTTTTGTTATGGATGTCCCAGCTGCTTTCGAAGCTACTTGTTCACCCCATGTTCCAAACTCTCCAATTGCGCCACGAAGCATGTGCATATGGACATAATTTGAATCATCTTCAGATAAACCTTTAGATGGTCTGCGATAATCTTTTTGAGCATAAATGACAGAATCTTCACTTAAATAGACAGCCAAATGATCATCAGGGCCACCGGCAGATAGCCATTTCACTTGCACATCGACAGTTAAAATCTGTGTTAACGAATCATATTTGGGAGTAAGATCAATCGATGCTTTAGCTTCTTTTTCAAGTTCTGCAGCAACCTGTGCCGCCCACCCATCAGGAGCGATGATTTTGCCATTATTTCCAGAGCGATTGATCATTCCATTTGGTTGTGCACCGGTCAAGCCAAGGAATGTTGCAAATAATTCTTCGCCGACAGTGGTTCTGAAATCAGTTGCATACAATTTTCCCCTAGGCGATGCGAATGTTGCACCACTGTGAATGCCAAGTACAATGACTTTACCTTTATAAGCATCATACAAATCTGTTGCTATTTGGGCAGCAGCCGGACAATTACCACAACGGAATCCTGTGAAGTCTTCAATGAGAACTTTTTGAGTTCCCTTTACCACCACTACACCACCGGTCTGCTTATAGGGGGGTGCAATCTCATCACAAGAGGACAAGATCAAAGCAAACATCACACATAACAACAGAGATATTTTCGATGAATTCATATAACACCCATTTTAAAATGTGGATGAAACTGAAAGAGAAAAACCATTTGATGCAGGAACCGGGCGACATACACCCCCAACACAAAGAATACCCCCACGCACTCTTCCATATCCTATCGTCAAGCGAAGTGCATCCTTCACATATATGATATTACCGCTTAGATAATTCAATCTTCTATTGGGATCTTCATTACCGTAATTATATTCATTGAATACGGAAATGAACCATTGAGGTGCAATTGTATATTCAGCCAAGGCATAAATCCAACTACCATTATTATTATCCAATTTTGGGGAAATGGTTTTACCATTTGCATCCTTTTCAGCATCCAAATCATTACCGGCAGCATCAATCTTTCTATGTTCAGCAGCCATATGTTGGATTTCGAGACGAATAGTCTGAGTTGAGGTCATTGAATAAATAAATTCCGATGTAATAACATCAGTTTTTATTGCACCTGTTCCAGGTAATACTTCAATGAGCTCTTTGAGATAATACTGCCTCATGAAACCAAAATTTGTTTTGAAATCTTTCGACCACTTCTTTTGAATCTCTACATTGAAATCATCAAAAAAAACTCTGTCGCCGAATTGTAGAAATTTGGTATTGTAGAGATTACCTTCAATTGCATTCGAATCATTAAGATTCCGTGAAGAATCTATTGAATGTACGCGAGCATAGTTGATATTGATAGATGTACCATATTTGCCACCTAGAAAACTTCCTTTTGGAAAGGTATACAACAAATCAGCTTGCACACCAATTTCGCCATTTGGCTGCGTTGCATAAGGGTATAATGTCAACAATCTATATGTATACTGTTTTGTTACGGCAGGAAGATAATTCAACACAAGATCGGTAAGCTGTGAACGGCGGCTGGATCGATAGTCCATATTATCAAGAGATTTCAAAGAAATATTAATGCCAAGGCCGGGAGCGGAATAGGAACCATTCACATATAATGCCCTACCCGGATTATAGGTATTCACATTTGTTGTTTTGGGGTCATTTATTTTATAGGCATATTCAGCATCGAGAGCAAATCCACCAGCTTGAAACGTCATCCGAGTATTATAGGCAAGCACATTCTCAGGCAAATTCAATGTTGGATCAAGATCTTGTTCATATTTACTTAAAACCCCACCACCAAAACGTAATCTCCAACCTTCCGGTAATATGGAAACATTATCACCGAAATTCTTAAGGAAATCTTCGAGTAGTAATTCACCGTCGATGCCTCGTACAATACCTGGTCCGACAGTGAAGAATGAGCGTTGCTTCCCAAAAACTCCCGTAATCTGCAAACCTTTGATCATAGTCAATTTTGTTCTTACGCCGTCTAAAGCATTGTCCAAACCTAATCCGCGCTCTTCATAGGTTCTAAGAATCATTCCATTACCGAACTGCTCATAAAAATTACCAATGGTCACATCGATGTCATCATTGGTATATCGAGCATATCGATATCCTATCCCTGCATTTCCTTCTTTTCCTCCCCAGTTCGGTGAAAACCCAAGAATTTCCTTTAAATATGATTCATATCTGATGCCTGCACTAAAGTTACCTTTGGTATAATTCAAATTCAGGAAAGCATTGGAACGTAGCTTTTCAGGTACATTTTGAGCACCAATGAGAGAATCAGGCGTATAAGACTGGACATCAACTTGAAAATTGCCACCAATCACTCCGTCATTCTGATTTTGTGCTGTAAGAGATATAACTGAAAAAAATACGAGTAGAGCCGGTAAAAATGTACGCATAGACATTGCCGATAATGAGGAATGTAAAACACCAAGAACACATGCTGCTACTGTTCATTGGCATGACTGTTTAATGGCCGGTTACTTCTTGGCCTGCAGCCACTTGTTTAATAACCTCATACAATTTTTCTTCATCGCCGGGTGCATAGGAATTATGTTGCCAAACAACTTTGCCACTACCATCTATCAAAAATGCATGAGGTACATTGTTGACATTCATCGCTCTTTTCAAATCACCATTTTCATCCAAATACACTTCATACTCCCAACGTTTTCCATTCACAAATGGAGCGACCTTTGCAGAATTTCTCACATCATCTACAGAAACGGCTACAATTTTAACACCTGTTGCCTCTTTCCAGTCATCATAGAGAGAACTGAGATTGCTCAATTCCTGAATGCATGGCTTACACCAAGTGGCCCAAAAGTTTAGCAATATTGGTTTCCCATCATTTGTGATGGTAGCAGAATTCACCTTTTCACCTTTGATATTCTTGATCGAAGCAGCCGGAATGACTTGCTTTGAATTGTCTTGTGCAAATGAATTGATGCACATGGTCAGAGTTAGAAAACCGACAAACAAGAACGAATTAAGAGATTTCATATGAGCTCCATAAGGGTTTGGTGACTTGACCGCTTTCAAGACTAAGGCAATATGGCTAAAAACGACCTGCACAAATTAAAAAAAACTTGTTGTTAAGCCAAGTATTAGGTAGTTTTTCCACATAATGTTTCACATTATCAAATGTTTAGAAATGAGATATCTCACATATGCCGTCCTGATGTTTGGACTTCTGTTCAGTGCTTTTTCCACAACCCTGAATGCTCAAAGTTTGGAATTCACCAAATCTCCCTCCGGGCCTGTTAATTTTGATCTTGATGTAGATGTTGCAAAAATCAATCTGCATATAAAGAATATCGGGTCTTCACCTGTACGTGTCTGGGTTACGATGGACACCACCCAAATGTCCCCATCACATAGAGCCTATTTTTGCTGGGAACAATGCTATTCTTTTGGAGTTGTCGATGCAAGGAATATTGCCGGTGGGAAACCTTTAACCCTTCGACCGGGCCAAGACACCAATGCATTTACTGCATATGTAGACCATTATGCAGTGTTTAATGAGCCCAAAGCCGGTGTCTCTACTCTTATTTTTGATTTTTTCAATGAAGAAGACCCCTCAGATAGAATATCAAAAACGTTGGTCTTTAATGTCGGCAATGCCACAAAAGTGGCAGAAAAATCAACTTCAACAAATCCACTACTTTGGAATCCCAATTCTCGTTCATTTATCATTCCTGATAATTTTGCCGGTGCTGATCTTGACCTTTACTCCATAAATGGTGAACACTTCAAGAATGTACAGTCACTTGCCAAGATGTTCCCAACCGGGATGTATGGGTATATTCTGCGAACAAGCTCCGGGGAAGCCATTCGCGGGATAGTCAGCATCTATTAATTCATTGGCGATAAATCGCCAGAACTGTAGAATATTGATCAATAATTATCTATATTCGCTGAACATCATTGCAGCCCCGAATCCAACAATTCGGGTGATGTGTTCCTTTATTTACTTTGATTGAAATTGTAAATGTCAGTTCAGGCATATAAAATTGCCGTCCTTGAAATGGACCCGGCTTTGACTTCCCTGATTTCAGAAGCATTGGAAGACAAATATGCCGGTGTGTCTTGTTTTGAATCTGTGGAAGATGCCATGGATTCATTCAGACAATCCGAACCTGACCTTCTCCTCCTGGACATCTTTCTCGGACCTGTGAATGGATTGGAAATTGTTGATGCAATTCGTTCTGCAGGAATGGCCTTCCCTATCATTTTAATCACCGGCTTTTCAGACATCAAGCTTGCCGTTCGCGCGATGCGTATCGGTGCAGATGATTTCATCATCAAACCATTCGATAAAGATCAATTAGATGTAACTGTTGATCGTGCATTGATCAATAGTGCTTTGCGAAAAAAAGTCAAAGAGTTGGAAGCAAATCTCTTCATGGATGATTCCACAGAGATTTTGGGTACTTCTCCCGCTATTAGAAAGGCAGTGCAGATTGCTCAGATAGTTGCAAAAGCAGAAGATACCACAGCATTGATTCTAGGGGAATCAGGTACAGGCAAAGAATTGATGGCCAGATTCATCCATTCAGAAAGTGGTCGTTCCAGGCAACCATTCATAACAATAAATTGTGGAGCAATACCAAGAGAACTTGCTGAAAATGAATTTTTTGGCTATGAAAAGGGTGCATTCACCGGAGCAACAGAAAAAGTAAAGCCCGGTAGATTCGAACAAGCAGATAAAGGAACGATTTTGCTTGACGAAGTGGGTGAATTAAGTTTGGAGATGCAGGTTAAATTATTGCGCGTGTTACAAGAGAGAACATTCTACAGATTGGGTGGAACCAAAGAAGTGGAGGTTGATGTCCGTATTGTTGCAGCCACCAATCGCGATCTTGAACAATTGGTTGAAGAAGGAAAATTCAGAGAAGATCTTTTTTATCGATTGAATGTTGCCACGATTCACTTACCTCCATTACGAGAAAGACAGGAAGATATTCTTCCCCTTGCTAGTGTATTCGTTACAGAGTTCAATAAAAAATTTGGTAAGACTGTTTCAGGTTTTTCTCCTGAAGCAGCCGAGATATTACAACATCACCCATGGAAAGGTAATATTCGAGAGCTTCGGAATGTGATTGAGCGTATTATTCTTTTAGAATCAGAAGATACGATTTCAAAAGAATCATTGTCTTTTTTACGAGTGTCTTCGCAATCACAAAAGCACAAAGATTTAGCTCAAGGACAACATTTTTTGCAAATTCATCAAGATGGTGTTCTCATGAACAATGTGGTGAAAGATCTCATATTACAAACACTTTCCAAAACAAATGGAAATCAAATTAGGGCTGCTAAAATTCTCGGCGTTTCAAGGGCAAAGCTACGTTATCGCATAGATCAATTGGGAATCAACGCAAAAAATCAGGAATAGGATGTTCCTTTTTAAAAGTATTGTGTAGCAAGATTGACCATTCATTTCATTAACGAGATATTCATGTCAACTCGAATACTATATATCCCATTCTTCATCCTCTTAGCAATGTTGCCCGGGGTAAAAGTCTTTGGTCAACCGAGTATTTCTGCAATTATACCCGATTTATGTACACCCGGTTTGAACACTGCAATGGAAATCTTGGCTCCGGCAGCAGATAAAGGTTCATTTGGAGCAGATGGTTTTTACCTTAATAATCCCGGTGATGCGATACGGGTTAAAACTCTTCGTGATTCAGATTCAAGCTCCGTCATCTTCTCCCCTTTCATTATCAGTTGGGAAGGTCGAGTTATCAGCATTCAGGCATTTGTCAATCCAAGAAGTGCAGGCGGACCAAATCCAAATTCATCTGATTGGTCTTTGCTTACAAATAATTTCCGCATTCCAATTTGCGTGATGGTCAATGGCATACAATCATCAATTGATACATTATACATTGTTCAACCTTTCGCATTCGGCAACCGAGTCAGCAATTCTCAAACCAGCATATTTGGTGAGGGCACTTGGGGTAAACGATCACGAAGAGGAGCAATGATCATTGATTCAATGATACTCCCTTTGAATGGTAAGTTTGAAGTCAGCACCAATGATTGCGATCCTTATGTCATTGGCAATCAAGGCTATCTTCCTTTTACACTTATCGTGAAAGGAAATGTGCAAGGTAGTGGCGGTGTGATTTCCGTTAATGCAAATAAACAAAATGGTGGCCCCGGGGGAGGAGGTGGTGCAGGACCATTCTGCGACATCACAAATCCAACATCAAGTGCCGGAAATGGCTATACCGGTGGTGCTCCCAGTGGTAGAAATGGTTCCGGAGTTCCGTTTACGAGAGATTCTATTGGTGTGCGAGGCATAAGTTCCGGAAGTCCAAATCCAAATGACAATATTTCAGGAAATTCCATCACAGGAGTAAGGGGCGGTGAATGTAGAGCATATGAAGGAGGAGGAGGAGGAACAGGTCATCCTTATGGAATGTCCGGTTCCGGCTCATTTGGAAGGACCGGTGCCATTGATGGCTCTTATGGTGGCGGAACATCCCCAACCGATCGATTATCTGGTGGTGGAGGTGGCTTTCGAACCGATGGAGCTTCCTCAAATGGAATTAACGGTGGAAAAGCACATGGAAATAGAGCAGTGGTTCCAATTGCCGGTGGAAGTGGAGGTGCAACTGGAAATCCAAGAGCAGGATTTGGATCAATCACTTGCTCAGGTTATGGTGGAGGTGCAGGTGGCGCGATATCTCTCCAAGCAAACAGCATAAGCAATATCATCATTGAAGCCAAAGGTGCAAGTGGAGAAGACAATGACCCTTATGGGGGTGGCGGTTCAGGAGGTTATATTGGATGTGGAGCTCGTTCATCAATCACCTTGCTGAACGGCGTTATTTCCGGAGGATTAGGGAATACGTACGGTGGTGAAGGCCGTTTTCGATTCGAAGCTCCGATTTATCCTCAAGGTAATCCGAATGCATTTCCGATTGCAAATCAAAATGGACAAGAAAGTTATCGTGGAGTAACGATTGAATATGCTTCTCAAGTAAAGAGAAATCCCGGATTTCAATTGGGTTTTTCAGGAGGAGATTCGGTGCGTTTCTACTTGAAATCTAATACAGGTAGGTGGCAACAATTTGATGTACAACAAATCCCTACAAATAGCGGTTTATTGAGTATCCCTTTCGATGATGTCAATACATTTCCGGATTCATTGTATTACCTGATGGCAGTGCAATCCAATTCTCGATTTATAACCACAAATGAATATTTGCATGAACCAATTGCAATCATATCTCAATCTGCAGGCAACATATTACATATCCCCACCTTCCCCATTATTGCAAGCGATACGAATGTACGAATCTTACAATCAGTCATTTGTAAAGATGACACCATATCGCAGAATATTCAGATCCGAAATACGGGGTCAGGTGTATTGACAATTGATTCAATGAAATTCAAAGGGATAAATCCTGGTTTTTCAATAACAAAACCCACTGTGTTCCCAATCATTGTCAGAAGTGGAGATAGTATTGATGTAACGGTGACCTTTAACTCCAATGGAAAACCAGATCTGTACAAAGATAGTCTCATTTTTTTCAGCAATGCGCTGAATGACAGCACATGGACTATTCACATACTGGCAAAAAAGGAAGTCTTTGTGTTGGCATATCGTCATTTAGACTCAACTTCATATCAAAGAGCCTTTACATTGCCTACAGGATGCATAGGTTCAATAGTTCGAGATTCAATATTCATCATCAATCGCACACCTTCAATTCTCCCTGCTGACAGTATCAGATTGATTGGTAATGCAAGCTGGACATTAAACACAACGCAATCATTCATTCTTCCAAATGACAGTGCGATGTGTATTGTTCAATATGATGTTTCACTCATTCAAACTCAAAATGTCAATATTGAAGTGCATCATCCACTTTGCGATACGATTGATGTAATCACTATTCAAGGTAGTGGCAAAAGTGCCATACTCACAGCAAATCCTACTAGTCTAACTGTTCAGAATCAATCTCTTGGTTTTACAACCAAACAATCTGTTACCATACGTAACATTGGTAATGCGCCGGCAACTATAACATCAGGATTATTTGGTTTACAAGCTCCATTTGTAATTAGTAGCACAAAACCAGCTTTGCCTTATACCCTTCAGCCAAATGATTCGATAGAATATACTGTGTCTATCTTGATGAATTCTCCCGGAACAATAACAGACACACTTCTTATAGTCACAAATATTCAACAATCATCATGCGATGCTGTGGTATCTATTCCTCTTTCAGTTACAGCTAATCTTCCATCGATGTCTATCCGTTTTGACAATAACACAAAAGCTGATCCTAAAGCTGATAGCTATGAAATACCAATTGTCAGTTCAGTACCGGGGGCAGACTCTATACTTGGTGACATGACTCTTTCCTTTAAAGTTAACGGAGCTTTCTTTTATCCCAAGAGTACAACAGATGGTATGATGTCGAGCTATCTCGATCAAAGTGGAAATCAAATTATTAGCATTGCATTCAATAATGCAGTCATTTCACGCTATGATTCATTATTGACCACGATTTCAGGTATCATTCAATTGGACACTGTGACTTCAGCATCATTGACTTGGTTACCTGTACAATGGAATGGCGCACAGAATGCAGATATTTCATTTAATGATGGAATCATTGAATTGGAAGTTTGCGAAAAAGGAGATGGTAAGCGTTTAATCATCAATGGCAAAACACCATTAGCATTGAAGATCTTTCCAAATCCGACACATTCATACGATGATTTATCTATTGAATTTCCTATCGTTCGAACAGGAACATATCTATGTACAATACGTGATATTCA
>VGWD01000028.1 GCA_016873735.1 Ignavibacteria bacterium | reverse complement strand
CTCCGGACAATGCTGAAGCTAAGAAATTTTTTCAATCATTCTCTTTCAAAAAGAAATGACCTTATCAAAAGATGTGCGGATATATGTCGCCGGACATCGTGGTCTGGTTGGTAGTGCGATTCTTGAGTCTTTACAGGAACAAGGGTATTCCTCTTTGATCACAGTGGGAAAATCTGATTTGGATCTATGTGATCAACATGCTGTACTGTCATTTTTCAAGCAAGAAAAACCGGAATATGTAATACTTGCCGCAGCAAAAGTTGGGGGAATTCATGCAAATCGTATCTATCCTGCTGAATTCATTCATGATAATTTGGCAATCGCTTTGAATGTCATACATGCTTCGCATGCACATGGGGTAAAAAAACTCATTAATCTTGGTTCTTCCTGCATTTATCCAAAATATGCCGAGCAGCCAATTAAAGAAACTGCATTGCTTACGGGTCCACTTGAGCAAACCAATGAAGCATATGCCCTAGCTAAAATTGCAGCAATTGGATTGTGCAATTCCTATCATAGACAATATGGTTCTAACTATTTATCGCTCATGCCTACAAATCTCTATGGTAGCAAAGACAATTATCATGTAATGCATTCACATGTGATTCCTGCTATCATCAGAAAATGTTTTCTTGCCAAGTTTGTATCCGAAGGAAATGTCGAGGCAATTCGAAAAGATCTCTCTGTAGGCATTCCAAGTGATTGGAATATCTCGTCCGATGAACAATTGCTGGTATGTTTGGATAGTATCGGCATACGATCGAATCAGTTGACATTATGGGGAACCGGAAAGGCACGTAGAGAATTTCTGCATGCCAAAGATTGCGCGCTCGCAGTCATTCATTTTCTTCAATATGTTGATGCAAATCAACAAGACCGCTGTTATAATATCGGTACCGGAGATGATCTTGAAATTCGAGAAATAGCAGAGATCATAGCATCTATTGTTGGTTTTTCGGGCACATTGCTCTTTGATTCTTCCAAACCTGATGGTACACCCAGAAAAGTACTGAATGTTGATAGGGCACATGAAATGGGCTGGAGTCATTCCATTTCATTGGAAGATGGATTGAAATCAGTTATTGAGGAATATCGCATCAAGGGTCCGGAATATGCTCGGTGACCGAACATTGACATATGACAGATTTCTTCCGATGATGCTCTGTATCTTTGGGTTATTGTTATTCTCGCCTTTTCTTGGTTCCGTGCATTTATTCGACTGGGACGAAATCAACTTTGCCGAAGCTGCCAGAGAGATGATTCTAACAGGCGATTATTTGAGAGTTCATATCGATTATCAGCCATTCTGGGAAAAGCCGCCTTTATTTTTGTGGATGCAAGCTTTGTCAATGCAAATATTCGGCATTAATGAATTTGCTGCACGATTTCCAAATGCTCTATGCGGTGCTCTTGCATTGCCCCTGCTGTTTCTACTTGGAAAAGAGTTGCACGGTCGTACGATAGGACTCTTATGGTCCATAATGTATGCAGGTTCATTTTTACCTCATTTCTATTTCAAATCAGGCATCATAGATCCTTGGTTCAATCTTCTGATCATTCTTGGCGTGCTTATTCCGGCTTTACCGGCAATTAAGCAACGCTTTATGCTTTCGGCTTTGATGAGCGGAACATGCATCGGACTTGCCATTCTCACAAAAGGACCGGTCGCCTTGATTATTTCTTCCGGAACATTCTTCATCCTCGCTGGAATTGATATAGTAAAGACAAAACATGTCTCTGAATTATTGTCGAGAATGAGATGGATTGCATTAATGTCATGCTATTCAATGTTGATGGCCTCATTATGGTTTGGTCTCGAGATTGCCCAACATGGCACATGGTTCATGGAAGAGTTCATCAGATATCAGATTCGATTATTCTCAACTGGCGATGCGGGACATTCAGGACCATTCTATTATCATGCAATCATTCTGCTTATAGGGTGTTTTCCCGCCTCGGCTTTTGCTTTGAAGAAATTGTTTGATCGTAATTCGGTTTCACTCGACATACGTTTGATGATGATTGTTTTCTGGTTGACTTTGATATTGTTCTCGATAGTCAAAACAAAAATCATTCATTATTCATCTCTTTGCTATCTACCTTTGACATATATGTCTGCTTTTGGTTTGAGGGAATTACTTACTACACAAAAGATTGGTAGAGTATTGAACATTGGTTTATTGTGTGGCTTATTATTTTGGACGATTGCTTTGCTTGCAATTCCGCTTATCGGATTGAACCTGCAATCAATTCTTCCTTTGATAAAGGATGAATTTGCCAGAATGAATCTAACAGCTCCGGTGTATTGGAGTGGATATGAATTAGGCATTGGCATCATCTATTTCATCATAGGAATTACCGGATGGTTTTTCCTGCAAAAACAAACCATGATGAAAAAGGGAATTGTATTCTTGGCTTGTTCCACAATGATTGCATTGCTGACATTTCTTCCAATCATTGCTCCAAAAATAGAAGGCTATACGCAAGCTTCGCCCATAGCATTTTACCAAGGTATGCAGGGAAAAGATGTTCTTTTATATCCTTCAGGATTTAAAAGCTATGCACATTTGTTTTATTCTAGGAAGCTGCCTCCTAAAGAGTTTCCTGAATACACAAAACTGACTGATGAAGAATTAATGAATGGCGCATCAAAAAAGCCCGTATTTTTCGTGGCAAAAATCAAAAGAGCCCAAGAATTGCTTCATGACCCGCGAGTAAAGCCCATCGCCGAATTGCATGGGTTTACGCTTTTTCGAGTGCAATCAACAAATGTGAGCCGACAACGATGACATTATCATCTCTATCCCTTTGCAGAATTGCTGTTATATCCCATGATCTGCGCATCGCCGACATTCCATACAATGTGGAGCGTCACATTCAAGCCATGAGAGAAGCAATCTCTAATGGTGCTCAAATGATAGTATTCCCTGAATTATCCATCACAGGATATACTTGCGCTGACTTATTCTTTCAAGAACAATTGATAACCTCTGCTATGAATGGAGTATGCTCCATTGCCGAACATGTTCCCTCGGGAGTGATTGTCATTGTTGGCATTCCGATACAACATGAAGGAAAGTTATACAATTGCGCTGCGGTTCTTGAAGGTGGAACTATCCATGCATTGGTACCCAAGACAATCATTCCCAATCATCATGAATTTTATGAAGCTCGCTGGTTTGTATCGGGCGATGAGTTACAAGAAGACAGTCTGATTATACTACATGATGATTCCGGAAATTCCATCGAATGTTTATTGCAGTCACATCTTCTGTTTAAAACAGGAAAGGTCATTTTCGGCATCGAACTATGCGAAGATTTGTGGAGTATGATACCACCCAGTTCGCTCATGGCGGAACAGGGAGCCTTCATCATTTTGAATCTTTCGGCAAGCAATGCATTGGTAGGGAAGGAAGCCTATAGAACTTCACTTGTTGCAATGCAATCGGCTTCTACGATAAGTGCATATGCATATGCTTCCGCAGGTCCTTCGGAATCGACTATGGATACTGTCTTTTCAGGTCATATCATGATTGCCGAAAATGGGATGATCATTACCGAAGATGCCAGTTTGTCTTTTGACACAAAAATCACGTATGCAGACATCGACATCGATGTGCTTCTTCATGAGCGGCGTACTTTGTCACGTACTCAGGCATCACATGCAATGGCATTTACGGTTTTTGAGCTTCCACTTCTTCGTGATGTAGAGGTTGATACACTTCATAGAGTGATAGATCCTAAGCCATTCATTCCTTCTCAAGACGCTCATGAAAGATTCCGCGAAATTCTTCAAATTCAGGCAATGGGCTTGGCGGGAAGATTGAGAAAAACCGGAATCACATCCATGATAGTAGGTTTATCAGGTGGTCTTGATTCTACACTTGCACTGATCGTATGTTTGGAAGCGTGCTCCATCCTGAATATAGATACGTCAAATGTCATAGCGATCACTATGCCCGGACCGGGCACATCTGATAAGACATTGGAAAATGCACGATTATTGGCGAGTACAGCAAAGACAACATTTAGAGAAATTCCGATCCACGATGCAGTACATCAGCATCTGCGTGATATCGGTCATGCTGAAGATGATCTTTCGGTTGTTTTTGAAAATGCTCAAGCAAGAGAAAGAACGCATATTCTCATGGACTGTGCCAATCAACATGGTGGACTTGTGATTGGAACGGGTGATATGTCGGAACTGGCACTTGGTTGGTGCACCTACAATGGCGATCACATGAGTATGTATGGCGTTAATTCAGGCGTTCCCAAAACATTGGTGAAGCATCTTGTTGAGCATTATGCAGATGATCACGAAGATGAACATATGAGTAATGTGTTACGATCAATCATTGAAACACCTGTTTCACCTGAGTTATTGCCGCTTTCCGATAAAGGTGAGATTGCACAAATAACAGAAGATATCATTGGTCCTTATGTACTTCACGACTTCTTTTTATATCAAATGATGCGTCATGGATTCGGACCTCGAAAAATCATTGCATTGGCTTATCAAGCATGGAAGCATGAATATTCAAAGAAAGAAATTGCCGGATATTTACGATTGTTCTATCGACGTTTTTTTAGTCAGCAATTCAAAAGATCAAGCATGCCTGATGGCGTAAAGGTTGGATCAATCGCCTTGTCTCCTCGAGCAGACTGGCGCATGCCAAGTGATGCACATGCACAGATCTGGATCGATGAGATTGATGCATTTCTCACATCATTGTGATGCAATCAACATTCATTGAATGCAGAGTGGGGTGTGGTGCCTGCTGCATCGTGGTCTCAATCAAGGGTCCTATACCCGGAATGCCTGATGGAAAGTCGGCAGGAATACCGTGTATTCATCTCACTGAAGATTATCTTTGCTCCCTATTCAATTCTCCGGACAGACCACAAGTATGTTCTTCATTGCAACCAATGAAAGATATGTGCGGAGAAACAAATGAAGAAGCATTTCAAATTTTATCGGTCATGGAAGTTCTGACCGATCCATATCGCAAGTAACAGGAGTAAACAATGGGTGCTATCATTCAGCCCGAACAAATTGAAGAAGTATGGAAGTCGATGACAATGCTTGATGAGCAAGCTTCAATGGATATCGTGGATACATTTGAACAGCATCAACCTGCTTTGCTTGAGTATTTAATGTCGCCACCGGAAGAGTTTTCAGAAGCAGAAGCTGAAAATCTAATGTATGCAGGAATTGTCGTTTGGAAAACATTCGACATGTATGGTCCCACAATTACTGAAATTGAAGAAGATGAGATTTATGCAATCGAGGATAATAATATTGATGTCATGATGACATTGGAAGGGGAGTCGGCCGGTGATGGAATTGCCGTCATAGAAAGAATGCTGGATGCATATCCACAGCCTCATGTTCTAGCTTCAATAGCCGAAATTCTTTTGGTGGAAGATGAAGAAGACGATGAAGAAGATATGATATCCGATCAAGCCAGAGGTACTATGATGCTTGTTCTGAAAACCGTTCTCGACGCTTTGATTGCCGCCGAAAAAACATAATTACTTCTTGTTGTTGTTTGTCAGTAAATCCAGAGTACCTTTCACTTGAAACAAAGATCGAGCAATATTCGATTGTTCGGCCACCATTTGCTCATATCGTTTGCTTTCTTCAGTGATTTCAGCCAAATATCGCGTGCGGTCTGCCGGTATAATTGATTTCTTTTGAGCATTCACCGATCTCTCTTCAATATGAAATGCGAAAGCAGTGCTTGGCAGAGACATGAAACGATTCACGATTGCAGAATAAAGTCCATTGACACCCGCATCATTGAATTGTGATGCAATTGTACCGAATACTGGCATTGTTTCTGGTTGTGCATCCCATGCTTGCCTGGATCGTTGATATTGCTTACGAACATCTCTTAATGCATCCAAAGAACCTCTTTTATCGAATTTATTGATTGCAATCAAATCAGCATAATCGATCATATCGATTTTTTCGAGTTGAGTTGCCGCACCAAATTCAGGGGTCATTACATAGAGTGAGACATCTGCAATGGAAGTTATCTCTGAATCGCTTTGCCCAATTCCGGCAGTTTCCACTATGATGAAATCGAATCTCGCATATCGCATGAGCTCGATGGCGGTTTTTACATTTGGATTGAGTGCGATATTGGCTTGTCTTGTTGCGAAAGAACGCATATACACTCTTGCATTACTGACAGCATTCATTCGAATGCGATCACCCAGTAATGCTCCACCTGTCTTTCTTTTTGATGGATCAACTGAAAGCACGGCCAAACGTAATTCCGGATTATCTTCAAGAAATCGTAAGATCAATTCATCGGTCAATGATGATTTACCTGCTCCACCGGTTCCTGTAATGCCCAAAACCGGTATAGAGGAAGAATTATCAGATAACTTTTCCTTAACCATTCCTGATGTAATGATTCCCCTTTCAATCATTGAGATTCCTTGAGCAAGAGCTCGAGGATTCTTTTCAAGCATCTTATTCCAGAGATCTGTTCCGGAATAGGTATCCGGTGTTTCAAAATCGGATTGTTCCAGCAAATCATTGATCATGCCTTGTAAACCAAGGGATCTTCCATCATCCGGCGAATAAATACGATTGATGCCATATTCATGCAATTCTTGAATTTCGGTAGGAAGTATCGTTCCACCACCGCCACCAAAGATCTTGATATGCCCTGCATGTTTTTCATGTAATAGATCATGCATGTATTTGAAATACTCCACATGGCCTCCCTGATAACTTGTCAATGCTATGGCTTGGGCATCTTCTTGTATGGCACAATCCACAACTTCCAATGCTGCTCGATTATGCCCAAGATGGATCACTTCAGCACCTGATCCCTGAATGATGCGACGCATGATATTGATTGCTGCATCATGTCCATCAAACAGTGAAGCTGCGGTTACAATACGCAATGTATTCTTTGATTGATATGGGGTATGTGGTAATGACATAATAAACTCAAATTCTGGCTAGGCAAAATTACGAAAACCATCCAAAGTATCAGGTGCGCATTCTGAAGATATTGAGGATGGCAATTGTGAAAAAGAGCATATTCGGAAACCATCCAACAAGCATGGGATCGAGATCCATGGAATATCCGATATTCTGACCGATTTTTGTGAAAGCCAGATACAGAAAAGATACAACCATGGCTGTTGCTATTTCTAGCGCGAGTCCACTTTTTTTACGAATTGCAGAAAAAGGGATGGCAAACAAAATGACAATGATATTTGCAAAAGGGAAAGCATATTGACCATGATATTCAATCATCTGTCTGCGAGTGTCCTTTCCTCCTCTTTCTAATACTGAGATATATGCTCTTTGTTCGTCAAAATTGAGTTCATCCGTTGTTTGTTGCATGCGTACTATGTCATCATGACGCGTTGCTAAGATGACTGCCAGTGAATCATGCGATGCAAATCGAATCGTGAATGTTGAATCTTCGGATAATGTTCTTTCATGCGCCTTCATAGCCACCCATTGTTTTGTGGTGGTATCCCATTGCAATTGCTCAGCATCTATTCTTTTTTTGATCCGTGGATGTAATTCAGAAGTAAACTCTTCTATGATGATTCCGGAACCGATTTTTTGGATGCCATCATAATTGTTCATAATGACATTCTTTGTATCTGAATCTCTAAGATATACATTGAACAATGTGGAAGACACTTCATGCTTTTTTAATTGATTCCGTTCAATGGCCAATTTCTTTGCATTTGAATCGGGAACGATCCAACCATTGAAATAGAGATGTCCACCGGTGATGCAAAGACTTACAATGAAAAGTGGAAACATCAAACGATATAAGCTCATCCCTCCTGATTTCATTGCAGTGATTTCATTGAGATTAGACAATTTCCCGATTGAAAACAATGCAGCCATGAGCATTGCTATAGGTGTTAGCAATTTGATTATTTCTGGAAGAAAGTTAAGATAGTATGATGCAATGGTTTCAATTGAAATATTCTGATCAATGAATTTATCAAGTGTCTCCATGATATTCACAATCAAGAAGATGATGCACAAAGCAACAATGCTGAAGAAGAATGTTGCAAGGAACTGACGGATAATATATCTGTCCAGTAATGTCATCGAGGCAATTCCTTGGGTGCATGAACAATGAATTCGCGAGTATTCAATAAAAATGCTTCTCTACATGCCAACATGGTTGTTAGCATAACCAAATTCACATTCACATTTCTTCGAATATGTTCCATTGATTGTTCTACTTGATGGAGAATTGCATGATAATCGGCATCAGGAAAAGCAGATGCAAATTTCCTAATGGAGTCAATTTGATCAATGTTCATGATTCCTTCATTCGAATCAGTAATGATGGATGCATAGTGACAATCACGAATCCACAATGCGAGCATCCTCAATAATAATTCCTGCAATCCTCTATCCTTATCAGTTAGGATGCGATCCACTTGGTGCATCAATTCCAATCGATACTGTTTCCTTTTCAGAGCACATCGTAGAAGGTCTATGACATCGCTTCTCATAGATTGAATATCTTCATTCAGAAAAGAGCAGGCTCTTCCATAGCTTCCTTGGGCAAATGCTTCGATCAAATGTGATTCAGATCTAGAAATACCCTGCTTTTCACATAATGCATCAATAAGGGCATCGGATGGTAACAAATCACAATAAACTTGCTGACATCTTGATAAAATTGTCTGAGGTAATGCGTCTTTCTTTGTTGTGGTCAGTATGAAAGTGATATTATCATGCGGTTCTTCAAGAGTTTTTAAAAAAGCATTCGCAGCTTCCATATTCATCTTATCAGCTTGAGATATGATGAATACCCTGCGTCCACTTTGAGTGGCACTCATTTTCACTTGTTTTTTTATATCACGAATGGAGGCGATACGAATGGTTTGAGCATTGGGCAATGACCAAACATGATAGGGGTCTTCTGCTTTCAGCATCATCTCTTGTTTATATAATGCAAGCATGTCATCAGACAATTGCAAAAGGGGAGAGTCTTCATTTTTTGACGTTGTCTTTCCGGCAGGCAATGCTGAAATAAACATGATATTCGGATGTTCCAAACGTTTACCATCAAGACAATTCTTGCAAAGTCCACATGCATCGATTATTCCATCGGCAAGTACATTTTGTTGAGAACAATTAAGAACTTGCGCATATGCAATTGCCAGGGCATCTTTACCAATGCCTTCTTCACCATAAAAGCAATATGCGTGCGCGATCGCTTGCTTCCTCATTGCCCCGGAAAGCATTCTTTTGACTCTGTCTTGTGCTATGACCGCTGAAAAGCCCATGTGACTCGTTCTTGAAAGAAATATGCCCTATTCAAACATTGAATAGGGCATGCAAAATTCGACAATTCAGATGAATTGTATTGAATTATCCTGCGCTTTCCTGATCATTCGACGATTCTATTTCCGGAGCCATTACCTCCGTTGTGGTGGTCGATTGTTCATTTCTTGGCAAATCCTTTGCGAATTTCTCCAATTTGGAAATAATCGTCAAGGGTGGCAATTCTTCGCCGCGAATGATCATGTCCAGTTCTTCGCCGTCGATTGTTTCTCTTTCGAGAAGAACTTTGGAGACTTTATGAAGTAATTCAATATTGTCTTTGAGCAATTGTTCCGCATTATTACTTGCTTTCAATAAAATCGCTTTGATTTCATTGTCCACAAGTTGAGCCGTCTGCTCGCTGATATCACTTTTCTGAGCAATTTCTCTTCCCAGAAATACTTCTTCCTGTTTATTGGCAACCATAACGGGGCCAATGGCATCGCTCATTCCCCATTCGCAGACCATCTTTCTTGCAAGTCCGGTAGCTCTTTCGAGATCATTACCGGCACCGGTGGTCAATTGATTGAAGACGACTTTTTCCGCAGCTCTACCGGCCAGTAATGTGACAATACGTGTTTCAAGATAATCACGTGAATACGAGTGCAATTCCTCTGATGGAAGATATGATGTAACGCCAAGTGCTCTTCCTCTTGGTATAATAGTCACTTTGTGTACGGGATCACTTAATTGGAGAAGTTTACCTGCCAAGGCATGTCCAACTTCATGATAAGCTGTGACTTCCTTTTCTTTTTCGGAAATAACCATGCTTTTACGTTCAACACCCATGATGATTTTGTCTTTTGCATTTTCAAAATCTTCCATGGTTACTGATATTTTGTTTTTTCTTGCGGCAAACAATGCTGCTTCATTAACAAGATTCGCAAGGTCCGCGCCTGACATGCCTGGTGTTCCTCTTGCAATGATTTCAGGATTCACATCTTCGCTCGTTGGAATAATCTTCATATGTATTTTGAGAATTTCCTCGCGACCTTTTACGTCGGGTCTGTCGACAACTACTTGTCTGTCGAATCGACCCGGCCTCAATAATGCTGCATCCAATACATCGGGTCTATTTGTTGCCGCGATGATGATGATTCCACTATTCTGTTCGAATCCATCCATTTCAACCAGGAGTTGATTGAGGGTTTGTTCGCGTTCATCGTGTCCACCACCAAGACCGGCTCCGCGCTGTCTTCCGACAGCATCGATTTCATCGATGAATACAAGGCATGGGGCACTTTTTTTTGCTTGTTCAAAGAGGTCTCTCACACGTGATGCACCAACACCTACGAACATCTCAACAAAGTCTGCGCCTGAGATTGAAAAGAATGGTACATTCGCTTCGCCGGATACGGCACGAGCGAGTAATGTTTTTCCGGTGCCCGGAGGGCCAAGCAAAAGAACACCTCTTGGAATCTTACCGCCTAGCTTTTGAAACTTGCTTGGATCACGGAGGAACTCAACCACTTCTTGCAATTCATATTTTGCCTCATCGCAACCGGCCACATCAGTAAACATCACACGATTGCCTTGACTTTCATTCAGCATTCTCACTCTTGCTTTTCCAAATGAGAAAATCCCTTTTGGTCCACCACCACCCTGCATTCTTCTCATGACAAACATGTAAACCATGATTAATGCAAGCCAAGGAAGTATAGATATTACCATGCCCCACCAAGGGCTGTCGCCTTCTTTATACACCCAGTAAATGCCACGATCAGACCATTCTTTTTCCATCGAAGCATCGAGAAATCCTAACTCGGTGTTGAAGTGTTGAATATAGGTTGGTTTGCCATTGTCAACATTCATCGAAATTTGCTCTTTGAGCGTGCCCTTGAACACATATCGATTGAATTGAGATTTCTCAATTGTTGCAGCGGCTATTTTGTTTTCAGTGAGTAGTGTTTTGTATTGTGTATAAGAAATTGCCCATTCTTTTCTCTGATTTGCATGCATGAGCATATATACAATGACGATTCCGGCAAACATCGCTCCCCAAATGAGAAGGGAACGCATGATTCTACCTGTCGGAGATTCTCCCGGACCCTGCGGGCCTCGAAGATCATTGCCCGGTTTACGAAAATTGGGTTTGGGGTCGGATGGCTTTCCATCTTTGGGTGAAGTTCTTTTCGACTTTTTGTCTGATGTATTGTTTTCAGAATTCTGATTCATTTGATTCATGAGATGTGAGCTCCGATGGCTTTGAGCATGTCCGAACTTAAGTCGGAATTGTAAATGGTTAACTGTGACGAATAAGTAAGCAAATTCATTGCTTATATGACAAAAATAATCATAAATGGGCTTTTTTATGATGTACGACCAAACCTGCGATCGAATTCGCGTAACTGCATTTCCAAAATGATTGGTCTTCCATGAGGGCAAACACCGGGCATCTGGCATGCGAATAAATCATGCACAAGAGACTTCATTTCTTCTGTCGAAAGCACATTTCCTGTTTTGATGGCCGCTTTGCAGCCCATTGAAGCAGCCAGATTGTCGCGGCTGCCTTGTGGCCGGATCTGTTCATATTCCCTGAATTGAGTAATGATATCCTGAACAGCCAAATGCTCTGTTCCGGCGGCAATATCAAATGGAACTGCTTGTATTTGAAGATGTCCTGCTTGCTCCAGGAATGAAAATCCTAATGACTCAAGATCAATACGAATATGAGTGAACAATAATTGATCTTCCGGAAGTAGTTGCAATGGTATCGGAAAAAGTAAAGTTTGACCTTGCATCGCTTGCTCATTCAAAGCTTTCAAGGATCGCTCATAGATTATTCTTTCATGAGCAGCATGTTGATCAATGATCATCACGCCTTCTTCACTTTGAACAAAAATATATTTGGCATGCAATTGCCATATTGAACCGAAAAGTCTTTTGGAATGATGGGTATCCGAATTTGGTGGATTGATAAGAGGTTCTTCTGTTCCAAATAAATGTTCGAAGGCAGTACGATGTTGATGCGTTACTGTACCTGTTTCGGAGCGATGATACATCGCGGATTGATCATTGCGTGAAATGATTTCACCCGTGAGTCTATTGACATATGTTGGTGCATCTGAATGAGTATAATCCTGATGTTTCAGAATACTCAAACGCTCGAATGGTTGATCGGCTATTTGCTGCCTGAATTGCATTTCGGGAATAACATGTGCTTTTGACAATGCATTGCTGACGGCTTGATGAATGGCATTGTAGATGCCGCGTTCATATTCGAATTTAACTTCATGTTTTTGAGGATGAACATTAACATCAATTTTTGTTGGGTCCAATGTGAGATTGACAACAAAAAATGGATGCATGTTTTTTTCGATCAAGTGTTCGAATGGCTGAAAAACAGCATGTGCCAATGAACGGCTGATGATAGGCCTTGTATTCATGAAAAAATGCTGTCCGGCCCGCGATTGCTTTGCAAGATGAGGGAGCCCAATAAAGCCAGATATCTGGACATCATTTGTTACATGGTGAAGAGGCAATAATCCTTCCGAAACTTCTTTGCCATAGAGAGCTTGTATTCTTCCGATCAAATCCGATTGTGATACATCAAACACAAGCGAATCACCATCATAAAAGGTGAATCTACATTCTGGATGCCCCAAAGCTGATCGATACATTGTTTCTGATATATGACGGAATTCCACCATATCAGACTTCAAAAATTTCTTTCTTGCAGGGACATTGAAGAACATGTTTTTGACTATCACTTGAGTTCCAATTTCCGTTTGACATGGTTCTAGCACATGTTCTTGCAATGGCTCGATAGTCAGAGACCAACCATGATCAGAATCGGATGTTCGTGATTTTATTTCCAAATGCGATACCGCTGCTATCGAAGCCAATGCTTCTCCGCGGAAACCCAATGTTGAGATTCTCTCGAGGTCTTGTGTTGTTTTTATTTTGCTTGTTGCATGCCTTTGAATGCTGAGTATCAGATCTTCTTTCTGCATTCCTGAACCATTATCAATTACATGAATTGCTTGTTTGCCGGCTTTATGTGCAATCACGAGTATTGACGTGGCCCCTGCATCGAGTGCATTCTCAACCAATTCTTTGATGATTGATTCAGGTCTTTGCACAACTTCGCCAGCCGCAATTTGATTTGCGATATGTTCAGGAAGCAAAGCTATTGAGTGTGGAGAGAGCATACGTAATCAATCACCGAAACTAATGCCGATTTCTCTGGCTGTACGTACAATATCGCTATTGACAGGAACGCGTTTCATTTGTTTGGTTATTTCTGAAAGTGGAACGATTATCACATCAGGTGGATCGAGAGCGACCATTGCATCTGAATGACCTTCTTCCACCGCGCGTACTGCCGATGCTCCAAAGCGTAATGCCAGAAGGCGATCATTGGCAGTGGGCATACCTCCTCTTTGCAAATGCCCCAATACGACCAACCGTGTTTCTTTTGAAGTCCTTTTTTCAATGTCATGGAGCAATTTTTCGCCGGCACCACCAAGTCTGACTGCTTGTCCCATAGATGTTTCTATAGTTGAGACTTGACCGTCCTTGGTCACTGCGCCTTCAGCGATGACAATAATCGTGAAATGATACCCGTTGGCTTCACGTTCATTGATTTTTGCAATCACGGAGTCTATGGAATATGGAATCTCCGGAATGAGAATGCAATCTGCAGTTCCTGCAATGCCGGAATGCAGTGCAATCCAACCTGCATAACGACCCATCACTTCAACGATCATGACACGTTCATGTGCTTCGGCTGTTGAGTGAAGTCTGTCTATGCAATTCGTGGAAAATTCAACAGCCGTTTCAAATCCAAATGTTGCGCTTGTTTTTTCCAAATCATTATCGATTGTTTTGGGAACACCGATCACTTGCAATCCTTTTTGCGCAAGAGCATGTGCAATTTCCATTGATCCATCACCACCGATAGAAATCAAAGCTTCGATGCCCAATGTTTTGCATGCATCAATCACTTCATCGGTTCTATCGATTTCACCAATGGTTCCATCTTCATTTCTGATGGGATAATGCAGCGGATTCCCTTTATTGGTTGTTCCGAGAATTGTTCCACCAAGATGAGTTATTCCTCTTACTGTTTCAGGAGTCAATTCAAAAGTACCACCACCATATTTCAGGAACTCCTGCGGAGACAATATTCCATTGAATCCATTGCGTATGCCAATGCATTTCCAACCTTTCTGATATGCAGAGAGAACTGCCGATCTAATAACGGCATTCAAACCTGGAGCATCGCCTCCGCCGGTACTTATGGCTATGGTTTTTGACATTTAGATTACTCATCAGAATGTTCGCGTGGTTTTCGAAGATTGAGTTTATCCCAAATATATCCACCTATTTCCTTGCCCAATCGATTTCCTTCATCGCATCCTCTGCGGAAATGTATGCCGCCATATAATCTGCTGATCGATGCTTCCCAAGCAGCTGCATGATAACTCGTGAATGATCGAACAGGAAGTCCAAATCGAACTTCGGTGGAATCTTGATATGAAAATTCACCAAACAATCTAGTGAGTACTTCAGCGCTGGCAGCAGATATCGTGCTATGCCCACTGATGTGTTCAGGAAATGGAGGAGTCTGTAGATACGGCTCCCAAGTGGAGTCTATGAATTTATTGATATAAGTCACCGGCCTAATTGAATGCGACGTGTATTTTTCTGCCCAACAAGAAATGAATGCATCAAAAAGTGAAATCCCAACCAATGTATAGGCCTCAATTGCTTCCATCATATTCGCTTGTTTGTAGTCACAGCCGATTTTTGCAAGAGACATCCAATGTCCTCCGGGAGATATTTGTCGTGTATTGAACACAAAATGACCTTGATGCCATGACTTGATTGGATTGCAATCCCAGAATGCTGCTATTTCCTTTTGTTCTGTATCGAGATTTTTTGAAGCGATGAATACTTGCATCACTTGATCGTAAAATGGTGAATTTGGAGTTTCATCATATGTAACAGGTGGCAATGGTTTAAACTGCCGTGCTGAGTCTAGAACAAGGGGTCGCATAGTTTTGAACCACGGATCAAGTGGATCGGCAAACTCAGGAGGTGTTGGCATCCAATTTCCTTTTCCTCTTGGGAAATTATAACGCGGCCTTCCTTGATTTTTAATATGCCCATCATCTTTGAACCATGCGATGGTATATTTCGCAACACTTTCTCCGTGTTTAATAGATCGAGAGACAATATCATCGCCATCTTTAACTTCAGCATATTCCTCTTCGATTGCTTCTATCTGAACTTTATACATACTGTCTGCATATTGGGATCTGTATAGTACTTTATTAACGATTGTTCTATATGCGGCAATTGCGCAAAGTCTCCAATCATAGATCAATGATGTATCAGGAAAAGGTGGATTCGTGTAGAGATTTATTTGTCCTGTCAATGGACGATACATTTGAGCAAATCCCGGCTGGGCAGCAGTATATGCAGCAATGTTTGCATATGCATGATGTTTGGCAATCACGGCAGGGGAGAAGCCATCCTCCATGATGATATCTGTCATTTTTGCATTCCAATCATGCACAAATTGTGTGCTTCTATAGACATTGGAGTCAGATGCTTTAATCACTTTTGCATTAATTCCATTGTTTGAGGTTAAAACAGCGATACAGATGAAGATATGTTTCATGAGTTTTCTCATGGAGTGTATATTGAAATGAGATGTTTCGAATATAGCAATTTGGTCCCGAGTGAACTTGTGCAATCATTTCCGATTACATGAAAGCCATATTTGCGATTCAATGCATACATGATGGCATTATTTTGTAGGGTTTTGGTTCTAATCAGTCGGAATCCGTTTTTTATACACCAATCATGTTGTGTTTGAATCAATAGCGAAGCAATTCCTCGGTTTTGATATGCAGGGTGTATTCCTCCGAGCCAACTGTAGAAGACATCATGAGAAATTGCATATCCCAATTTATAACCGATAATGCTATCAGCATTGTTCCTGGCAATCAAAGTCAATGCCGATACTCTCTTATTGAGCTTTTGTACATAATTCAGATTAGGAGCTAATGAGAACAATTGACCAGAGAGATCTACAATTTCACTGAGACTCACAGTATTCAGTGCGCCATGATATATTTCGCAATGAATTTCATCATCGGAGCCATGAAGAAGAGTTAAAGACATGGACGAAAATACAAAAATGCTAACTTGCCTTTCATGACATTTGTTCTTTTCTGTATACATGGCATTTCCGATGAACACTTTGCAATCCAACATTGAATCGTTGATTGGTTCAACATCTGATGAGCTTGGAGCTCAAGAACATCTCCATATTCTTGATCAATTCCTCACTTTACTGAACAATGGAACAATACGTGCCGCAACATGTGATGAAGCGGGTGTTTGGACTGTTCATCAATGGGTGAAACAGGGAATTCTGATGTTATTCAAGATTGGAAAGTTGATTGATATGTCGAGTGATGGTTTACCATTTTTTGACAAACATTCTATTCCGCTCAAAAGCATGACACTCTCCGACAATATCCGGTTGGTGCCGGGTGGATCAGCCATTCGAACAGGTGCCTATGTTGCTCCCGGTGTGATTTGCATGCCGCCCATGTACATCAATATAGGTGCATATGTGGATGAAGGAACAATGGTTGATTCTCATGCATTGATTGGAACATGTGCTCAGATAGGCAAGAATGTGCATATCAGCGCTGCTTCTCAAATCGGTGGCGTGCTTGAACCTGCTGGGGCAAGACCGGTAATTATTGAAAATAATGTGATGATAGGCGGTAATTGCGGAGTTTATGAAGGGGTGATGATTAGAAAGCGTGCAGTATTGGGGACAGGAGTGATTTTGAACGCTTCAACGCAAGTTTTTGATTTGGTCAATCAAACAATTCTCAAACCAAATGGGGGAGTGCCACTGGAAATTCCCGAACATGCAGTTGTGATCCCCGGATCAAGAGCTGTGCAATCAGAGTTCGGGAAACAATGGGGATTGTCTGTTTCCACTCCGCTCATCGTGAAATACCGAGATGAAAAAACTGACGCCAAAACCGCATTGGAAGAAGCTTTACGATAAAAAAAAGCCGTCATGTGACGGCTTATCGTGTTTCTCTGTGTACAGTGTGTCTGCGAAGGAAGGGATTGTATTTCTTGATTTCCAATCTCTCCGGATGATTTTGCTTGTTTTTTGTCGTTGTGTAACGTGAAGCCGGTCTGCCTTCTTTCTTGGCTTCAGTGCATTCAAGCGTTATAATGACGCGGGCTCCTTTCTTAGCCATGGTCCTAATCCTGAAAATATACTTTGATAATTACTTTCTATCGGAAACGAACAACAATAATAGGGATTTATATTAGAAAACTCCGAATAATTTTTACATACTTCAACATTTTTTGCTCTTTTTTTACGATTTAAGGCTAAATTTTTTTCTCCGGGGCACTTGTCAGTTTCCAAATAATGATTAACTTTGTAGTCTCTGCATCGTAAAGGGCAGGTACCAGAGCGGTCAAATGGAGCAGACTGTAAATCTGCCGGCTTCGCCTTCGGAGGTTCGAATCCTTCCCTGCCCACGCAAATGCTCTGACATTGAAATGCGGGAGTAACTCAGTTGGTAGAGTCACAGCCTTCCAAGCTGTTGGTCGCGAGTTCGAGTCTCGTCTCCCGCTCAATCGAATCATTGCAGTGCCGGTGTTCTGCATGAATGCTGATGTAGCTCAGTTGGTAGAGCACTTCCTTGGTAAGGAAGAGGTCGACGGTTCAATCCCGTTCATCAGCTCTTTACATGCGTTAACAGACGATTACGGGTGTAGCTCAATCGGTAGAGCAACGGTCTCCAAAACCGTAGGTTGTGGGTTCGAGTCCTACCGCCCGTGCTACGGCCAACACAGTCACAGGAAATTTATGATTGCGAAAATTAAACAATATTCAGGTGAAGTCTCCAAAGAGATGAAGAAGGTTTCATGGCCTTCAAAGCAGCAATTGAAGGAATCAACAATTGTGGTTATAGTCACATGTTTATTGATTTCCACATTTGTTTGGATCATAGATTTTTTGATGACATCATTCATTCAGACAATTTTCTAAATCCGTGTACATATTGATGATTCAGTTTCAATGAAGCTGGATTTTTTTGTCTGCAACGGACTATTCAGAGATACTTGATCATGGAAGATTTTAACACATCGCCGGCCCGCACAGATCTCAAGTGGTATGCACTTCGCACATTCACGAGTCATGAGGCACGCGTAAAGACGAGCATTGAGCAGGAGCTCAAACGTCTGGGTATCGAGGATCGTGTGAGAACTGTGATCATTCCTCAAGAAACGGTCTATGAAGTACGAAATGGCAAGCGTAGAACGCGTATCAAAAACACTTTGCCCGGGTATTTGTTGATTGAGGCGAATCTTGACAAAAAATTGAAGGAAGTCATTTGTTCACTTCCATCAGTTGTCAGTTTTGCTGGTACAAAAACAGAGCCAACTCCCATTCAAAAAGATGAAGTCGACAGAATTCTTGGAAGAATGGAGGAGCGTAAGAACATTGCAATGATCGAGACATCATTTGCCGTTGGTGATCCAGTAAAAGTCATTGAGGGTCCATTTGCCACGTTCAGTGGTACTGTAAAGGCAGTGAATATCGAGAAGCAGAAATTGAAAGTAGAGGTTGGCATTTTAGGAAGAAAGACACCAGTCGAACTTGACTTTAGTCAGGTTGAAATGGAAAATCACTGAATATAATTGTATCATATACCGTATCGATTAAGTTATGGCAAAAAAAATAATGGGTTCCTTCAAGCTTCAACTTAAAGCGGGCCAAGCAACCATGTCACCTCCGGTTGGCCCTGCATTTGGTCAGCGAGGCTTGAATGGTATGCAATTCGTTAAAGAATTCAATGCGAAAACTACCAAGGATGGTGATATGATCATCCCGGCATTGATCACATTTTTTTCAGACAAATCTTTTTCATTTGTTTTAAAATCTCCTCCGGCAGCGGTATTGCTTGCTAAGGCAGCGGGTTTGCCCGGTGGAAGTGCCACGCCCAATAAAACTAAAGTTGGGAAAGTGACAGTAAAGCAAGTGGAGGACATAGCAAAAATCAAAATGCAGGACCTCAACTGCGATTCAATGGAAAGTGCAATCAGCATGATAAGCGGTACTGCGCGTTCCATGGGAATAGTTGTTGAAGGTTAATTTTTCTTTTCTAACTGAACGATAGTATCATGAAATCACATGGCAAGCGTTTCAAAAGCGCTCTGAAAAACGTTGATCTCGCGAAAGAATATGTACTTCGCGATGCGGTAGAGCTGGTTAAAAAAAATGCAACCGCTAAGTTCGACGAATCGTTCGATGTGGCGATCCGCCTTGGTGTGGATCCCAGAAAAGCCGACCAGCTCGTTCGCGGCACAGTGTCGCTTCCTCACGGAACAGGTAAATCCGTACGTGTATTAGTCATGGCCAAATCACCCAAAGATGCTGAAGCATTGGCGGCTGGTGCAGATTATGCAGGCCTTGAAGAATATTCTGAGAAAATCCAGGCAGGCTGGGCAGACATAGACGTCATCATTGCAACTCCGGATGTGATGGGCGAAGTTGGTAAGCTCGGACGTATTCTTGGACCTCGCGGTCTCATGCCCAATCCGAAAAGCGGTACGGTTACCTTTGATGTTGCAAAGGCCGTAAACGAGGTCAAGTCAGGCAAGATCGAATATCGAGTAGACAAGGCAGGAAATGTTCACGCATCGGTCGGGAAATGTTCATTCACACCCGATCAATTGGCTGAAAACATCCTTGCTTTGTATAATAGCATTTTACGTGCAAAGCCCTTGACTTCAAAGGGGAAATATGTACGTGGAATCGCATTCAGTTCTACGATGGGGCCGGGTTTGCAGATTAGCGAATCCTCCTTATCAGGAACAAGCGCAGAATAATTAATTGGTCTATTACGCACTTTTCGGATAGCGGGCTTCTCACCGAGTGATCGGTGCCGTGACCGAAAGTCATTATAATTTTATATCGTACAATATGGTAACCAAACAGCAGAAAGAGCAGGTTGTTGCCGATTTAGTATCCATGCTACAGGGTGCTACTTCATTGTACCTTCTTGATTATTCAACGATGACCGTGGCAGAGAGTAATAATCTCCGCTCCGAACTTCGCAAGAAGGATCTCACATTCAAAGTTGCCAAAAACAGGTTGATTCAACGTGCATTGGCAGAAGTTGGTGGTTTTGAGATTCCTGAAGACAAGTTCTTTGGTCAAACCGGGATTGTTTGCGGATATAGCGATGCTATTGCGCCTGCAAAAATCATCAAGGAAGTCTCTGATAAGTCGGAAAAACCAAAGCTCAAAGTCGCTATCGTCGAAGGTCAATTCTTTGACGGCAAGCATTTGAAGAAAATTGCTTCATTGCCGACGAGAGAGGATATGATCGCAGCCATCATGGGTAGTCTTGATGCTCCGATCTCCGGAATTGTCGGTTCCATCAATGCGGTCATGCGCGATGTTGCTTCACTTGTTGAAGAAGTCGCCAAGAAAAAAGCCGCATAATCATTGAACATTATTTGAATTTAATTTTTGGAGAACATCAATGTCAGCAGTCGTTGAAGAATTGGTAGAGAAAATCGGAGCGCTTTCACTTCTTGAAGCTTCCGAACTCAAAAAAGCACTTGAAGAAAAATTTGGCGTTACAGCAGCAGCTCCCATGATGATGGCAGGTGCTCCTGCAGCAGGTGCTCCTGCAGCAGCAGGTGAAGAGCAAACAGAGTTTGATGTTGAGCTTTCAGACGGTGGCGCAAACAAACTGAATGTCATCAAGGTAGTCCGCGAAATCACAGGTCTTGGCTTGAAAGAAGCAAAAGACATTGTTGAAGCTGCACCAAAAGCGATCAAAGAAGCTGCATCAAAAGATGAAGCTGAGTCAATCAAGAAGAAGCTCGAGGAAGCAGGCGCAAAAGTTACCCTTAAGTAATGCTCTGCTAAGCCCACAGCTTCTCTCCCTTCGGGGTAGAATGAATGAGAAGGCGGCAACGGATAATCACCGCATGCCGCCCGCTCTTGTCTTGACAATGGTCGACTTTTACACTATCCCTGCAAGGGCATTATGTTCGCAACGGACGCTTTACATATTCCGTCATCGACACACATAGGATTTCTCGATCAGATCCTCTGAAGATCTTATCGGGAAATTGTCATTTTTTCTCTATCCATTGGATTGTCATCAAGTTGATGATAGCCAACACAGATTTTACCAGAGTTTGCTCTCTTGATCCCAAGGAGAAGACGAATGAATAAACCACAATACACAAGTGATGGACGAATAGTCCGCCTTCGTGATCGCGTTAATTTTGCTCAGCAAAGAGAATATGCCGCGTATCCCGACTTGCTCAATCTTCAGATTGAATCATATAAAGATTTTTTACAAGAAGATTTGCATCCTTTCATGAGAAAAGCGAAAGGGTTGCAACAAGCATTTCTTCTCAATTTTCCGATAGAAGATTCATCTGAAATCTTTCAATTGGAATTCATGGAATATTTTGTTGAAAAACCAAAATATTCAGAAGAGGAATGCCGTGAAAGGGAATTGACATATGCCAAAGCCCTCAAAGCGCGCATGCGTCTTTCAAGTAAGGCAGATCCTTCATCAGAAGATTTTATAGACCCCATTGAACAAGAAGTATATCTTGGGAATATTCCTGCGATGACTCCTCGTGGTACATTCATCATCAATGGTGCTGAACGTGTTATCGTTGCCCAATTGCATCGTTCACCCGGTGTATTCTTTGATGCTGCTTTGCATCCTAATGGAACAAGAATCTATACAGCTCGCGTGATTCCATTTAAGGGATCTTGGATCGAGTTCACCACAGACATACATGATGTGATGTATGCCTATATCGATCGCAAGAAAAAGTTTCCTGTGACTACACTTCTCCGTGCACTCGGCTATTCTTCCGATGAACAAATACTTGGATTATTCGAATTGGCAATGGATGTTCCGGCCGATCAACTCGACCAGAGTTATATCGGTAGAAGAATCGGTGGTGATGTCATTGATATAAGCACCGGTGAAATCCTTGCTCATCGCGACATGGTCATCGATGAAGCTTTGATGGAATTATTTAAGCAATCTGAAATCGAAGCGGTGCGTGTATTCCGCTTTGAAAATGTGAATGATGAACCAGTGATTGCCAAGACATTGGCAAAAGACACCACCCGCACAAGAGAAGAAGCACTCGAAGTGATTTATCGCCAAATGCGTTCAAGTGATCCACCGGACATGGAAACAGCTTTGGCATTGCTTGAAAAATTATTCTTCAATGATAAACGCTATGATCTTGGTATCGTAGGTCGCTTCAGATTGAATGATAAACTCAAGTTGAATGCACCACTTGATTGCACCGTTCTTCGTTTGGAAGACATCGTTACAATCATCAAATATTTGATTGATCTTCACGATCAAAAACAAACTGTTGATGATATCGATCACCTTGGAAATCGCCGTGTTAGAACTGTAGGCGAGCAATTGTCCACTCAGTTCAATCTTGGTCTCACAAGAATGTCTCGTACCATCAAAGAGCGCTTAAGCATGTATGATGGTGAGTCGATGACTCCTTCAGAACTTGTTAATGCTAGAACAATCACAAGTGTGGTCAATCAATTCTTTGGTACGAATCAATTGTCACAATTCATGGATCAAACAAATCCATTGTCTGAATTAACGCATAAACGTCGTACTTCAGCACTTGGACCAGGTGGTTTGACTCGTGAACGTGCAGGCTTCGAGGTTCGTGACGTTCATTATACCCATTATGGCCGTCTTTGTCCAATTGAAACACCTGAAGGACCAAATATTGGTTTGATTTCCTCGCTTGCAATTCATGCACGCGTCAATGAGTTTGGGTTCATCGAAACACCGTATCGCAAAGTTTTAAAAGGTAAAGTGACCGATGAGATTGAATTCTTGTCAGCAGAAAAAGAAGAAGGTTTGATCATCACTCCTGCTTCAACTGAAGTTGATAGATCAGGAAAGATCACCGGTGATCGTGTAAAAGCACGTCAAAGCGGGGACTTTGTAGTCGTGAGCCCCGGCGACATTCAATATATGGATGTGTCAACCGATCAAATCACAAGTCCTGCTGCATCATTGATTCCATTCCTTGAACATGACGATGCGAATCGTGCATTGATGGGTTCAAACATGCAACGTCAAGGTGTGCCTCTCTTGCGTCCGAAAGCTCCTATCGTCGGTACCGGCATGGAAGTAAGAGTTGCTCATGATTCAAGAGCAATCATTCTTGCTGAAGATGATGGCGTGGTCGAATTTGTATGTGCAGATTTCATTACAGTTCGCTACAATGACAATCGTTCTGAAATAGAGCGCATGATCTCATTCGTAACGGAAAGAGTTCATACTTATACTTTGCAAAAATTCTATCGTACCAATCAGGATACCTGCATCAATCAACGCCCGCTCGTACGCTCGGGTCAACAAGTGGTGAAAGGTCAGCCATTGGCAGATGGTGCTGCAACTGAGATGAGTGAATTGGCACTCGGCCAAAATGTTCTGGTTGCATTCATGCCATGGCGTGGATATAACTTCGAGGATGCGATTATCATCAGTGAGCGTCTCGTTGCCGAAGATGTGTTTACCTCAATTCATATTGAAGAATACACATTGCAAGTCCGTGATACAAAACGTGGAGAAGAAGAATTCACTAAAGAAATTCCGAATGTAAGTGAAGAAACCACAAAAGATCTTGACGACAATGGTATCGTTCGCCCCGGAGCAAAAGTTCGTGAAGGCGATATCCTCATTGGGAAAATCACTCCTAAAGGGGAATCGGATCCTACGCCGGAAGAGAAACTTCTCCGTGCAATCTTTGGCGACAAAGCAGGTGATGTAAAAGATGCATCGCTTAAGGCACCTCCGGGTTTGAAAGGTATTGTTATCAATACCAAACTATTCAGTCGACGCATGATGGCCAGCGATGCAGAGCTTCGTGCAGAAGAGAAAAAACGTCAGGAAGCAATCACGAAGAGAGAAATGAAACTTCTCAAATTGCATGATGATGATTGTGCAGCAAGATTGGCTCAACTTCTTGACGGGAAAAAAGTTCTCGGTATCAAATTGGTTAATGACAAAGTCGTATTCCGTGCAGGCACAAAGATTGCTGAAAAGGATGTTCTCGACAAATACAATGATGGTACATTAAAAATCGATGCATTGGATGTAGAGCAATCATGGTTTGATGAAGAGAACACCATGAATCTTGTTCGTCAATTGATGCACAATTATGCAGCGAAGAAGAGTGACATTCAAGCGACTGCAAGAGCAGAGAAGAATAAGATCGCCGCTGGTGATGAATTGCAGCCCGGCATTCTACAAATGGCAAAAGTATATGTGGCCAAGAAACGCAAATTGCAAGTTGGTGATAAGATGGCGGGTCGTCACGGAAACAAAGGTATTGTTTCCAAGATAGTCCCACTTGAAGATATGCCATTCTTGCCAGATGGAACACCGGTTGACATCGTA
>VGWD01000027.1 GCA_016873735.1 Ignavibacteria bacterium | reverse complement strand
TTATGCGTACAGACACTGTACCATTCACAATCAAACCTTGGTTTCCATTACGAATGATGGCTTGATAAGACATTGTCTTTGGAACATCACCTGCAATCAATGTTGAGAATTGTACAATTCCCATCATTATCATCAAAATAACATACTGTGCCATGTTCATATAATCCTCTTAATGCTTTATTATCGAATACGAAGCGATTATTTTCTGCTGATTAGCAATGATAATAGTATACTGACCCGTGGAAACATGAGTTAAAGAAAACATGTGATCATGCTCATCACTCATGATTTTCTCAATTTCATGTCCTGAAATGTCCGTAAGTGTTATACTGAATGGGCCATTAAACCGAATCGGAATACCAATCTTGATATTGTCAAATGTTGGATTAGGATATGGTTCTATACTTATATTTTCTTCAAAATCATCTATAGAAACAGGATTCCTGAAAATCTCTATTGGTAATTGAATTCCGGACATCACAGAACCTCTTCTTGTTGTATCGGAATCTGCAACAAGTTGCCCTACAGTCATTGTTACTGAACCAAAACCGGTTTTGACATTGTCTCCGGTTACGACAAAAGCATGCTGTGCTGAAAGATCAGCAATGGTAAACACAGCAAAAAGTAGTACAAACCACTTCATTTCTATCCTCTTGAAGTATTGTTATGCGTATAGAATAGCAATATCTGTGCCTATTTTTGAGACTGTATTCTTAATTTTGTCAATAACTAACATGAACCATTGTATTTGAGAGTATATCATGAACATTGCCTTCACCTTTCTATTCGCCATATTTATATCATTGAGTCCAGTTCTTGGAGGTACGCCACAGGATCTACCAAAGGCATTGTTGGGTGAGTATAGCGGTAAATTTGAGCATTCTCAGAATGCAGCAGAAAAGTCCAATACCAAGAAGGCAAAAATTGAAGATGTGATTGTATTGGGGTTGAAGAAATCAGTAAAATGGAATATGGCTGACCCTCATACAGGAAGAATCACCATCTTTTCAGGGACATATTCAATATTGTCTGAACATGATCAGAATTATTCTTTATTGTGCACCGTAACATCTAAGTCGGGTAATACATCGATGAAAGGAAAGTTCTATGTATCAGTTCCCAAAAATGGTGATGACATTACATATACAGACATGTCGAAGATGCATAGTTATAAACTAAAGAAAAAGTGATTTAGCGTAATAGAAGCTCCCACATTCCTTCACTTCTGAACCATATCAAACTTTTTCTTTTGGGATTGTAAAAGGCACAGTAATTATACTGTTCATACCATGTTGTTTGTTTCATACCCTTAGTGCCGACTTGCACATTCTTGAATGTTTTGTCTTTGCCGATTTGAAGTTTTAATACTTTATTCTGAAATGCATCATCGACTGATTTGTTTCCAATAAGATGGGGAAATCTTCCGCCCACGATATAGAGGGTATTGGTATGATAATCGAATGCTCCTATTCCTTCCATCTTGATACTTTCTTCGTTAGGACCAATGATTTGTTTGAATGTGTGTTGTTCATAATCAAACAGAAACAAATCTCGAAGCCAACACCAAACGCCGAGATCATTGCGAATTGCCTTTCCACCGGGACATTCTTGTTCCAATTGATTTCCTGAGCAACTACCAAAACCTGACAGAACATAGAGATGTGATTTATCGGGATGACCAAGAATGAGATTCGAATGAGATCGTTTAGGTGGATTGCAATTGTCGATATTCGGGTGAACTGTTACCCAATTACCATTCCCTTCATATTCCATCGCCCAGTTTTTCACTGCATAGAATCCATATCCACCAAAATATCCTAAACGTTGATTTTTATCATTCCAATACAGTGCTGAATAATGCGATTCTTCGTCTTCCTTATGATTTGAATATACTGTGACTTTGCATGTATTGATATCCACTGCATATTTTACTTCTTTACCTCCTAGACCAAAGAGGATTCTCTTACCTTCTTTATCAAGCGTAAACCTATCTCCAAGCGGTATAGTTGATGTATAGGCAATGCTATCAACATGATATGTATCAAGGTGGATTGAATACAGGTGATTTCTTCCATATGCATATACGATATTATTCTCGCGATCATATGCATTGGTTGAAAATTGCAGATGCTGAATTGAAAATGATGAATCCGGAATTCGTAATTTCCATTGTGGTTTGCCATTCAATGTGGTGAACAACAAAAGAGAAAGAAACAGTACCCTCATGAAAGATCTGAATATGTGAAGTAAAACCCTGTTTTCCCGCAGAAAATCAGCCCAAACCCTTTGATTCAACGATTGAGAAATGACTTCAATGCATCAATGCAAAATTCGATGATATGCACGATGATTGATTCGATGAATGCTGTTATGTCTTTTACTTGATCTAAAGAAAACGGTTTCAATAAGTCTTTCCATCCGAATCCTTCGCCATTAGAAAGAAGTGTATGAAATATGGAGCCGTATAAAAATAGAATAATCGCCGCCATCATAGATGATGCGAATATAAAAAGATTCTTATTAAATGAATTCTTGAACTTCATTGTTTTTGCTCAACTGGCATAGGCAAAGTTACAAGTTTTTTATTTCAGCAATCAAATCTTGCAATACTTTTTTTGAATCACCGAATAACATGGATGTTTTGGGTCTGAAGAAAAGTTCATTTTCAATCCCTGCATATCCTGGCTTCATGCTTCGTTTATTTACGATGACATGTTTGGCCAATTCAACATCTAGAATGGGCATGCCATAGATCGGGGAGCTTGGATCAGTCTTGGCTGCAGGATTCACGACATCATTGGCACCAAGTACAAGCACTACATCAATGGAAGGAAATTCATCATTTATTTCTTCCATCTCCTTAAGTTTTTCATAGGGTACATCGGCTTCTGCGAGCAATACATTCATGTGACCTGGCATGCGTCCTGCAACGGGATGAATGGCATATGTGACTTCCACGCCTTTATCGGCAAGCAATTTTTCCAATTCATGACAAGCATGCTGGGCTTGTGCAACGGCGAGTCCATAACCCGGAACGATGACCACTTTTGAAGAATAGGACATCAATACCGCGGCATCCGAAATTGACATTTCTTTATATGTTCCTTGAGCTCCTGCGGATTGATTTGCTTGCGCACTTGCTCCGAATGATCCGATAAGCACATTAAGCAATGATCTGTTCATTGCATTACACATGAGTACGGTCAATAAGGTTCCGGCAGCACCAACCAATATGCCACCGGTCAACATTGCTGAATTGTCATATAAGAATCCCCCGCAAGCTGCTGCGATTCCCGTGAAGGAATTCAATAGTGAAATCACGACGGGCATATCTGCACCACCGATGGGAAGTACGAAGAGTATTCCATATAAGGCTGACAATGCAAGAATGGCATAGAAAAATGTGATTGTTTCTTCAGGCCGTAGGAATAAGATCATGCATGATAAACCAATCGTAAAGATCAACATGAAAATATTGACGATGTGTTGACCATTGAAAGCATAATCATTCAATCTGCCATCCAACTTTGCCCAAGCAATCATTGATCCTGCAAAGGAAACCGATCCAATAATCAATCCCGCAAGAATGACGAGTAGTACACCTCCATCAAGGGTAGAAAAATATGTATATCCGCCGCCTGCATATAATTCCGGTTTGAAGTCATGAACCAAGTGTTTGAACTCGATGATTGAGATCAGTGCTGCACATGCACCGCCCATGCCATTGAATAAACTGACCATTTGTGGCATTGCAGTCATTTTGACATTCTTTGCGGACAATGTTCCAATGACTCCACCAATGGCGAGGCCGCCAATAATCCAAACATGATTACCAAGATGATCACCGGCATCATTAGTATATAAAAGTATAGTACCAATGATTGCAATACCCATTCCAAGTGCTGCAACGGTATTTCCCTTGCGAGCGGTTTTGGGATTGGAGAGCATCTTCAAACCAAGAATGAATGTGATTGATGCAATGAGATATATGAAAAGAAGAAGAGATTCCATGCGATTCATTTTTTCTTGTTAAACATTTCCAGCATTCTATCAGTGACAACAAATCCACCGACAACATTCAATGTACCAAGTATCACGGCTAAGAACCCAAGAATCAAAGCAGTAATATCTTCAGGATCAGCATTACCCATCACGATGATGGCACCGATGATCACAACTCCATGTATGGCATTGGCTCCGCTCATTAGTGGTGTGTGTAATACGCTTGGCACACGGCCAATTACTTCGATGCCTACAAAAACCATGAGAATAACGATATATATCATGTCTTGATGTTCGGCAAACCATTGTAGTATCTGTTCCATATTCCTATTTGCTCAATCGTTCATGAATGATTGTTCCGGCCTGCATGATGCATGTTCCTTTCACAAGATCATCTTCAATGTTAAGAGAAAGCTCATTGTCTCCATTTGTGATCAAGGGTAAAAAGTTGATAATGTTCTTACCATACACCTTACTTGCATCCGAAGGCATCAATGCCGGAAGATTGCTATTTCCGATGATTGTGATACCATTATGCATCACTGTTTGATTGTTTTGTGTAAGCGGGGTATTGCCACCTGTCGAGGCAGCCAAATCAATAATCACACTTCCTTTTCTCATAGCATGTATCATGTCTTGAGTGATCAAGATTGGCGCTTTCTTTCCGGGAATTTGTGCGGTTGTGATGATAATGTCGGACTTTGCTGCACTTTCCGCAATCCGTGCTTGCTGTCTTGCTTTGAATTCTTCGGATTGTTCCACTGCATATCCTCCTGCTTTACTCGCATCGGCAGCACCTTCCACTTCAATAAATTTTGCACCAAGACTCATCACTTCTTCTTTTACTGCAGGTCTTGTATCGAATACTTCCACAACAGCGCCGAGTCTTCTGGCGGTTGCTATCGCTTGCAAACCCGCAACACCTGCTCCAAGAATCAATACTTTGGCAGGCGCAATGCTCCCTGCGGCTGTCATGAACATTGGGAAATATCGAGAATAGGTGGTTGCGGCTAGCAATACAGCTTTATATCCGGCAATATTTGCTTGAGAGCTCAGCACATCCATGCTTTGCGCACGAGTGGTTCTCGGGAGCATATCAAGTGAGAATACAGTATTACCTTTCGAGGCAAGAGTTTCCGTAGACATTGCATTGAAAAGCGGATAATAAATGCCGATCAGCGTTTTTGACTGTACATGAAGGACGGGCTCCGGATGAATGGAGAGAAGGACTTCGCAGGATTGAATCACGGTCTCGCTGTTGGTAACAGTTGCTCCTGCATTTCTATATTCATCATCTGAGGCAAATGCAGATTCTCCAGCTTTTGTTTCAACGAATATTGTGTGGCCTTTTGATCGAAGTGATGCCACTGCTTCGGGAAGAAGTGAGACTCGAGTTTCGTGCGAGGGCTCTTTTATCACACCAATATTCATGTATCAATTCCTTGGATGGTGAATGTAACATAACTTATAGAAAACAAGGAAATTGAGCAACAGATCATATAAAAATGCCCCACTTTTTTCAGAAAGCAGGGCATTGTAAAAAACTACAGATCTTCGCTTTAGCTTTCTTTACGACTCAACATGTAAATAACGAGACCAAAACCGATTTTATTCACAGCATCACCGATATTATACACGATGTCCATCGAATATTGTGCCGCTTTTGGATCTGCAACCATTTGATTGCCGAATAATCCTCCGGTTGTACCAAGGATATAACCCAATGGATAGATTGCCCAACCAACAAGCACGAACCAACCGAGATAACGGTTTGCAGCTGCAACTGCTGGTGAAGAAGATTTTGCCAATTTAGCTATATCACCTGCCCATACCAACCAAACGATATAAGCATAACCTACCGAGGATATTGTACCCCAAACCCAGCTGGATGCATCTTGTCCATGCATTGCTTCACCGATATAGCCTGTCACCAACATGAAAATTGAAGCAATGATCAATTTCCATAATAGACCAATAGTCGCACCTGCTTTCTTTGTGATGAGATAAAACTCAACGCACATCAGGGGCACTGTCAATAACCAATCCACATAACGGAAGAAAGTCGGTGATTCACCGGTTTCCAAGTTATAGCTACGCATATAGTAATAATGCACAGCCGCGATGAATGTGATTATTCCGGAAACGAGAACGGATGTTCTCCAACGAGTGGGCGTGGTATTTAACTCCAAAAAGAAAAATACCGAAGCAGCCATCATTGCCATCGTACCGATAAAAAATGTGAAGGCCACATAATTACCGGGAGCAATCGTAGCTAATTCATGTCCCATACCATACCTCTAGACAATTTGTATAAAAATCCTCCCAAATGAGGAGCGATATATCAACAGTATGAATGGATACCTGGTGGTGAGCCGTGGTGAGGCGGTATCAAAGACCAATTCGTATTTCCCTAACTTAACGAGAAATATTGATTTCCACAAAGCAAATTAAATTGTATTTCTTCTCTAATGTTCCCGATGAGTATTTATAAATAAACATGGCAATATTAATCCTAAATCTCCAAATAATAGAAATAAGAGAATACAAAAATTCTACTTATATCTACTTGCTCTTAGTTTTTCTATTTTCAAGCTCATAAAGGAGAATTAGCATTGGGTATTCCACACCTTCAATTATTGATATCATAGCCACAGAATTACGCACTTTTATTCCATTGGAAAGATATGAGTTTGTGATGGGGAGGTGAGAGAATCGAAAACAATGCAAGTTATATCAGACTTTCTACATTGATCAGAATCTTGCATGATGGACTCGGTGCTCACTTGCGTTTGAATATAGACCCATAGAATGAATGCATTTCAAGCACATGGGGAAAGCTGAGGCAGGAGAGAAATATAAAGAAAAGCGGGGCAAATCCGGTTATAGTATAACCCGTAATGAAGAAGAAGAGTAAGAGAATTCCAATGGCAGTGATTGAGAATGGTGCGGATAATTGCCATAATTGCATATGAGTTTTTTGAAGTCCTTTTTTCAAATGATTCCAACCGAGAACACTATGATGAAACACAAAATACACTCCGAATGCCTGCAAGAGAGGTAAGAATATTCCTAATAATAATGATGCTGTTGACAATATCATGCTCTTTCGTGGTTGTATGAATACAGTCATTAATAGCAATAAAACTGATGATTCCGATAGCAATGATGATGTCAATAATCCTGCTGAATCGGGTATTGAGGGAATGGACAAAGCATTGATGATTGCATTTGTTTCGGGAATATGTGTTGCAAGAATGAAAGATAATACTGCAACACCTCGCATAAATATTAACCCCTTATTATGAACACTCTCTTGCTCATACTCAGCTTGACCAAAATGCCACATGGAATAAAGAAGAAAAATGATGAGTCCGATTAGAGGTGACATAATCCATATCGCGAACATGATCATACCTTTCGCCACATAGCCGAGTATGAACAATGCAAATGATGTTCTTGATCTCTCAGGGATGTTCAATACATGATCTATCGCGCCATGCGGAATGCCTATCACTATCATACCAATCGCGAGAATAATCCAACTCAGTAAATCTAATCCAAGATACTCGGAGAGAAGAAAGATGAGAGATATGGAAAGTGGTAGCAATCCAATTGCATTGCGAGTGAGGTTCGCACATATATCCTTCATGGCATACTTCATGAACAATACTTTTGGCAAAGCCATAAATATTGCGATATCCTCAATGAATGAAGTTTTTTCTTCGAGAAATTGAAGTACTCTTGTTCCTCGAACATGATGAAACAAATCCTCGAATATCTCTTTACCTCGGTGAGGATGCAATTCCAATATCTTCAACAAAATTCTATCATAGAATGCAAATCTTCCGGTACGCTGAATAATTCGTTTTGGAGGATTTTCATTGTTGAGTGACTTGACTATGTGAATCGCATCTCTTGCCAATTCCTTGAATGCATATCCGGTACTCGGCTTGATTCTACCTGCTCCCGAACCCGTTCTGAAAAAATTATCGCATTGCTGATCTTGCTTAATTGCACAAGTGGACATAGGAATGATACCTTGCTCTTCACTTTCAATTGTATGGTTACCGAATTGTTTTAGCTTAAAATATGCATTCAATTGTTCTTGGGCATACTCATAATTTATGGGACTTGCACCAAAGCGTGTCAATTCGATGAGTGCATGTGTTGAAGAAAAAGGTAATACATACACAAATTGTGTTGCGATCGACTGATCAACCGAAAAGTCCATCATGGTGAATGTGTTACTATCAAATTGAGGTTCTTCAGTACGTATTCTCCGGCCAAAGAACGATTGCAATAGCAAAGTTTCATGAGTACTCGGAGGATTCCACCGGGGAGGACGTGAATCAAATACATGTTTTGCATTGATTGTATGATTCGGCGTTCTGATAGTTAGGATACAAGCATCAGGATTCTTTTCAATGCTCTCTGCTCGTTCGCGAATGAAAACCACATTGCATGTAAAGAGGATTGATCGAATTTCATCATATAAAGTCAAGCTGGAAATGTGATGATAGGTATATGGCCAAACAGGCTGTGGAGCATCTTCATTAATGCCAAGTCTTTCCCAAGAATGATTGATGAGTGATGCAAAACCCAATTCTGTGATTTCTTCATCTTGTGCCCAGAAGCAGAATGTTTTATCATTTAATAATTTTTCGTCCGGCTCAATAATCACCAATGAAGCAGTACTCAACATATCATGAGCATGCATCTGCTTGATGATGAGGGAATTCGCGGCTCCCAAACCTATGAAGACATAATCTGCAATGTAATTGGATTCGTGCATGCTGAAATTACATAGAAAAATGATAGGAAATATTTGATTTACCTATTTTTACGGACTGAATATGAGGATATACCCACATGAATATGCAAAAACATCAACTCCGCTTCTTCGATATCACGATGATGGTCATCTCACTGGTGATTGGCATGGGCATATTTCGTGCTCCAGCTACTGTTGCACAAAGAGCCGGAAGTGAACAGATCTACTATGCCGCATGGATTGTGGGTGGAGTGATAGCATTATGCGGAGCCATCGGTTATGCGGAGATTGGAAAACGAATGCCCGTGAGCGGAGCATATTATTCAATCTTTGCAAAAGCATATTCTCCCACACTTTCATTTGCAATCAATATCATCATCCTTGTTTCGAATGCGGCCTCCATTGCAGGTGTAGCAATCATCGGTGCGGAATATGTGATGCCCTATGCGATGGGTTTGCCAAGTACAATCATTGCATCCATATTCATCATTGTGCTCTATGGACTCAATCTACTTGGACTCCGCACAAGTGCCACCGTACAGAATATCTTGATGGTTATCAAATTACTCATGCTTGGCGCTATCATTTCTGCATTGGGAGTATTGCCGCCGACGGAAACCATGACAGGCATTCAGTCGCATTCGGGAGGTATTTGGGAATCATTCGGTCTTGCGCTCATTGCTGTTTCATTCACTTATGGTGGCTATCAACAAACCATCAACTTTGGTGGTGAAGTGAGAAACAATGATACGATGTTGCCAAGGGCAATCATACTCGGTGTGATGATCATCATTGGAATCTATCTCTTGGCAAATCTGGCTTATGTGCAAGTGATTGGTTTCACTGAATTAGCACAATCCAAATTCATTGCTGCGATTATGATGGAACGCTTATTTGGAAGTACGGCCGCACTCATAGTTAGCATGATCATCATGATCTCGGTATTCGGTTATGTAAATATTTCGATGTTGTCTAATCCCAGAGTGATTTCCGCTATGGGTAGAGATGGCGTATTGCCAAAGCTCTTTGCACAATCAGATGAAACAAAAGGAGTGAGTGTATCTGCACTGACCGTGTTTACTGCCATCAGTTTGATCAGTGTCTATGCTGGTGAATCATTCGAGAGGATTCTGAATTATACCATCTTCATTGATAGCATCGGACTTGCTGTAGGTATGGCCACATTGTATAGACTCAAAGGGGAACCATTGTCCATAATGACTCATGTGGTTGCTTTGATATTCATTTTGGCATGTGTATTCACTGGACTTAATATCTTCATGTTTGATACCAATGCAGGAATCTATGGGTCATTGCTGTTCTTTATGGTTTTAGGAATCGGATTTATTATATCCAAAAAATTCATCAATAAATATGACTCATGATGATACCGATGAGTAATCCTGAATATGAAATAATAACGATATAAAAAGAGAGTTTGTCTATCAATCGTGAAAGTTTCAGTGATTTGGTAGATCCTTTTTCATATAGATGCAGTGAAATCACAGATATGGTGATGATGAGAAAAATAAATACAAGAGTGACATTATGAATATCATCAAGCATGGTTACTTCATTGGTTGATGGAACTATACCTTCGATGATGTATTTATTACCGATTGTTGCGAATAAACCACCCACGCATAGTCCAAAGCGGGGATCGATATTGAAGGGTTTGATAAAAAAGACACAGCATGAAATAACGAAGGCCACCAATACACCTGTGATCAATTTGAAGAGGACGAGAAATGATTCTTTTCTTTCTAATTCAATCACCATATTGAATGATGAATTATAGGAAGTATTTCCAAGATTTTCAGATCCGAAGTTTGTTGAATATTTTGAAGATGTCACTGAGAACTTGGTGTTCTTGATATTCCATTCAGGTAGTAGATTTTCAAGAGAGTCTTGATATCGCGAATTTTTTCGATCGCAGACAAAAACCATCTTTGTTGTATCGTTTTTTGAAGATTCAACCGAAATGACCAATGTCTGCTTGTCAAAGGGATAATCCTTCGTCTTCCAGAGTTGTCTGACAGTTGCTTTTGTTTTTGTGGAAAATAGAAAATCTTTTCCTACTATTTCAATATAGGGTGATTCCAGTGTGACATCATTTGAATTCATCACTTCAAATTCATTCGCGAAGTCAAATGATGGATTGCTATATCTACACCAATAATATGCATCATATTTGAATGAATGTGCCGAGAGGTCCAAATCATGAAGAGAAGTCAGGTACATTCCAATATGAACTGTATCAGGTTTGGCAATAAGTTGAAATGAACATATTGAAAGTAAAAGGAGAAAAGCGAAGAGAAATTTCATGTCAGAAAGGGTATGTGCTTTTTCATGACATAGATGACTGCGGCAGCAACCACGATATGCATGATATTGAGTGAAATGGCAAATCCGACGGGTACATCGGGTATGAACAAAAATGGATTCAAAAATGAAATCAAGAGTAAGAGCCAAGCAATACGCTGAAACATGCGGAATGCTTCACGTGCAAATATGGAAATGATGAAATACACAAATCCGGCAACAAGCGAAAAGACAATTGATGAAAATATCACTTGAGATACACCAAGAGGGCCACCTTGTATCATGACAATATCATTGATCGCTCCAAGATTTTTAAATGCAAAAAACAACATGCTATTGATGATTGCGGATGGAATTCCCGCAATCAAACCTTTTATGAGCGATGACTTCAATGTAATCGATGACATGCTATATCCCTGCAATGTCCCAAAAATTCACGAACTTCGTACTTCTGTTAAAATAAACCCATTATTTGAACCTGACAACCAAAAAATCAGATTTTTATGATACACAATCAAGACGGAACATATACCATTGGTGGTTTGCCTGTGCTTGAACTGGCTGAGAGCTTTGGCACTCCCCTCTATGTTTATGATGCAATGATCATGGAGCGTCAATTCAACCGCTTGAGTAAGGCATTCTCGTCTTGCAAAACTCGCATAAACTTTGCTTGCAAAGCGCTGAATACAATTAAGGTGATGAGACATCTTCACGATTTGGGAGCTTGTCTTGATACAGTGTCCATCCAAGAAGTATGGCTCGGACTCAAGGCAGGATATGCCCCACATGAAATCATCTATACCCCCAATTGCGTGTCAATGGAAGAAATTGATATGGCTGTGAAAGAAGGTGTGATGATCAATATCGACAATATCTCCATCCTTGAACAATTCGGGGTGAAATATGGAAATACCGTTCCAATCTGCATCCGCATCAATCCACATGTGATGGCGGGAGGGAATATCAATATCTCAACCGGGCATATTGATTCGAAATTTGGTATATCCATCTATCAAATGAGACATGTACACAGAATTGTCGAGAACACTCATCTTAAAGTGATCGGCCTTCACATGCATACAGGTAGCGATATCGTGGATGTGGACATCTTCCTTCGTGCGGCAGATATTCTCTTTGAACAAGCAGAAGGATTTCGTGATTTATCATTCATTGATTTTGGAAGTGGATTCAAAGTTCCATATAAGCCCGATGATTATTCAACAGACATAGAGGAATTGGGTGAAAAATTGACTGCGCGATTCAAAGCTTTCTGTCAGGAATATGGAAGAGAATTGGAATTATGGTTCGAACCGGGCAAATTCTTGGTAAGTGAGGCCGGAACATTCTTGGTGAAGGTGAATGTGTTGAAACAAACCACTTCAGCGATGTTTGCAGGTGTGGATAGCGGTCTTAATCATTTGATTCGACCAATGCTGTACAATGGATATCATCATATCACAAATGTGAGCAATCCGGAAGGAGCATTGCGTTTGTATACAGTTGTAGGGTATATCTGTGAAACGGATACATTCGGTTGGGACAGAAAATTGAACGAAGTCAGAGAATGTGATATTCTTGCATTCTGCAATGCAGGTGCTTATGGGATGACTATGTCGAGCAATTATAATAGCAGATTTCGTCCTGCTGAAGTCTTTGTACACAATGGCAAAGCCGAACTCATCAGGAAAAGGGAAAGTCTTGATGATATTCTGCGCAATCAACTATTTGATTCATAAACGGGGTGCTCTATGCGCTTACTATTTCCTGTGTTCATGCTATGCGTGATCATGTTTCATTCTTGCAAAGGGGATGATTCACAACATGAACAAATGACAGACTCTGTGTCTGTAGACTCAACCATCACTTTGGTATTTGCAGGAGACATGATGTCACATATGCCTCAAGTGAAAGCAGCATATAATCCGCAAAGCAAAAGACATGAATATGAACATTGGTTTCAATTTCTGAAAGACACCATCGTTTCGGCTGACTTTGCCATCGCAAATCTGGAAACACCTCTGGGAGGTGAGCCATATTCGGGTTATCCAATGTTTTCCGCTCCTGATTCATTCGCTGAAGACTTGAAAAAAGTCGGATTCGATGTGTTGGTCACAGCAAATAATCATACCGTGGATAAGGGAAGAATGGGACTCGAAAGAACATTGACCGTATTGGACTCACTAAAGATAAAGCATACGGGCTCTTTTCGAAATGAACAAGAAAGAGAGGCGTCAACCCCGCTCATGCTTGAGATCAAAGGAGTAAAGATAGCCATCCTTAGTTATACATATGGAACGAATGGCATTTCTGTTCCTAAACCCAATGTGGTGAATTTGATAGATCATGCTCGCATGGAACAAGATATCATCAAAGCCAGAAAAGACTCCGCTGATTTGGTTATTCCTGTCATTCATTGGGGAGTGGAATATCAAACATATGAACATCCATCTCAAGTGAAGACGGCAGAGTTTCTTGCTTCCAAAGGAGTAGATGCCATCATCGGCATGCATCCGCATGTGGTGCAACCAAATAAATACATCAAGACAAAAAATGATTCAATACCGGTTGCTTATAGTTTGGGAAATGTTGTTGCCAATATGCGCGACAGATATAAAGATGGTGGAATATTGATTCAACTCACCATCACAATGGTGAATGATACTCCTCGCATCACTTCCTTCAATGATATTCCATTCTGGGTTTGGAAGGGATCTTCGAAAGAAGTGAAAGGCATTCATGGTTATTATGTGATGCCGGAATCAAAAATCTCTATACTGCCTGCCGGTGAAGCAAAAAAAGCTCAAGTCTTTTTTGATGATACAAGGAAGATTCTCAAGAAATGAAATATGTACTTTTCATAGTGTTGTGCTTTCCTATGATGATGCATGCAGAGTCCATCGGTAATTGGATAATGTATATAGGAAATAATCCGATTTCAGAAAAGTATTCACTTTGGAATGAGATACAATATCGTGATCGAAGGGTATTTGGAGACTTTGCTCAATTGATTGTGCGCACGGGTTTGAATTATTCCTTGAGCAATGAATCTCAGGTATTGCTTGGTTATGCATATATCTTTGCCGATCCCGCAGAATCTTCATATCATGAACATCGCTTGTTTCAGCAAGGAATACATAGACATGTAATTTCCTCGCTTGGAATTCAGCATAGAGTGAGACTCGAAGAACGATTTGTTGAAGAGAAAGACATGTCGGTTCGCTTTCGCTATTTTCTTGGCGCCACCTATCCCTTGAATATGCATGCGATGAATACCGGCGCCATCTATGCATCGGGATTCAATGAGATTTTTGTGAACATGGCGGGTACTGCTTTTGACAGAGATCGAATCTATGGTGCAATTGGCTATCAATGGTCGCCATATATTCGTACTGAATTGGGCTATATGTCACAAATGACTTCTCAGACTACACAGAATCAATTGCAGATTGCTATTTTTACGAATAATACTTGGTTCTAAATTCTACAGGAAAGTATATGGATTCCATCTTTTCACGCTATTCTCATCTCGGTCTACCGATATTTCGTATTTGTGTGTCTCTATTGATGATCACTCATGGTTGGGCAAAACTCATGAAATTGATGAATGGAGGAGAAATTAAATTCTTCAATTTTATGGGATTGGGTCCGGAAATTTCCTTGGGCTTGGCCGTGATCGGCGAATTGATTGCTCCACTGTTGATATTGATTGGATTCAAAACACGCTTTGCTGCATTTCCCGCATTATTCACAATGGGTGTTGCAGCATTTGTGGTTCATGGCGGCGACCCACTCGATGAAAAGGAATTGGCACTCTTTTATTTCTTCTCATTTCTGATGATTTTCCTCACCGGTCCGGGTGCTTATTCACTTGACAATAAGAAATAAGACAATGCCCAAAGGCATGATACGCTTTCTGATTTCATTGCTGATTGTTTTGGTCGGCTCATTGATTGCATGGAATGCAAATGGGAGATCATATATCGGAGTAGATGATGCGGAAATCTACCATGTGTACATGAAACATGTATCCGAGGGACATGGCTTTGTGTACTCCATCGGGGGTGAAAGGGTGGAGGGATTCACATCATTGTTATGGACGCTCATTGGTGGCGGAATTCATTATATGTCTCTTCCCTTGGAATTGACATTGATGATGCTGAATGTCATATTGATTGCATTGCTCCTATCGAGAATATGGAAATATATAGATGGGGATTCACAAGTATGGTCGCTTCGTTCAATCATGTTCTTTTCATTGCTCTTTGTGATGCCTGGTTTCTTTGAGTGGACTGTATTGTCGCAACTTGAAACAGGCTTATGGACTATGCTTCTGGGCTTTATCATTCTTGGTATTCTCAAGCATGAAAATGCATGGAAGATGTGCGGATTGTTTGCCTTACTCATTCTCTGCAGACCCGAAGCCATGCTATGGGGAATGGCCCTTTCATTTGTGTATGTACTGAGTTCAAAGAATGAAGGTGTGACAGGGATAAAGAAGTATCTGCCACTATTTGTGGTGCTCCTTACTACAGGACTTCTCATTTCATGGCGCTTATCCTATTTCGGTTTTCCACTTCCCAATACCTATTATGCCAAAGTGTCTTCCGATATTGTTTCAAATGGATTCATTGGTTTGAAATACATTGCAAAATTCTTTGTGCAGTTTCCAATCATGCCTGCATTGATGGGTATCACATTATATGAAGCAATCAGACGGTTGAGAGAATGTTCACTTCGGACAATCTCAGAGAAAGATGTGTCATTAATCACCATCATTGCGGTATCATTGTTCATTCCGGTATATACAGGCGGTGATCATTTCCAGTTATCAAGATTTTTCCAACCGATCTTACCTTTTTACATTCTGGGGTTTTGCTTATCAGCATTGTTTGCTCGCTATGCACAACGATCATTCGCCATTCTGCTTATCATCATCGCCATGACTTCCTCACGATGGATTATGTATGCATTCAGTGAATCACCAATGAAACATGAATGGAGCATTGCATTGGAAGGGAGGAAGCAATCACATGAAATGAATGCATTCTTTGAAGAAATATCCTTGCCAATTCAAGGCGTGCTCACTGCCGGCGCAACTGCATATATTTATGAGGGAACAACGATTGATCTACTTGGTTTGAACAATGTTGAAATGGCGCATGCAGAGTCTGTCAAGAAACAAGGCATCATGAAAAACCATGCATCATTTGTACCTCATATTTTTTATCGTCAATATCCGGATGTGTTTTGGATGGCGGGAGGATTTTCTCAATCAGAGCCCATGATCCTGAATATACCATACTTCAATGCGAATATCTTTCACAATATTCAGAGAGAAGATCGATTCAAGAAGATGTATGGAGCGTATGCGATTCGCAATAAACGGGGAGTTTGGCTTGCTGCATTTATGAGCAGGCGATATATTCAATCGCTGGATACGAATGTTTTTTTCATCAAAGAGATCAGCACCGAAGAGACACAGAATTAATGCATCAATATGCGATATTCATATGGGGCAAGAGCCACAGAGGTTCCAAGTGAGTCTGCATTTCCTTTAAGAGCATCTTTCCAAACAGTGTTTTGTAATACAAGCGGAAAAGAAACAGTTGTCTGCTGGGTCTGCTTTGCGGATAGCCCCGCACCGATGGAACTAATCACACCGTAGGCGCTAATACTTGCTGTTGCCGAAAAACACATGATATGCTCGGTAGATTGCGCATTATATCAACATACGAAATCATGTGCTTTTGGAGGAAATAAAAAAAGCCCCACATTTCTGTGAGGCTTGTGGCTCCGACTCGCGGACTTGAACCGCGGACCCTCTGATTAACAGTCAGATGCTCTAACCAGCTGAGCTAAGTCGGAACTCGTTGGACAACAAAAATACTGCATTTGATTATATTCGACAAAATATTTTTCTCATCTGAATACCACTTATGGCCAATCCTTCCCTTGTTTCCGTCACACATGCAGAATTTGAGACATTCTTCTCATTGATTGAGGAATTGGCTGATTTTGAAGAACTTGCTAGACCCAATAAAGAAGCAAAAGCCCGGTTATTCAAAGATGCTTGCGGAGAACACCCACGAATTCAGGCATATTTGATTAAGAGTGGAGAGCAGGAATACGGATATGTGATCACATTGTATTCATATTCAAGTTTTCTTGCTAAGCCCACTTTATATCTGGAAGACATATATATTCAACCACATCATCGAAAGCAAGGAATTGGGACGAGCATCATGAAACTACTTGCAACAAAAGCGCTGAATGATGGATGTGGAAGAATGGAATGGGTTGTTCTTGATTGGAATACATCGGCACAAGAATTTTATCACGGCATTGGCGCGATTCACATGAAGGAATGGTATCCATTTCGATTGACCGAAGAGGCCATGCAACATTTCATAGACTCATGAATAGAATACAACATACAATCACTCTCATAACCGGCGCTTCAAGCGGAATAGGAGAAGCATGTGCACGGCATTTTGCAGAATTGGGATCTAATCTGATTCTGATGGCAAGAAGAAAAGAAGCATTAACAGCACTCGAACAATCATTATTGAAACTTCATCCTGATATTCGCATACTGTCCATCACATGCGATGTCCGCATAATAGAATCCGTGGAAACCGCCATTCATTCTTTACCTGAAGAGTGGAATAATATCGATACGCTTATCAATAATGCCGGTTTGTCCAGAGGAATGGAAAAAGTTCAAGATGGCATCATTGAAAATTGGGAAGAAATGATTGATACAAATATCAAAGGATTGCTGTATGTTTCAAGAGCTGTGCTCCCCCGGATGGTGCAAAGAAAAAAAGGAAATATCGTGAATATCGCATCAATTGCAGGCAGAGAAACATATCCCTCTGGAAATGTGTATTGTGCAACAAAATCTGCAGCGAGAACATTGTCTGAAGCCATGCGGATTGATGTGAATGGCACAAATATCCGTGTGATGAATATCGACCCCGGTATGGTTGAAACTGAATTTTCACTTGTGCGTTTTCATGGCGATGCGGATAGAGCCAAACAAGTGTATAAAGGAATGCAACCATTGACTGCAAATGACATTGCTGAAATCATTGTGTTTTCGGTGAATAGACCGCCGCATGTAACGATTGGTGATGTGTTGATACTTCCAACAGCGCAAGCAAATACAACAACAGTGTATAGAGAATCATAATCAAGCATTAATATTCAGAAGAGTTTATCATGATTGGACGCATTTTCGCAATTTGTTTTTTATTTGGAATCATCTCTATGGCTGACATCGAAGCGCAAACCGATAAAAAAACCACCCCTGAGAAACAAGTAGCTCAAGAATATTCTCAGACTCCCGTGATCACAAAAGGTACAGTGACCATCAATGGCAAATCAATTCCTTATACAGCTACCACAGGATACATGAACATTACTGATGATAATGGAGTGGTAAAGGGCACGATGTTTTATGTGTCTTATGTTCGAACAGACATTTCTTCAGAAAAAAGACCCATGACATTTGCATTTAATGGCGGCCCAGGTTCTTCTTCGGTATGGTTGCATATGGGAGCGCTCGGACCCAAAAGAGTGGTGATGACAGATAAAGGCGATATGACAAAACCACCGGGCACAATGGTCGATAATGAATATTCATGGTTGGAGTTTACCGATCTTGTCTTCATCGACCCCATTGGAACAGGATATAGTCGTCCGGCCAAAGATGAAAAGAAAGAACAATTTCATGGTCTCGATGAAGATATAACATCCGTGGGTACATTCATACGATTATACACCACACAAAACAAGCGCTGGCTTTCACCGAAATTTCTGGCCGGTGAAAGTTATGGCACGACGAGAGCAGCATATCTTGCTGATCATTTGGCTGATAGACATGGCATGTATGTCAATGGCATATTGCTGATTTCAATGGTGCTTGATTTTCAAACACTTCGATTCAGTTCGTCCAATGATTTGCCATGTGCATTATTCCTTCCCACCTATGCAGCAACAGCCATGTATCATGGAAAACTTGATGCATCATTGAGGTCGGATCAAGAAAAAACCTTGCAGGAAATACGTGATTGGTCCTTGAATGAATATATCGTCTATCTCGCAAAAGGAAATTCGGCAAGCGAGGCCGAACATAATTCCGTAACAGAACGATTGAGTCGTTATACAGGACTATCGCAGAAATTCATAGCATCGACAAATAATAGGCCGGACATTTTTAGATTCACCAAAGAACTTCTTCGTGATGAAAGAAAAACAGTCGGAAGATTGGACAGCAGATTCACCGGTACCGATAAAGATGCCGCAGGAGAAAATTTTGAATATGATCCAAGTTATAATGCAGTGATCTATGGTCCATTTACGGCTACTGTCAATCATTATCTACGAGTAACACTTGGATTCGAAAGCGATTTGCCTTATGAAATTCTTACAGGCAAAGTACAACCATGGAATTGGGGAAGTGCCGAACGTGGATTTCCTTATGTTGGAGATGCACTCAGAGATGCAATGAATAAAAATACATTCTTGAAAGTGTATGTAGGAAATGGTTGGTATGATTTGGCAACTCCGTTTTTTGCCTCAGAATATACAGTCAATCATTTGACATTGGAACCTGAATTGAGAAAAAATATTTCCATGAAATACTATCGCTCTGGACATATGATGTATATCGAAAAGGAATCGCTGATTCAATTCACCAAAGACATCGAACAGTTTTATTCGAGTACATTGTCACAGTAAGGATATCGCGATGAGTGATCTCACAACACTTCGCTTATATGGTAATTCAGAATCAGACATACAGCAAGCCGCGCTTATGTTGAAGGATGGAAAAATTGTTGCTTTTCCTACGGAGACAGTATATGGTCTTGGTGCTTCCGTATTCAATCCTGAAGCATTGAAACATGTGTTTGAAGCAAAAGGCAGGCCTGCGGATAATCCGCTTATAGCTCATGTGAGTTCGATTGAAGAAATAGCATTGCTTGCGGAAGATATTCCTGAAGATGCAAAGCTCTTGGCAAGAGCATTTTTCCCCGGACCTCTGACAATTGTCTTGCATGCAAAAAAAGAAATACCACGAGAAGCAACTGGTGGCTTGGACACAATTGCAATTCGTATGCCCAACCATCCAATAGCATTGCAGTTATTGAAATTGAGTGGTCCTTTATGCGCCCCATCGGCAAATATCTCAGGAAGACCAAGTCCCACGAATGCCTATCATGTATTGGAAGATCTGGATGGAAAGATAGATGCAGTTCTTGATGGAGGACAATGCACAGTAGGTATTGAATCAACTGTCATCAAATTATCACCAAGCCCCATCATTCTTCGTCCCGGGATGATCTCAGCCGAACAAATAGAAGCCGTGTTGAAGAAGAACGTTGAAGTTGTGCAAAAAGGGGAAACGCATATCCAATCTCCCGGAATGAAGTATCGCCATTATTCCCCTAAAGCGCATTTGCATCTTTGTTCAACTCATGAAGAATTTGAAGGACTGATAAGAAAATATCCTCAAGCAATGAAATTGTCATTACATGTCTCCACACAATTTGGGGACATATTCCCATTGAAAGAACATACCTATTACGATATTCTTAGATCCGCTGACATCAAAGGTGTGAGCGATATCATCATTCTCTTTCCTATAGAAGAACGAGTATTAAAATCAGCACTGTTTAATCGAATTGAAAAAGCATTGGGTCAACAGTGATATCATACATTTGTGTTCATCCATTGTGCTGAAATTGGAAACATGTATAACAGGAAATTCATGCACCGTCAAGTCTTAATCATCATATGTATTTGCCTTTTCTTGGTACAGGGATGTTCTATCTTGCAGAATCTCTCGTCAATGAAAGATGTACAATTCCGCATAGGTTCAGTATCAAGGGTTTCAATTGGAGGGGTAGCAGTAATAGGGAAGTCAAAGGTTACTGATTTTTCTGTTGGCGAAACGATTGCCTTGGCCAATAGTGTTGCCGGAAAATCTCTTCCGCTATCATTGACAGTTAATCTTGAAGCAAGAAATCCTAATGAATCCGTGCAAAGAAATGGAATTGCAATGGGTGGACTCGCCACTCTAACTTCTTTGGAATGGATACTTCTCATAGATGATGTTCCTACTATATCGGGAATTGTACAGGGGCCGATTGCATTACCTGCAGCTGGTGAAACCGTTTCCATACCCATAAGCACAGAATTCAATCTGTTTTCATTTTTTGAGCAAAGGGGATATGCCGGAATGGCAAAATTGGCATTTGCCTTGGCAAACCCTGGTACTGCTCAAGTGAAGGTTACTTTGGATGCCAAACCCGTGATTGAAACAGTTGTTGGAAACATGACATATCCCGGTAGAATCATCATAGTCGAAAAAGAATTTAACTGAAGTACTTATAAAGTTCATTCGTATTTTACGAATGTTATTTATTCTTAATAAAGCCTATGAATCGACTCCTTTACCTTTGTATTTCCTTTTTTCTCATTCCCATTACGCTTTGTGCTCAGGGAGATCTGTATATCAGTGAGTTTACAGATCCTTCAATGTTCCATTTTGTGGGAAATGCCAAACTTTTCAATAAGCGTATTCGCCTTACCGATGCAACATATAATCAAGGTGGTGGGATTTGGCTGAAAGAAAAGAGAAATGTTGCTCGTGATTTTTCTATACAGATTGGATTTCAGATTACACAATCGGGAAATTCCGGTGCTGATGGTATAGCTTTTGTCATTCAAAACAATAGTACAAATGCCATTGGTGTATTTGGTGGTGGGATTGGATATATGAATATACCCAATAGTCTTGCCATCGAGTTTGATACATATCCCAATTCCGAATTTCGAGATCCCAATGATAATCACATTGGAATACAAACCAGAGGAAAAAATCCCAATAGCCCCGATCATATCATCACATTGGGGACATCCAGAAATATACCATTGCTCGAAGACGGTTCTGTGCATGTCATGCGCATAGATTATGTGAGCAATATTATGAAGGTCTATCTTGATGATTTCAATTCACCAAAAATCACAGCATATGTAAAGCTGGACTCACTACTTGATTTGGATAATCAAACCGCATGGCTTGGTTTTACTTCTTCGACCGGTGGGGCATTTGCAAATCATGATATTGTTTCCTTCGGACATAAAAGCAATTCCAGAATCAGTGTTGAAGGACTAAGTCCGGCCGGAACATTGTGCCCGAATCAATTCGCCACACTCATTGGTTATACATCAGATTCAGCAAATGTCACATCATGGACATGGAATCTTCCAGGTGAAACCAAAACAGGAAAAATCATACAATTTTCAAGACCTATCAATGGAACATATCCTGTTCAATTGATCATTCGTCGTTCTTCGGGAATATTGGTTGATACTCTCAATACAACAGTTAAAGTCGATAATCCCCTCGCTGTTATCCTGAAAGATTCAATCATTTGTGCTCAAACTGCTTTGAATATACCGGCGACTGTTCAGGGAGCGCAAGGTGCACTTACCTATCTTTGGTCTTCACTTGATGGCAATCACATAGATGGAAAAACTGATAATGCAACAATGCTCACAAAAGCAATGTCTGTCGGCACATACAGATTTTCCGTTTTTGTAAAAGATGCACTCGGTTGTGAAAGACGCGATACAATGACATTAACCGTCAAACCGGCGCCCATCATACAACCACAGTCCACTATTCTTGCTTGCAATGATGATATTGTCCGAATCACTCCTTCAATAAACAGTAGTTCCGGAACATTGACCTATCGTTGGGCACCTATAGACGGAGTCATAGGATCGGTGTTCAGCCCGACACTCACCGTCAAAAGAAGTGATCCCGGCATTCATGAATATGTGTTGAATGTCACTGATGACATAGGTTGCACGGCAACATATACATATTCCATTCGAATTGTTGATTCACCCATTCTCAATGCCGGAGATGATGCTCGAGTTTTATGTATTGGTGATACAATTCAGATAGGCAATAAAGCAATTGTTCGCGGTGGCACATTGCCATATCTCTATCAATGGCGAAGAATATCATCAGGCAATGCAAATATTGTAAATGCCATGCAAGCCAGTACACTGATCTATCCAACAATGCCGGGTAAATATGAATTGATGGTGACAGATGCAAATGGATGTATGGACAAGGACACAATATTCGTTGATGTTCGACTGATACCAGATGCAAATGCAGGACAGGACATCACCGAATGTGTATGCGATCAGAAAGGTGGTGAAATCGGTATTCCCGCTCGATGCGGCGTCATTCCATTCACATATACATGGTCTGCTCTGGGAAATGCACCACTCTCAGCACTTAGTGCATTGAATACTGTACCCGTCACCGTAAAAGTGAATGAAAATCCACCATTTAGAAAACAATACGGATATGTACTCACAGTAACGGATGGACAAAATATTACAAGAAGTGACACAGTGTTGTATACATTGAATCCATGTCCGAAGGTCGATGCCGGAAGATCACAATTCATATGCAGTCCGATTGCACCATTTCGTTTGTCACCTACGGTGATTGCCGATCCGAATGACACATTACGGTATGAGTGGTCACCTGCCACATTTTTGAGCAATCCAAATGATCCGCGTCCATTTGTGACATTTCCGGATAGCACTTTTTCCATGACATATACATTGATGGCATATACTTCATCCGGTTGCATGGGAATGGATACCGTTACATTTAGTACAGAACAGTCGATGTCCTTGGCGATACGGAGAACAGACTCAAAACCATATTGTATTTGCAGAGGCGATAGTGTGACATTCAATGTTCAAGTATCGGGAGGTTCCTCCCCTTATACCTATGAGTGGATACCGATCAATGTACAAAGCTCTACGCCAACCCTGACCGCAAGCCCATTAATCAATACATTGTATACAGTATTTGTGAAGGACGCAAAAGGGTGTTCTGTCTCCGATACTATTTCAGTATGCGTTGAACCCGTACCAAATCCACGACCGGCCTCAGATACAACAATTTGCTTTGGTGATGTCACCCCATCTCGTGGTGAAATTGCAACATGCGGAAAATCTCCTTTTACATATCAATGGAGTCCCACATCTGGAGTGGATAATCCAACGATTTACAATCCAAGATTTTCACCCGATACAACAACGGTCTATTCATTGACCGTGACAGATGATGGTGGTAAATCAACAACGGCATTCATGGTAATTAATGTCCGTCCTCAATTGAAGATTACCATGGATGTTGATACCCTTATGTGCAAGGGTGGTTCAGTAACCGCGAATATCCGAGCATCGGGAGGAAATCCACCTTATGTTTTGAATTGGAGCATCAATAATAAGCCCATTCAATTTTCAGATACAACATTCAAGATTGCCGGATTCGATACCGACTTTATCCTTGGCTGCACAATCATCGATTCTGCAGGATGCTCAATTTCCACCGAGCAATCTATAAAGGTAAATGGACCGGAGTTGATCTTCCCGGACCGTGTATTTGCTTGCCCTTGCGATTCAATCATCATTGGCGGTGAAGCAAATGGAGGAAAGCCATCCTATATATATGAATGGCGTGATCTTGATGGACTAAAACCGCTCGAGTTGCAAGACAGTACAGCTCCCAGAACATTATGCATTCCAACAAGAAGTAGAGAATATGTACTTACTGCGATTGATGCAAATGGCTGTGCGGTCACCAAAGGTGTAACCGTTGAATATAACAATGCATACACACCTGTTTCTCTCAGCATACCTCATGTAAAAGCGCATCCCTTGGAAAAGAAGGCGATGATACCGATCATCATAGAGCGATATCCCGACTCTCTTGGATGCCCTCCACGTTCAATCACCATGCGTATCCAATATGATCCATGGGTATTTGATCCGTCGCCTGTCATAAGTCAGGGAAGAATCATCAAGAATAGTGTTGATGGGCGTTTGAGGACTCTGCATATAGCAATTGACAATGCACCTTCATTGAAATCCGGTGACACACTGCTACAACTTACAGGTGCTGCAATCATGGGTGAACCCGGAAAAACAATGTTCACCGTTGATTCTGTGAATTGGTCATGCTCGAGATTATTGTCAAATTCAGCCAAAGGAATATTCGAGCTGGATTCTTTGTGTAAACTCTCTGATTCATCGGTGAGATTATTGTATTTCTCAGGAATACCCTTTTTGCAATCCATACAACCTGTTCCCACTCAAGATGTGTTCACAGTTCATGCAATTCGTTTTCATGGTGAAGAAGTGATGCTGACATTGTTTGATGCCAAGGGGAGTATCATTGATAAAAAAATCTGGAAAGAGCAAACACAGAACATCTCAATTCCGGAACATGAATCATTCTTATATGAAGGCGATTGGCCTGCCGGTATGTACAGACTAGTCTTGCAGTCGAGATATGGTCGAGATTCTCAACAATGCATCATTATTCGATAGGACATCATCATGAAGGGAATATGGAGATTTCTAGCATTGATGATGATAATCAATGTGCAATTGCAAGCTCAATATGATAGATCAGCTTGGTCTTTTGGTCTTCTTGGTGGAATGCAAAGAACACAATTCACCGGTACATTTCAGTCATTGCCTGGACTTGATAATTGCTGCAATGGATTCGATGGATCCTCAACATCGATGGATCCATTTATCGGGGGATCAATTCGCTATGCATTCACGCCATCATTCGGATTGGATATGCAAGTAGAGTATGTTCAATCACGTGGCGAATTATCCGCTGTGAATACAATCGGAAATGCATTGTCATTCAATGGAACGGGATTTGATATTGTGGAGGCACAATCCGCTTTTTCCATGTCATGGACAATTCCGTCGATAGGATTCACGCCATCGCTTGCTTGGAAACCATTTGAATCGGGCTTTGGAATACGAGGTGGTATTACAATGCGATTACAATCAATTGGAGAAGCAAAAGGAAAAGAAGAATTAATACTACCAAGAGGAGTTGTGTTTTCTGATACAAAAAGTACGATACGAAATGATCGTAAAGTGAATTTCACACCAACTTCACTTCTCTATGGACCAATATTCGGATTATTTTATGATATGAAACTCAGTGAGTCATTTACCTTGACTCCGGAATTATCATATGTGCACATGATGAATCAACCCATCGAATTTCCAAACTCCGATGAGTCGCTTTCTTTGAGTGCATTAAGAGCTGGAATCATGCTGTCCTATACGGCGATAAACCCTGCTCGTTTGCTCGAGATACCGATTACGCCATTACCCACAATCGAAGTTGAAACAATCAAGCCATATATTCCAAAAAGACTCAAAGCCAAGCTTGCTGCTTTCAGCGTGAATGAACAGTCCAAAGAGGAGAATATCGTTAATATCGTGATTGAAGAATATTCATCATTGACCATGACTCCGCTTTTGAATTTCATATTCTTTGAAGAAGGTGAAGATAAGATACCATCTCGCTATGCTCGGCTCGATGCAATTGACACACCATTGTTTGACATAGATTTCATTCACACTCCAAATCATGTGGAAACCTATCTGCATATATTGAACATCGTAGGTAAACGCATGATTGAAAAACCCGCTTCAAGCATTACACTCACAGGATGTAATGCAGATATTCAAAAAGAAAAGGGGGATAAAGCATTGTCTATGAGAAGAGCAGAATCAGTAAAGACATATTTACAGCAAGTATGGAATATTTCAAGTGACAGAATCACAATCAAGAATCGCAATCTTCCGGAAAAACATGCCAATACACAAACCATCATGGGTGCTCAGGAAAATCGACGCGTGGAAATCACATCCAATGAACCATATATCATTTCACCAATCATCACTTTGGACACGGTTCGAACGATGAATCCTCCAATCGTGCGTTTCAGACCTCAAGTAGAAACAGATTCAGTTGCAACATGGCAATTGATTGCTGGTCAGCAAGACAAAGAACTGCGTAGATTCACGGGAGAAGACAAAGTACCCTCTTTCATTGATTGGCATATTGGCGAAGAAATGAGCGAAGGTTTGGCAACTGATTCCGCAATCATATATGCATTCAAAGCAACCACGCCACTGCAGGACTCAGCGGAAATACAAGGAATGATTCCAATCGAACAAGTGACATTGCACAAGAAGAAAATCAATCGAGTGCAAGATCGAGAAGTGAATACATTCTCTCTTGTGCTGTTTGATGTGCGTTCAAGTGAAATCACAGAAGGAAATTCGCAAATCATAGAATTCATAAAAGGATTTGTCAAACCTAATTCAAGCATTTCAATAACGGGATTCACCGATCGTTTGGGTGATGCCGATGCCAATCAACGTTTGGCTCAAGAAAGAGCAGATGCCACTTCAAAAGCATTGCAAGTCAAAAACAAGGCTACTGTTCTTGGCAAAGGAAACAGTGCTTTATATGATGATCGTTATCCTGAAGGTAGATTGTATACAAGAACGGTTGATGTGATTGTCGAT
>VGWD01000026.1 GCA_016873735.1 Ignavibacteria bacterium | reverse complement strand
TTATTTGGGTGGTAATCTCAATACCAATCGGAAACCAAATGAGAATTATGCTCGCGAATTGATGGAACTCTATACCACCGGCATTGGTCATTATACCGAAGGAGATGTTAAAGAGGCTGCAAGGGTATTAACCGGATGGAAAGTTGCACGATACAATGATGAACCAGCAAGAAATGGTATCTATAATTCATATTTTAATCCTGCTGATCATGATACAGAAGCAAAACAATTTCTAGGAAGATCGATACCTGCCAGAGATCCAGCTTTCAATACTGAATATCTGGTAAAAACCGAAGAAATTCGTCAACTGTTGAATATACTTTTTGATATTCGTAGTGTTGCAATAGGCCGATTTTTAAGCGCCAAGATCTATAAATATTTCTTTTACAGCAACCTCGGATATGATGCAAACACATTCATTCAAGCATGCGGAACATACTTCAATCAACAAAACTTTGAATTATACCCTCTTTTTCATGCTATGTTTTCCAGTGAACATTTTTTCAGTGACCCAATCATTGGCGCTCAAATAAAAAGTCCGACTGAGTTGATGTGCGGTATTTCACGTTTATTAAACAAGAGCATTATACAGATACCAGCAAATTTATCAGCGATGGATGAAATCTTGATGGATCCTCCAACAGTTCAAGGATGGGAAGCACATCATCGTTGGATAACCACAAAAACATTTCCAAATAGAATAAAATTTGGCAGAGATGTAGTCACTGCATTTACAGATGTAGAATTGATAGCCTATATCAAAACATTTTCATCATTCGATGATCCATCACAATTAACCAAGGATATCGTTGAATTATGTTTTCCAGTCATACCTTCGCAAGACATTCTACAAGTATATACAAAGGAATTACTACTACAAAATCAACCTGATTATGAGTGGGCAGAAATGCTAAAGGGAACCTCTGCTGCAGCCAGAGGCATACGAGCTTTATTGAATGCAATAATTAAAAATCCAGCTTTTCAATTATGTTAATGCAACCCGGAGACTTTCATCATGAAACGTAGAATTCTTCTTAAGGCCGGTGCATTAGCTGGTGCTGCTGCATCATTCGGATCTATACCAATTTTTGCTCAAAATCCCATTCATGCTCTGGGTGCAGCTGGAATTGATAATGATGCGATTCTCATTATTATTCAAATGTTTGGTGGCAATGATGGGCTTAACACAATCATTCCTGCCGATAATCCTGAATATGTCAAAATAAGACCAAATATTTCTGTACGAGTCGACAACCCGGATACTACTAAAAGGCCTCGAAGGATTCTGAATTCAGATGTCTATTTTCATCCGGCTCTTATTAACGGAGTTCATAGAAATGGTTTTCTGGGTCTAATTGAAGAAGGTAGGCTTGCAGTCATTCAAGGAACAGGATATGAAAATCCGAATCTTTCACATTTTAGATCGACGGATATTTGGCTGAGTGGTCTTAATGATTCAGGACCCGAAACTAGATTAAATGAAGGATGGATTGGAAGATTGTTTGAACAGCACTATCCTGATTTCCCTTTGGTGATGCCCGATCATCCTCTATGCCTTCAACTCGGTGGTTCGCTTTCCATGTTGCTTCAAAGTGACATAGGAGATATGGGGCTTGCAATTGGTGATGTTGATCAATTTGTAAAAGAAGGAAGCACGGATTCGGATTTCCCCCCTATGACCGGAAATTTTCCATTTGACAATGAGTACAATTATATTCGTTCCATTGCAAAAAAGGGAGATATTTATAACAAAGTCATCGAACAAGCTTGGGCAAAAGGAACAAATTCTCCAGGAATTGACTATGCAATTGCAAATGGAGCTAAAGGTAGTTTGGTGAGGCAGATGGGAATAATTTCCAAGCTGATTTCCGGCGGACTCAAAACAAAAGTGTATTTAGCACAAATCGGTGGCTTTGATACCCATGTTCAACAACAAGACACGTCAAACAATGGACAACATCCCGCATTGCTCAATCAATTGGCGAATGCCATCAGCATGTTCATGGATGATGCCATCAAGCAAGGATTTGCAAATCGTGTTGTTGGATTAACAGTTTCTGAATTTGGTAGAAGGCCCTATGAAAACGGATCAAATGGAACTGATCACGGAACAACATCAGTGCAATTTGCATTCGGCACCAGAGTCCAAGCAAATGTATTTGGAGCAAACCCGGACTTCTCTGATTTAGACAGAAACGGTGATTTTGCCTTTGATTTGAATCGGAATATTGACTATCGCAGACTCTATTCAGAAATCATACAAACATGGTTTGGTGGCTCAGCTGATGATTCAAAATCCATATTGAGAGAAAGGGTAGTACCTCTTCCCTATTTACAAAGTCCAATTTCATCAATCAATGATCCGATTCTCGCTTTTGGAAATACAGGAATTCGCTATTCTGAAAATCTCAATGCACCAAATAATGGGTATATACATTTTGAAGCTTCAAATGACTGTATGGTACAAATCCGACTCTATGATGCATTGGGAGCTTATGCAGGCACTTTGCTTGATGCACAAGTACAAGCAGGAAGGCATGCAATACCAATAGATTTGTCGACATATTCATCAGGAATGTATATTTGCGAATTGTCCTCGGGGCAATACAGGCACACAACATCCATATTTGTTCGCAAATAAACCGATCATGAAATTTCTATACTTTTCTCTCATCACGATACAATTTTTGATGAGTACATTTTCTGTGCATTCGCAGCAGAAGAAATTAGATAAATATCAATTGGCTCTCACATATGAGCAACAAGGAGATTTCCGCAATGCCGCTCGATTGTATCAAGAGTTATATGCAGATTTTCCGGAGCAATTCACTTATTTTCAAGGAGTTGCTCGTTCATTATCAGCATTGCAGCGTTATCCTGAATTAATGCCACTCATCGAAATTGAATTGGGGAAAAGGCAACCAATTGATCTTTTATGTCTTGCATCAATAACTGCCAAGAAATCAACACAATATCAAAAGTCTCAACAGTACTTCGATATTGCACTCAACAGTGTCGATCGGCTGACAAATGATCCAGAAATCGACAATGCAATCCGCCTTATCGCTCAATCACAATCAGACATAGGTTCCTTTACGAATGCTATATCCGCATACATAAAAGGACGAGTTATGGTTAAGGGTCTTAAACAGGCTTATGCTGATGAATTAAGCATGTTGTATGTACAGATTGGCAATGTAGAGCTTGGAATAAAAGAAATAACAAATCTATTCAAACAGCAACAACAATATGGCATCATACAAGGGAGAATAGCCGCTTTGCTCATTAAGCCGGAAGCCGAATCCATTATCAATGCCGAATTGTCTTCCCTTGCGAAGCAGGATTTTGCTTTTGCCAAAGTATATGTGTGGTTTCTTAGAGAAACAAAGAAGTTTGATGAAGCATTTGTTCAAGCATTGAAGATAGACAATGGTTTGGGATTGCAAGGAAGAGAAATGTTGGAATTTGCCGATATAACCTTAAAAGATGGTCAACTCGATATTGCAATGAAAGCCTATGGGAACATCCTCGATCGAGGAAAAAATAATCCACATTTTTCAGCTGCATTGTATGGGTATGCTAGAGTTATGGATGAACGTTTGCAAGTGAACTCAGAAAACGGAGCTATAACCTCAAAAGAGATTCGTGAAATAATCAATCGATACAATGACATACTTGTGCAACAACCCAATGGACAATTTGCTTCTGAATGTATGTATAGAATTGGTGTTTTGGAATTATATTTCATGAAAGATTCCGATCGAGCAAAAGAAGTTTTCATGAATATTACGAACATGTACAAGCAATATCCCATCAGTGCGGCTGCATCCAATCAGTTGATAGATATTGCTTTGACTGAGAATGACATTGATATTGCAATTGTACTTGCAAACAACACGATACAAACATATCAATTCATCAATCCGGATGAAGCCGACAAAGCACGATTTCATTTGGCACAAATTGCCTTGTACAAAGGACATATAGACTCAGCAAAGGCATTACTTGTGGGTTTGGCAGGTAAAACAGAATCAGATATTTCAAATGATGCCTTGGAATTATCCCTCTTTCTTGAGCAGAATAAGCAGTTTCAAGCAGGTTTAATACTATGGGGCAAAGCAATGCTTACATTGAAGCAACATAGAATTGAAGATGCCGTAAGGATTTACAGAGAAATAATCGGCATTACAAAAGGTACCGAATTAGCTGAGCAGTCACAATTACGTTTGTGCGAAACATTGAAAGATCAAAAAAACCCGAAAACATTGGAAGAGGCGCAAATTTTCTTGAAAGAATATCCCGAGAGCATTCAAACGGATGCAATTCTTTTTCTAATTGCTAGCATATATATTCAACAGAAACAGAATGCAGAAGCCATCAATATACTGACAGATATACTTGTACGATTTCCTACATCGAGATTTGTAAGAAAATCAAGAGAGCTTATTCGATCTCTTAGAGGGGACAGTTGAATCACAAATCAAATGGATTGTCATCCGGATCTTCCAATGTATCTCTTTCTTCATCTGGATGAACTTTTTGACCAATGAGACCAAATCCGGCTCTTGCAATTCCCAATAATAAGTACCCACACATCACATAGAACAATGCTTCTCCTTTTGTGTAGATAGTGATTGCAAATGCAATGATTCCCAGGATAAAAATGACTGGTCTTTCCCTGAAGGCAGAAATGGTTGGCTTTGGAATATTATCAAACTTAATAGTACTTATCATTGCCAATGCAACAATTATGACCAATATTGTTGTAAAAAGCAATACATACTCGGAAGGTATGAGACCCGATGGCGCTATGAACATTCCGTATGACACCAAAATCAAAGCACCGGAAGGTATTGGCATACCAGAGAAATACAACTTATCTTCAAAACCGGACAATTGAACATTAAACCTTGCCAATCTATAAACTCCTGCAAGAGCAGAAAGCGATGCTATCAAAACACCTGTTTGTCCAAGCACATGCAAAATGGATGAATACAACAAAAATGACGGTGCAACCCCAAAAGAAACAGCATCGCATAGAGAGTCCAGCTCCACACCCAATTCACTCGTGGAGTGCGTCAATCTTGCCATGGCGCCGTCCAATACATCAAACAAACCCGCAAAAACAATAAACATACCTGCTCTTTGCATATCGCCTTCCGATATGGATACAATCGCTGAAAAACCTGAAAACAAGTTAGCTAGCGTAAAGAGATTCGGTATGATGGATCGTGTTATTCTCATTGATTGAATGATCTATTCGACATTTGTATTAGGCAAATATGGGAGAATTTCAATCAAATACTGTGCAGCTTCAGCAAGTTCTTCTATTGACCCATTATTTTCTATCAAGAAATCCGAATGCTCTTTTAGAATTTCATCACCAATTTGAGTCAACATTCTACTCTTAATTTGTTCTTTTGACATCCCTCTATCCTTCATTAGACGAGCTAGTCGGATTTCAGGATTGGTCAAAACCCCAATCACATAGTCGAATCCATCTTCGAGATTGGATTCAAACAAAAGCGCAATATCAACAATAATAACATCATGATCCTCTGCCAATGTACCTGCTTTTTCAAAGACATGATCCAATAGAACGGGATGCACTATGGCATTGAGATCAGCTAACGATTGTTGTTCTTTGTCGTTGAACACAATTGATGAAAGCAGTTGGGCATTCAATGATCCATCCTGATTATATAAATCCTTTCCAAAGCGCTTCATTAGGTCCTCTTTCACATGTTGATCATGTTCCATGATGAACCGTGCTTCCTTATCTGCATTAATGATCGGATAACCTGCCTCTTCAAAGATTTGAGCAACAGTTGATTTCCCTGACCCAATGCCACCGGTTAAGCCGATTAGGAGTGGCTCACCTTCGATTTCATCATTTTGTTGATCAGTTGGGTCTACATTTTGCATGGAATGGGAAACGTATTGATGGAATGAAGGAATGTTGATGTTGCCATCGCTGTTAGAATCATTGGTAAATCTACGGAATTTCGCTAATTTGCCATTATTCCATCACCTATGATATTACACACCGCTTCTAGGAGAACAGTAGATGAAAGTTGACGTCGTGATGCCAAAAATGGGCGAATCCATTCAGGAAGGCAAAATTTTACGCTGGTTGAAAAAACCCGGCGATAAAGTCGAACGCGACGAGATCCTCTTGGAAATTTCCACGGACAAGGTAGATACTGAGGTACCTTCACCTTCAGCCGGCATATTGACAGCGATCTTGGCACAAGAAAACGATACAGTAGAAGTTGGAACAATCATTGCTGAATTAAATACCGAAGCTTCAGCTTCCATTGCTGCTCCTTCTCCCCAACCTGTCGCACAGCCGGCTCCAGTGCAACAAGCACCCGTACAAACCGCGGCGGTAATTGCTGCATCGGGCGGTGAACAAACAGGTGTAGTGATGCCTAAAATGGGAGAATCCATTCAAGAAGGAAAAATTCTTCGATGGCTCAAGAAGCCGGGTGATAGTGTTGAAAGAGATGAAATTCTACTTGAGATTTCAACAGATAAAGTTGATACAGAAGTACCATCACCAATTGCAGGTACATTGATTGAACTATTGGCATCTGAAGGCGATACCGTTGAAGTTGGAGCTGTGATTGCACGTTTGGGTTCTGCGGGTTCTGCAGTTGCAACCAATCAGGCCCAGGCTTCAGCACCAGTTTCACAATCAGCTCCTCAATCAGTTCAGACTCCACCTACGCCTATACAAGTTGCACCTGTTCATAGTGATCAATCCGCTCCTATAACATCAATACCCAGAACAAGTGGATCAAGGTTCTATTCTCCATTGGTACGCACTATAGCAGAAACCGAAGGTATTTCACTCCAAGAATTGGATGCGATCACAGGTTCCGGATTAGAGGGTAGAGTCACAAAGAATGATATACTTTCTTATATCGGAAACAGAGGTTCTGCAAAGGCAAGTCCAACGGTTCCGAATATTCCTGCACCGGCACCGTTTATTGCGACTCCTGCACCAGCTTCTGCTCCCGTACCGGCACCTGTTCAGACTTATGTTGCAAAACCTGCTGATTCTGGAACATTAGCTCAATGGGGTCAAGATGTGGAAGTAATTCCAATGGACCGCGTTCGACAAATCATTGCTGACCACATGGTTCGTTCAAAGCAAACATCACCTCATGTGACAAGTGTCGGAGAAGCCGATGTTACGCAGTTAGTTAACTTTAGAGAAAGAAACAAACAAGCTTTTGAACAGAGAGAAGGTTTCAAGCTTACGCTTACCCCATTTTTTGCCAAAGCAATCATTGATGCCGTAAAGCAATTCCCTCTTGTGAATGTAAGTGTAGATGGTAGCAATATCATCCGCCATAAGAAAATCAATCTTTCCTTTGCGACTGTATTGAATGATGGCAACTTGATTGTACCGGTCATAAAAAACAGCGACATGATGAATCTCGGTGGAATTGGTAGATCCATCAATGATCTTGCACAAAGAGCGCGTGGGAAGAAGTTATCACCTGATGAAATTTCGGGAGGTACTATTTCCATGACAAATATGGGAGCATGGGGAAGTCTTTTTGGTACTCCTGTGATAAATCAACCTCAGACTGCAATCATTGGTATTTATGCCGTACAAAAAAGACCGGTCGTTCGAGAGGTGAATGGAGAGGATTTGATTGCAATACGTCAAATGATGTATGTTTCAATTACTTATGATCACAGAGTGATCGACGGTGTTCTTGCATCATCATGTCTTAGAGCAATCGTACAAAATCTAGAAAAAATGAATGAATCAACAATTGAGTTTTAATTGATTCAATCCATGTTCATATCGATTATAACAACATTGGCCCTGATTCTTCAGATTTGGGCCTTTGCCGTTCATTTTCACCCAGAACAACGTGACCATGAGCAACTTTCTCTGGACAAGAAGCAAATCGACAAAGCACATCATTGTGATTTATGCGATGCAATCATTCAAATTGTTTCTTTTACTACAGAAGAAATAGCACTTGTCAATACTTGTTCTTTATTGCCTCATATTGATACCCCTTTCCAATCCACTCACGCCTTTTTTTCTGAAAGAGCCTCCTCCCGAGCTCCTCCAACTGTGTGATTCATAACTGAGATTTACATTTTTGGAGCAATATCATGAATCATCTCAATGGTATTGTGCTTTCTCTTTTCCTATGTTTGATCCCTCTGCAACATGTAGTTGCTCAAACACGAATTCTACATATCAGCACAATACATATTCAACAGCATAGTAAAAAACCATTGGCATCGGTTAGAATAGCCTCTGGGAATAGTGGCATATTGACCGATAATACCGGTCATGCTGATTTCATTATTTCAATTTCAGATCATATAGTCAGCTTTTCAAAGCCAGGCTATATCGGTGGTTCTATCACCATTCCTGCTTCAGTCAATGATACTTCACTCACCTTCATCATGCAACCCATTGCTTTTCAAGGAAAAGCAGTGCAGGTGACAGGTGATCGTAATTCAGTGTATGGAATCGCCTCACAAGATGTGAATATCATTAAAAGCGAGACATTGGATAAACACAGAGGTCAAACGCTTGGAGAAACACTGAAAAGAGTAACCGGACTACATACATTACAAACAGGACCAAGTATTTCAAAACCTGTATTGAGAGGAATGCATAGCCAAAGGCTGTTGATTGCCAATGCAGGAATTGCACAGGAAGGTCAGCAATGGGGTTCAGAACATGCGCCGGAAATCGATGCATTTTCCATTGGATCTGTAGAAATATTGAAAGGTGCTGCAGGTGTGGAATATGGACCCGGAGCCATGGGTGGGATGATACGTATCATTCCTCCGGATATTCCGGATACAGTACACTTTTACTCATCAGTCACATTACAAGGACAGACAAATAATTGGCAAGGTGCTTTTTCTCCATCACTTTCCTGGGGTACTCGTTTTTCAAATAATGATGCCTTTGGTTTGCGTGCTCAAGTGACCGGAAAACAAGCTGGAAATGCCAAAACTGCCGATTATGTTCTTGGAAATACAGGCTTTACCGAGTTGAATGGTCAATTGCAAGGTAAATATGCATTCTCAAACGGCGAGAATATCCAATTCACGACAAGTTCATTCAATACCGAACTTGGCATTTTCAAAGGAAGTCATATCTCCAATGCAAGTGATTTACTAAGAGCAATCGAGAGCGGGCATCCACTTCAACAATATGATTTTACCTATGACATTGGATTTCCGAAGCAACAAATCATACATCACCTATTGAGTATTCAAGGGAATATTCCGCTGGAAGGCATTGGACTTTTGGAAGCAACCTATGGCTGGCAATTCAATGATAGATCAGAATTTGATGCACATAATTTGAGAGTCCCGAAAGATTCATCCATACTTTTGGAGCAATTACTTGTAAAACCTGCAATGCGATTGCTTTTGGAGACATATTCCGGTGACATCAAACTCAAATCAATTCAAATCAATGATCATATCAGTGGAACAATCGGTGTTTCGAGTCAATTCCAACAGAATAAGCGTCTCGGCAAAGTAGTATTGATTCCGGATTATTTCATGACAGCACTCGGAGCTTATGCAATTGGAAATGTCATGTTTGATGATGTCATTATCAGTGGAGGTGCTCGATTCGACACAAGATCTATCAATATTGATAAATATTCATCACCTACACGATTGATCAATGACTCTGTATTGAATTTTAGTGGATTTTCTCTTAGCGGTGGATTCATGTGGCAAATGCATGAACATTTGCGACTATCCATGAATGTGGGTCAAACATGGAGACCACCTCAGGTGAATGAATTATACAGTTATGATATTCATCATGGAACCGCACAATTTGAAATTGGCAAAAGAGATTTGTCGCCTGAACAATCACGCACCATAGATCTCGCTTTGCTGTATGACACTCATGATTGTACTTTTGATCTATCCCTTTTTCACAATCAATTTGACGGATTCATTATTCTTCAACCCGATAGAGCACGGCCAACATTAACAGTTCGAGGGAGTTTTCCAACATTCCGGTATGATCAAGTTCAAGCTGCAATGTATGGAGCGGAGTTTCAAGGAGATTACACATTCGATGACTGGCTAACTTTTTCGCTGCAAGGGTCAATGATTCGTGGAGATAATCAATCAACAGGCAATCCACTGTTCATGATTCCTGCCGATAGGATGAGCGGATCACTGCATGCGCATAGAGAATCTTTCCTTGATGCATTTGGAGATGCTTTCATTGAATTCCGGATGACACATGTTCGCAGACAGGACAGATTCGATCCCAATTTGGATTATACTTCCCCACCACCTGCATATTCACTATTTGACATCAATCTGGGTGGCACCATTCTTCATGGTCCACTCAAAGGGATTGCAACAAATCTCTCATTTCAAAACATAGGTGATATAGCATTCCGTGATTATCTCTCACGATATCGATATTTCGCTTTGGACACAGGATTCAATTGTGTTGTTCGTATGACAATACCTATTCTATAATTTTTTTTGGAAAAACAGTATGAAACACTTCATCTCATCATTTTTTGCTTTGGCAATTGCAATTGGAATAAGCTCATGCGGAATCAATGATCATGACCATGATCACGATCAAGATCATGATTATGCAACAACAGTGATTGTAACTTTGGTAAATCAAAGCAATACAGCCGATACCATAAATGCAGTATGGAAAGACTTGGATGGTCCTGGTGGCGCGGCACCTAGCATCATTGATACTATTTCACTAAAATCAGATATCACATATATAGGATCAATTAAATTATACAATGAATCGAAGTCTCCAAAAACTGATATTACTCAAGATATAAAAGCTTATGATTATGAACATCAATTCTTTTTTACTCCTAGCACAGGAATTGCAAGTTTGGTGGAATGGACGATTACCGACAAAGACAGAAACAATTTACCCGTAGGATTGACATTCCAAGTTAAAACAAAAACAGGAGCAGGAAGTAAAGGATTTGTTAATATCGTTTTGTCTCATTACGATTCAATGACTAAAAATGGAACAAGCAAGAGCTTGGAGTCCGATATTGATGTCGATTATCCTGTTATTATTGGTCAATAATCATTTTCTATAAAATCGGTGTGAATAGCTTATGATGGCGCTTGTAAAAGCGCCATTTTTCTTGGCAAAGAGCCATATATCTCGTATCATTGTATTATCCCAACCATAACATTTCGCAGTTGCAAGTACTATGTATCCTCACGGTGATGATGGTTTTTCTAAAAAGCAACAATCTCAATACTTACGCGAAGTATTGAAGCGATGCATTCGCGCATTGGATACCGGCAAAGGGACAATTCCAAATAATGAAACATTAGAGGCACTCGTTCATTTTTGCATTGAAGAGGGCAATAAAAATGATGCATTGCGCATAGCAGATGTACTTGTTGATAAAACACCATATTCTTCAGATGCCTGGCATATCAAAAGTCTGGCACAAGCACATGCCAATGAAAAAGCAAATGCTTTGATATCCATCAATAAAGCAAAAGCACTCAATCCAAATGATCCAGGCATTCACATAACACATGCAATGCTTCAGGAACATGTATTATCCAAAGATGAAACATTGCTCATGTATCACTCATTGATGGATGCTTTTCCCGGAAATGATGAAGTACTCTATGCATTAGGCCAGTATTATGAAAAGCAATCAATGTATCCGGATGCAATCAAGATATTCACATTCTTGGTGAATAGTGAAGAATTCCACAAGCATGCCCTTTCGGATTTGGGTTATTGCAATGATTGCCTTGAACAACATGAGGAAGCTTTATCTTGGTACGAACAATATTTGGAAATAGAACCATTCGATCATGTCATTTGGTTTAACAAAGCAGTGGTACTATGTCATTTAGAACAATACAATGCAGCGGTTTCTGCTTATGACTTTGCAATTGCAATCAAAGAAGACTTTTCAGGCGCATGGTATAATCGTGGCAATGCATTGGGTTCATTGGGTAGATTACTGGAAGCTATTGATTCATACAAGACAGCTTTAACATATGAGTCAACCGATGTTGCCGGATGGCATAATCTAGGAAGTACTTTAGAAGAAACAGGTGCATTTAGGGATGCAATTGAGGCATTTTCCATGGCATTGGTTCATGATCCTTTACATTATGAGTCTTATTATGGAAGAGGATCATGCCATGATGCATTGGAAGAATATGCATCGGCTATTGCAGATTATGACAAAGCACTTTCCCTATATCCATCATATGCAGATGTTTGGCAGGCAAAAGCAGATGCATTATTCAACATTCACAGACCTGAAGAAAGTATTATATGTTATAAACAATCCTTGCAATTAGCCCCTGACAATATAGACTGCGTAATGGATTGTATACATACTTATATCGAGCTGCAACAATACTCAGAAGCCAAAGACATGATTGAGGAGTATCTTCAAGAACATATTGACAATGCCGATCTACTCTATCAATCTGCCAGGGTGAATGCTTTGTTAGGTAATTCAACAGAAGCAATGCAATGGTTAAAGGCATCGTATATATTGGAGCAACGCTCAATAGATGAATTGAAAAAGGATTTTTCACCCATCATTTCAGAAGAAGATTTACAACGTTTATTTATATAGTTTTTTTAAAATCACAAGGAGTTATACATGAAGATGACTGTCATTGGCGCCGGAAATGTAGGCGCGACCACTGCCCAAAGATTGGCAGACAAACAACTTGCCACAGAAGTAGTTCTACTTGATATTGCAGAAGGAATTCCACAAGGAAAAGGGTTGGACATGTATGAGTCCATGCCAGTTGAAGCATCTGATTGTAGAATCATTGGAACAAATTCCTATGAAGACACAAAAGATTCAGCGATTGTCATCATAACTGCAGGGCTTGCAAGAAAACCAGGCATGAGTCGCGATGATTTGCTCGCTGCAAATGCAAAGATTGTTGGTTCTTGCGCAGAGCAAGCAGCTAAATACTCCCCAAATGCATTTTATATCATCGTATCCAATCCATTGGATGTCATGACATTTGTGACACTTAAAAAGACCGGACTTCCAAGAAACAAAGTGCTTGGAATGGCCGGCGTATTGGATACTGCGCGTTATCGCACATTCCTTTCAATGGAATTGAATGTTTCAGTTGAAGATATACAAGCATTCGTTTTGGGTGGACATGGCGATACCATGGTTCCACTTCCCCGTTATACAACCATCGCAGGTGTTCCCATCACTGAATTATTGCCAAAAGAACGAATTGATGCAATTGTTCAAAGAACTCGAGATGGTGGGATTGAGATCGTCAATCATCTCAAAACAGGCAGCGCATATTATGCTCCGTCTGCAGCTGCTGTTCAAATGGTCGAATGTATTGTCAAAGACAAACGCAGAATTCTTCCATGCGCTGTCATGCTCAATGGTGAGTATGGATTGAATGATGTGGTAGTGGGTGTACCAATCAAAGTTGGTAAAAACGGAATGGAAGACATCTTCCAAATCACATTGGACGCTGATGAAAATGCAGCATTGGTTAAATCAGCCAATGATGTGAAAGCTACAATGGAAAAACTATCTTCAATGGAATTCTAAACATCAACTATGAAAAGGCCGAATAGTTACTTTTGATTATTCGGCTTTTTTCTACCGGAGAGTCCGACATGTCCAAAGCAAAAGGTACTACATCAAAAGCATCTTCAGGCATTTCTTTTTTATTCATTCCTGAACGATACAGAGATTTGTCATTCATCTTAGCATTAATGGCATCAGTCATTTTGTTTCTTAGTCCCGCACTATTTACAGGCGGTAATTTCAATGCTTCAGATAATATTGCTTCTGCAAGTTTTGAAACATTCCTGAACGAAGCCAAAGAACAAGGAGAATTTCCTCAATGGCTTCCTTATATATTTAGTGGACTTCCAAGTTATGCGGCACTGTTGACCACCGGAGAACGATCATGGGATTTTCTGGCCACATTGTATTTTGGTGCAGCCAGAATATTTGCGGGCATATTCAACAATGATGCCGCAAGAATCGCATTTCATTATATGGTCTATGCCATTGGCATGTATCTTCTGATGCGTTCAAAGGGCAAAGAACGATTTATTGCTTTTGCCGTTGGATTCGGTGCTGTTTTTTCAACATTCATCATTACATGGATCATGATCGGCCATAATACAAAGCCGATAGCATTAGCCATGTTCCCTTTCATTTTGCTATTTCTGGAACGATTAAGATCCGGTTGGTCATTGTTTCATGCATCTGCATTGATCATTGCCGTACATGTTTTGGTAGAATCAACTCATGTTCAGATGGCTTATTATGGAGTGATCACATTCGCGCTGTATCTCATTGCAACTGCAATTTCTAGTTTGGTGAAAAAAGAATCTCTTCTTGGAGTGGCACGTTCTACCTTCGCATTGATATTAGCAGGTGGATTAGCCTTCGGTATGTCTGCAGACCGTTATTTGAGTGTATTGGAGTATAAGCCATATTCCACAAGGGGATCTGCGCCAATTGAGCAAATGGCCGGCAATAAACAAGACAATACAGGCGGATTTGATTATGATTATGCAACGAATTGGTCCTTTAGTCCAGAAGAAACACTCACATTTCTCGTTCCAAACTATTTTGGTTTTGGAAAATTGGAATATAAACCCAAAGGAGCAACTCAAGGACAAATTGTCCAACCATATTGGGGACAAATGCCTTTTACGGATGCTGCAAATTATATGGGTATCGGAGTTTTGGCTCTTGCACTGTTAGGGATATTTGCTTTTCGCAAGGAGATTTTCATACATTATCTCATCGTGCTTTCATTATTGTCACTCTTCATTTCATTTGGGAAGAATTTCCCACTCATTTTCGACTTGTTTTATTATAATCTTCCGGGCTTTAATAATTTTAGAGCTCCGATGATGGCTTTATGTGTCATGCAATTTGCCATACCCATACTTTTCGGTTATGGATTATCGGCACTTAATGATTGGAGAAATCAAGGTTGGAGTCAGAGTAAGCATCCCATGCTAGTCATGTTAGGCGGAATGGCATTATTACTTGTATCAGGTTTTATGATTTCAGAATCAGGATATATCGCGGATGTACAAGCTGCCAACAAAGTTCCTGAACAACTCTTTGAATTCCTTTACGAGCAAATGAAAGCTGATTGGATGATCACATCATTCATTGGAATTGCTGTTATTATCCTATCAATATTGTATATCCGTGGTGCACTTTCCAAAGGACTTTTCTACACAGCTATTGCAGCCTATCTCTTCTTGGATTTATGGAGAGTCGCTTATAGACCAATGGAAGTCGAAAAAGGCGATATCATCAAGTCCGAGTTTTCCGAACCGGAGTTTGTTTCATTTATTAAAAAAGACAAGTCACTCTACCGAGTTGCTGATTTGGTTTATATGAGCATGGGAAAAACAAATATTCCTGCATACTTCAAGTTGCAAAATGTTCATGGGTATCATTCTGCAAAAATGAGAGTCTATCAAGATTTGCTCGATGTAGCCGGTGGTGGTGGTGGAAACTATATTACCAATCTCTTTTTGATGAATCTGCTTAATGTAAAATACATTTCCGCACCACAGCAAATGATACAAGGTGTAAAACCTGTGTTTGAAGGTGCTATGCAAACTGATCAAGGGGCGATGCCAACATTAGTCTATGAAAATGCATCTGTGTTGCCGAGAGCATTCTTTGTTGATTCTGTTAAAAAAGAAACCCCACTTATCATCCTGCATCATTTACGTGATGGAGATTTCAATCCAACATCAGTTGCATTCATTGAAAAAGAACTTCCGACATCAATTCAACCCGCAGGCCTTAATGCGAAAGCATCAATTACCGGTTTTGAAAATCATAAAATAACCATCAAAACTGATAATCCGGGAATGAACTTTCTACATGTTAGCGAAGTCTTTTTACCTGTAGGTTGGTCTTGTACAATTGATGGGAAGCAAACGGAAATATTTAAAACAAATTATGCTTTGAGAGGCGTGATTGTACCTCCCGGAAAACATTCGGTTGAGTTCACTTATCACAGTGATATTTTCGATACAGGAAAAACGATAAGTTTAGGTGTGAATATAGCCACTACACTTAGCCTACTCCTTGCATTCTTTATGCAAAAGAGAAAAAGGGATATACAAGACAATCATGATGCGAAACATTCATCATGAGTAGAAGAAAATACCAGGAAATGATCTATGAAACTTTGACCATACAAAGCTTGGGAAATGAAGGTGTATCAATTGCCAGAAATGACGAAGGTATAGTTCGTTTTCTGAAATACGGAGCTCCCGGCGATATTGTCAATGCTGAAATCAGGCAAAAAAGGAAAAAGTTCGCTGAAGGCATCATCAAAGACATTCTACAACCTTCTCCTTACAGAGTGAAACCACATTGCAACTATTTCACTCAATGCGGGGGATGTTCTTGGCAGCATTTATCCTATGACCAGCAACTTTTTTGGAAAAGACAAATAGTCGAGGATGTGTGCAAACGCATCGGTAAATTTCCATTTCCTGAAATTGCTCATACACTTCCATCTCCAAGACAATACAACTATCGCAATAAAATGGAATTCTCATTTGGTTCATCTGAATGGTTGACAGAAGAACAAATTGCGAGCAATCAAGAATTCAGAAAGGGGTATGCTTTCGGACTTCATGTACCGGGTAGATTCGATAAAATCTTAAATATAGATGAATGTCATCTGCAATCTACCGATGGGAATATTCTACTCGATGCCATACAATCAAAATCAAATGAACTTGAATTGTCTGGCTATGACTCAAGATCTCATGAAGGCTTCCTTCGATCACTCATAATTCGTACATCAAAGCACACCGGTGAATTGATGGCCGTATTGATCACTCAGGAACCATCCTCAGAACAAGATGAGGAATTTTTAATGTGGTGGAAGAAGATCAGAAATCTATACCCATTTATTACTTCTGCTTTGCATTGCATCAATTTATCGTGGTCTCCAGTGGCGCAGGGTGAGATCATCTTTTCCGATGGGCCATTATATATCACTGAATCAATTCTGGATATACAGTACACTATCTCCCCATTTTCATTCTTCCAAACAAATTCCTATCAATTGGATCAATTTATTGATCTCATTATTCAGCAAGCCGGCATTGACAAGGACTCTCATGTTTGGGACTTATACTGTGGAGCAGGTACTATCACATTTCCTGCCGCAAAACATGCAAAGTTTGTTATAGGCATTGAATTATCAGAATCCTCCATAATCAATGCAAAGCATAATCAAATATTGAATGGAATAATCAATACCGATTTTTATAGTCATGACTTGCATATACTTTCAGCCATAGAATTACTGCGAACTTTCGAAAGACCGGAAATCATCATCATTGATCCACCTCGAGCCGGAGTACATGATATACTACTCAAACATATGCTTGAATTATCACCAAAGCGCATTGTATATGCGAGCTGTAATCCTGCAACACAAGCACGAGACATTGCCATTTTTCATGAGTCGTACGAAGTTACATCCATAATACCTGTGGACATGTTCCCTCAAACAGCACATGTTGAGAGCATCGCCACTCTTGAATTACGAAATAATTAATTCATTTTTTTTGCTAATATAACCGCTAAAACTACCTAAGTGATGAAATTCATGTTCATTCTCTTTGCTTTATTATGCCACTGTTCTCTTTATTGCCAAGAACCAGACACAACGTATGGTGTAATGGCTCCATATTCTATTGGGATCATGGCGGGCTCAAACATTATATACAATAAAAGCACTTTGGAAGTATTTCCGGGTTCTCCAAATTGCGGGACCTATGAACAAGGCATATCTCATGGAGTGTCTTTAGGGCTATTTGGGGAATATGCAATTGTACCTTCATTTTTGAGTGTTTCGGGAAGGTTTTATCTCGCCCAACATCCTGCTTCACTAACTTCAGACGATTGCAGATTATATGTTCTGAATTCTACAAAAATCGGATATGACACATTAAATCTTCGTAATCGATTTACCATTAGTCTTGATCGCGTGATTGCCGATGTCGGTTTATCCATATATCCTATTCCTAATCTTGCGCTCTTCACTCGATTTGGAGCGACTCTTGGTTTTGGATTAACCGAAAACACCTATGAACGTTCTCAACGCATTATTTCTCCTGATCACCTGGGATTTACATCACCTACAGATAAATTTCGCATAATTGAAAAAGGCAATGTCCTTGCCAATAATTTACTTGGCTTAAATGCCTCAATGGGATATTACTTTTCTCTAACGCCTACACTTTCTCTGATGCCGGAGATTGGATATGTACATTCCTTTTCAAGTTTATTAAAGAATGAAGATTGGCAATCAAGTTCGCTTGATTTTCGGATAGGATTTGCATTTAGACCGCTTGATGCGATCATCAAAACCCCTCCTTTACCTGTTGATGTTCCGGAGGAAATTCCGCCACCGCCCGCAATTGCCATCATCAATCCCATACAATTTTCTCAATTGGATGCACCCAATTTGGAATTACAGCAAACAGTAATCACGCAAACATTTCCTATTCTTCCCTATATATTCTATGATTCGAGCTCCACATCGCCAAGATCTATCAATTCACAGATAAACCCTGATTTTGATGAGAAGTTAGTCTCTTCAAATACACTTGAAACCTATAACAATATCTTAAGCATCATAGCCAGAAGACTTCAACAAACTCCCGAGGCAACTCTGATGTTGATAGGCAGTACTGATGGTAAAGAAAAGTCAAGTGTGCAGCTTAGGAAGAGTCTTGCACTGGACAGAGCAAAGTCGATTAAAGACTTACTTGTGCAAAACTGGAACATTGATCCAAATACAATCATTGTGAAAGGGCGCGATCTCCCGGACAATCTATCCAATAAGGATTATGTTGAAGGTGATGCCGAGAACAGAAGAGTAGAAATCGAATCATCTCATCCTGAAATACTTCATCCGGTAGTCTATTCAAAGTTCAATGAATTCATCCCTTTGCAACAATTGATGCAATTGGCAATTCAAACTGACGCTTCCTCTGATATGCAATCTTGGAAAGTCGACATACAACATCATGGAATGCTACTAAAGACTTTTGGAGGCAATGGTGCCCCTCCTCAATTTTTGGACATTCCATTGGATTCAGGAGTCATTTCCGGTATTGGAAATCAGGTATTGAATCAACATGACTCGGTTGATATCATATTGTATTCTCAGACTGCAAAAGGTGAGTCATTCAGCACTCGAACAACTAAACCTATCATCAAGACAAATAATACATTCGAAATAAGCAGGCTCAGTTTAATTGTCTTTGAATATGATCAAAGCTCATTATCCGAAAAAAACGAAATGATGATGAAGAATTTTCTTAAACAGGAAATTACGCCCGAATCAAATGTGAGCATAACTGGATCTACCGACAAATTAGGCGAGGTAACATACAATCTCGAATTATCTGAATCAAGGGCTAAAACTGTTGAATCATTCATGCGGAATATCCAACCAAATATCAATATCACTTCAGCAAGAGGAATTGGTGCATCAAAAATGTTGTTCGATAATTCCCTGCCTGAAGGTCGATATTATTGCAGAACTGTATCCATTGATGTCAAAAATCCCATTCAACCATTGCCTAGCAAGTAAACAGTCAACATATTCCTTGCTTTGTCAAATTCATATCTAAATACCGGCAATGTACTTGCAGTCCCCATCTTGGGTTGCACGAGTACTTCCCCGGTCAATGGACTAAATTCCGCAAAATGGCAAGGACAAAACAATGTAGATTTATCCGACGAAGGAAGATTTACCGAACATCCCTGATGTGTACATATCGATGAAACTACAAGAAAGCGTTCTTGTTCAAGTCTGATGATGATTATATCATTCCCATTATTCCCATTTGGATCATTTGCATATACTGCCCCACCTATCACAGACAATGAAGAATATTCAGGTTTGGTGAGATCAATATCAAAAGGCAATGTATTGATATCGGGTGTAACCGAATCTTCATTCATTTCGCAAGATTGCAATAGAGAACCTAATGTTCCTGCACACAATGTAATGCCGATCCCATGCATGGATTGGATCAAAAAATCACGTCTTTCTTCAATTTTCATGGTATAATTGCCATTAATAGTATAAATGAAATTGTGCTCCCCATCTGCCAATCATTCCGGGGCGATATGTATCAAACATGCGATACTCAGGACGAAACTCAATATTCGGCATGAGAAATATCTGTGCACCAATGACAAATTGCTTGATGATTGTAAGGTCTTGATTCTGATCATAACGAAGCTCTCCATATTCTGATCTCACATATGGAAATAGCCAGCTCTCAGCCTGATACATCAACTCTGCAGAATATGTTGTTGATGATCCCGGAAGTAGTTGAATATTGTCAGTACTAATGCTTCGTATATGTTGAATATCTGATTGAGTGGCTTCAATACTGAAAGACAATTGATCAGTCAATCCAATTCCGAGCATATATTGAATGATTGAAACTTCACCATTCTTCAGCAAGGATGCTCCTATATAAGTATTCACGGTATTTTCAAGGAAGCGGGGCCAGAACATGATTCGAGTTGTATATGCAATATCTGCATCAGAATCATGAGTCACTGCATTCTGATTCAATATTGAATTCGAAAACATTCCTGCATGAACACTAAGCCAATGCAAACCTTCATATCCTATTTCTATCCCCGGTGCAGCAAAGTTCGGAGCAAGCAATGTCATTTGAGAATATGGAGTCAATACTTCATTCGTGAGCCAATCTGCAGGAATTTGTCTATTCAACGTTGTATGATCATCATTCCTGATGCCTATGGTCGGCTGTATCATTCCTATCCGCAAAAGAGGTAATTCCAATCCCGGTTGAATGAGCAATGAGCCTGACCAGGATGATTGCCCTTTATATCTAATCGGACCTATATTATAGGCTGCTTCAACCGCAAGCCAAGGGGTGAATGAATGTTGTCCATATATAGAAAATTGCATTGGAAAAAACGAAGCGTCAGCACCTGGATTTCGTGATCTGATATATTGAAAACGCATATCAAAACCAATATTTGATTTCGTTCCAATCATACCTCTGATTGAATCCTGAATTGCCCAAAATTCGGACATGATTCCTTCAATAGGCTCAATTGCACCAACATCTCTATTACTATACCATCCAAGGTCATTTCTCCCTCCACCTCCTTGTTGATTAATATGACAGCTAGAACATCTATTACCGGAGATTAAACTGAACTGTGGCAGTGAATTGGCAATATTGAAGGAGAGTAGGGACAAAGTCACTAATGTGAAAACATAGGTTTGCATGTTTCAATCACTCAAAAACAAATTAGTGGGTCTATAACTTTTAACAAAAATGTGAAATACAGATGAATTTAGTACCCTAAAACCTAGGTATATACAAGTTTCAGGACAATTTTTTGCCTAAATTTCGTATATTCCCGCTTAAACCCAGATTATAATTTGTAGTAACCATAAACATGTATCAGTCTCGGATTTTTGTTCCCACTTTAAAAGAAGCACCTGCAGAAGCACAAATACCATCACATGTTTTGATGATGAGGGCCGGACTTATCAGACAACTTGCAGCCGGTATTTTTTCGCAATTGCCTTTGGGATATCGATCGCTTAAAAAAGTTCAATCCATCATTCGTGAAGAGATGGATGCTATAGGTGGTCAGGAATTTCACTTGCCTGCTCTTAACCCGATAGATATTTGGGAACAGACAGGTAGAGTCGAAGCCATGGGTGATGTCATGTTTCACATCAAGAATCGAGAGGGACTTGTTTTGGCTCCGACTCATGAAGAAATCATGACATATCATGCCAAGCAACATATCAAGTCTTACAGGGACATGCCACAGATATGGTATCAGATTCAAACAAAGTTTCGAAATGAGCCACGACCTAAATCTGGAGTATTGCGAGGTCGCCAATTCACAATGAAAGATGCATATTCACTTGACAATTCCTCTGAAGGATTGGACAAAAGTTATAATCTACATGAACAAGCATATAGAAACATTTATACTCGTTGCGGATTGAAGTTTTTTGTTGTTGGTGCTTCTTCAGGAGCAATGGGAGGAAGTGCTTCACAAGAGTTTATGGTTGAGTCACCTTTCGGAGAGGATACCTGTGCTATTGACGAGCATTCTGGATATGCGGCAAACATAGAAGTTGCAGTCAGCGCTGTCGAACCAATCAAAAGAAAAGACGATAATTTTCCAGTTGAAGAATTTGCCACACCTAAATCAAAAACAATTGATGAACTCGTGGAGCATTTTGGGCTCGATGTGAATAGATGCGCAAAGTCCGTGGTCTATATTGCAGACTCGAAACCTTATCTCATTTTGATGCGTGGCAATGATCAATTGAATGAAGCAAAGTTTCAATCACATGTTGGCGCGATTCAAAGCAGACCTGCAGAACCGGAAGAATTATTTTCATTGGCCGGTGCACATGCGGGATCCATTGGTCCGATCGGATTGAAATCCGATATAAAAATCATTGCAGACAATCTCTTGAAAGATGCAAATGGACTTGTAAGTGGTGCCAATAAGGATGGATATCACTATAAAAATATTGACATTACCAGAGATTGCACAATTTCAGCATATGCAGATTTTAGAACTGTTCTCGATGGTGAACAATGTATCCATGGTGGACACCCATTGCGGATTGTCAATGCAATAGAAGTGGGGCATATATTCAAACTTGGAACGAAATATTCCAAATCATTGAATGCTGTATTTCTTGATGAACATGGTAAAGAGCAACCTATCATCATGGGATCATATGGCATAGGACTTGAAAGAATCATTGCTTGTGCCGTAGAACAGCACCATGACGACAAAGGAATTTGTTGGCCAATTGCAATTGCCCCATATACGGTACATTTAATAGGGTTGGGTTTGCATAAATCTCAAGGTGTGGTCGATGCATGTACATCCATACATAGTGCATTGGAACAATCAGGCATTGATGTATTGTTTGACGACCGCGATGTATCACCCGGCATCAAGTTCAATGATGCAGATTTAATCGGGCTACCCATACAATTGATTGTAGGTGAAAAAGGACTCCTACAAGGTCAATTAGAAATGAAGAATCGTACAACACAAGAACGCATTCATATATCCATACAATCTGATCAATTGGTTCAACAAACTGTCGGTGCAATTCTCGAACAATTACGCACTATGAGTTCATGATGGCATTTCCTGCTGACCTACATACACATACCACATATTCCGATGGGATTTTATCCCCTGAGGACTTATTGGATAAGGCAAAGAAGGTGGGTCTGCATGCACTATCAATAACAGACCACGATACAATGCAGGGGTATATTCATGGATTGGAATATGCTAAAAGTATAGGCATCAAATTGATCCCAGGTTTGGAACTCAGCTGCTATGAACAGAATAGGGATTATCATCTTCTTGGATATTTTACTGATCCCGATAATCCTCAATTGAATCACTATCTCACTATGTTTAAACATGAGCGAGAGAAAAGAGCTGAACGAATCATCAAGAAATTAAACAATGTAAATATCCCAATTACGATGAATGATGTCTTGGTCAAAGCCGGAAAAGCACCTGTTGCCAGACCGCATATTGCGGCAGTAATGATTGACCATTCATTCATTGGTGATTTGAAGTCTGCATTTGACAAATATCTGAGCTTTGGAAAACCTGCTTATGAGCCGAAGTGGAATTTCCCAGTGGAGCTTGGAATAAAGGTGATCAATGATGCCGGAGGCGTTGCCGTTTTGGCTCATCCTGGAAGATATCTTCCGCAACAAGTACTTTCTCGTTTCATAAAACAAGGTCTTGATGGCATAGAAGTGGTTCACCCATCTCATTCGCCTGAAACACAGCAATATTATCGGTCAATTATTGATCAGTATTGTCTTTTATGGACAGGCGGCTCCGATTTTCATGGAAGCCGTGAATATGATGAAACTAATTTCGGAACATTCACCATTGGCACCAATGCAATTGATGCCATACAATCCTATTTAAAACATTGAGTTGAAAATCATGAAAGCAACTGTCATTGAAGGTACATTCGAGGGTAATTCTGCGCGTATAGCAATTGTTGCCGCACGCTGGAATGGATTTATTGTCAATAATCTTGTGCAAGGCGCATTCGATGCTTTGAAAAGGCATGGAATACAAGAAGAGTCAATCACACTGACTTATTGTCCTGGATGCTATGAAATTCCATTGATTACTCAGACTTTGGCAAAATCCAAAAAATATGATGCAATCATCACTCTGGGCGCAGTTATCAGAGGAGCAACGCCTCATTTTGACTATGTGGCATCAGAGGTTTCAAAAGGTGTTGCGCAGGTTGGATTGGAATCAGGTATTCCTTGCATCTTTGGTGTTCTAACGACAGACACAATCGAGCAAGCCATAGAAAGAGCCGGTACAAAATCCGGTAATAAAGGTGCAGAGGCCGGCATGGCAGCCATTGAAATGATTTCTTTAATGAATAAATTACGCTAATACTGAATAGCATTCTTCAAGCAGATCATCGATCTGCTTTTTTTTTCTTCAATATCATTTGCATAGAATTGCCATGAACTCATTCTCTTCTCTACTGCAAGAACACAGATTGTTTCAACCTCCAAAGCAATTCTCAGATAATGCAGAGATATCCTCAATGGATCAATATTCTTCATTATGCAAAGAAGCACAACTTAGTATTCTTGATCATTGGAATAAACAAGCGGAATGCATTCACTGGTTTTCTTCGTGGCAGACAATCTTAGATTGGAAATATCCAAAAGCACAATGGTTCAAAGAAGGCACGTTGAATGCATCATTTAATTGCTTGGATATTCATCTTGGTACCCAAATCCAACATAAGAAAGCCATTGTATGGGAAAGAGAAGACGGGAAATCAATAGAGTTAACATATGCCGAGCTACACAATCATGTTGGGAGATTTGCTTCTTCGCTGAAGTCACTAGGAATCAATAAAGGTGAAACAGTCACCATATACATGGGAATGAACCCTGATGCAATAATTGCAATGCTTGCTTGTGCTCGAATTGGTATTGTTCATAATGTTGTTTTCGGTGGATTCTCCGCGGAAGCTTTGCGAGATCGCATCAATGATTCTTCATCAGTATGTGTTATAACCCAGGCCATAACGAAAAGAAGAGGCAGCGATATTCCATTGTTTGACGCAGTCAATACCGCTCTGGAATCATGCCCTACCGTCCGTGAAGTGATTTGCAAAGACTTGCCAAAGATCGACAAACAAGAACTGTTGCGATTTCATGACTGGGATTCATTGTTCACTGCACATGAAGATATTTGCGATTCTTTTCGTATCGAAAGCGAACATCCATTGTTCTATCTTTATACAAGTGGCTCAACAGGAAAACCCAAAGGCTTGGTCCATACAACAGGTGGATATTTAACACATGTTCATTATTCTTTTGGACTTGTCTTTGATCCAAAACCAAACGATGTATATTTCTGTACAGCAGACATTGGTTGGATAACGGGTCATAGTTATGTTGTATATGGACCATTGATGCATGGGATGACCATCCTTATTTATGAAGGAGCACTCAATCACCCTCATCCCGGAAAAATATGGGAATTGATTCAATCTCATAAAGCAACGATTCTCTATACCGCTCCAACAGCAATCCGAGCATTCATGAGTGCCGGAAATCATATTCCCAATTCTTTTGATTTATCCTCTTTACGCTTATTGGGTACTGTAGGCGAACCAATCAACCCGGAAGCATGGATGTGGTATCATAGAGTCATTGGCAATGAGCAATGTCCAATCGTTGATACATGGTGGCAGACAGAAACAGGAGGCATCATGATTGCTCCAATTCCGGGGGCAGTTCCCACGAAACCCGGAACAGCAACCATACCTTTACCCGGTATTCTTGCAGATATCGTAGATAAATCCGGTAATCCCACCCCTTCGAATGTTGGAGGATATTTAGTGATAAAACATCCATGGCCCGGAATGGCAAGGACCATTTTTGGTGATGATGCTAGATATGAAGCTGTTTATTGGTCTGAATTTCCTCCAAATGATCAACATAAAGGAATGTACTTCACGGGAGATGGAGCAAGAAAGGATGATGACGGATATTTTTGGATTATGGGCAGAGTTGATGATGTTGTCAATGTTTCAGGACATAGATTGGGTACAGCAGAGATAGAAAGCGCACTTGTTTCTCATCCAAGTGTGGCAGAAGCAGCAGTCGTAGCCAAACCAGATGAAATCAAAGGCAATGCGCTGATTGCATTTGTAACGGTCATGAAAGATCAACAGATTGATTTACAAACATTAAAGCAAGAGCTGAAAGATCATGTTACAAAAGAGATCGGCGCTATAGCTAAACCGGAAGACATTCGCTTCACAGAGGGATTGCCAAAAACCAGAAGTGGAAAAATCATGCGGAGATTACTCAGAGAAATTGTCTCACAAGGTACAATTTCAGGCGATACCACAACTCTCGAAGACTTTTCTTCTTTGGAGAAATTACGTACATCAGACGAAGAATAATATTACAATTGTTCAAATGACGTAAAGGCAAATGAATCAGGCGATCTTCTCACCCTTGGCGTTAATTCACGCGTTCTAAACGGTTCCTCCAATGCATCTGCTTCCCCGGGATAGCCAAGAGCCATGATAGAAACAATGTCATAATCATCTGAATGTCCAAATACCTTCTTTGCTTTATCACGATCAAATCCACCCATTTGATGTCCATATATCCCAAGGGAAACTCCTTGCAATAGCAATGACATGCATGCAGCACCAACATCATGCCATGCATGAAGATTAGTCGAACCATCAGAAAAATGCTTTTTTGCAAACACTGAAATTAGTAGGGGTGCATTGCAAGCCCACATTACATTGCCGGGCATCAGTACAGAAAGAATATCAGCATAATGCCCTTTCCCTTTCTCTCCATACACAAATCTCCATGGTTGTTCATTCATGCTACTGGAAGACCATGCGGCCGCTTGAAACAATTGTTCAATGTCCTGAGGGGAAAGATTTCTTTGATCAAATGAACGAATGCTCCATCTCTTCTGCAAAAGATCATGCAAACCAATGTCTGAAGGTGCTTGCTTTATCATGGTAAACCACTAAAATTATGGTAAAATATGCGATAATAATTCATAAATATATCAGAAAGTTCCTGTTTCAATGGCTTCTTTATTGGTGCATTCTCATAATTTTCAATCACCTGCTTGAATTTTCTTCATTTACCCCGAAAAAGGCACAGTTTTTGAATAGTAAATAATGTCAAAGAATGGCATGTTTGCAGCATTTTTAACATATCAACAAATTGAAAGGAAGGTTCACATGGCTTTGCCTCCTGACTCGATTGTCATCAACAGAAAAAGAAATTCAATCATAGACTCATTATTTGATTCAGATGAAGAAGAGATGATTGTATCAAAACCTCGAAAATCCAAGAAACAGGAGCAAATGGAACCGGAGCCGGAGCAAGAGTCTCATCGTGCAATGGCCATGCATATACTTGGGATTTTCATGGCCTTAAGTAGTCTACTACTTCTGTTGTCGCTCATATCATACACCCCAAAAGATGAAGCTAATGCTGACATGACCATTTATGACATCATTTCTGTTCTAAAGGGTGATCCTGCAATTCAGGCAAAGTCTGATACGACACAAAATTGGCTAGGGCTTTTTGGGGCAGTATTTTCACATGTAATGTTCAATGGTACAGTTGGTTATTTTGCTATCATCGTTCCCTTTCTGGGCTTTCTATGGGCAAAAGATGTGTTTTTTACGGAACGCATTACTTCAAATACACTCAAATTTACCGGACTGATAACCTTAATCGCGATTTTGTTATCAGGTCTGTTCGGCACTTTACAATTAATCATTCCAAAACTTCCTGATGAATGGAGTGGCTTGATTGGTCAATTCGAATCGCATGTGATGGCATCTTTTTTAGGAAAAATTGGCGCACTTCTCACATTCATGGTTGCATTGTTTCTTACAATCACATTAGGATTTGGCATTTCCATAAAAACCTCTGTCAATGCAATGATTAAAGCTTTCATGCATATCTCCATGATAGTTGATAGAGCAATAGATGTCGTTCAAAAGAGAACATCGCATACACAGACGGTGAATGAAGAAGGTGTGGAAGAAGTCGCTATGCAAGAGCAATCTTCATTTGCAGTATTCTCACCTGATATTGATGAAGAACCAGCACGTATCATACGGAAAAGAACGCAAGGACTAAGTAAAAACGATACTGTGATTCATCCACAAGCTGATCAAGTCCCGGTGATTATCAGAGGCAATGAACAATTGGAAGATGATGAGCCTATGTTTGTGAACTTTACGCGGAGACAAAGACCTCTTCCAAAGAAAACAGAAGCTCTCCCTACGGTTGAAGTATCTGTTAAAAAAGATAGTATACAAACCAAACAAGAATTAACAGAGGCTGAACCATTATTGACATTGAACGTTCAAGATCCGATAGTAAATACCGAAGACATGAGCGAAAGAGAAATCGCAAAAGCACAGTCCATGATTCATGATGAAGAAATTGATTATGATGCTCCAACATTAGACCTCCTTACTCAGCAGCATGAGCATGTGATTAAAGTTGATGATGAAGAACTAAAAGAAAATGCTCGTTTATTACAAGAAAAGCTTCGTACATTCAAAATTGAAATCAATGATTTGCAGGTGACACCCGGTCCGGTTGTCACTCAATATGAATTTGTCCCCGCAGCAGGAATAAAAATCTCGCAAATTGAAAATCTCTCTGATGATATTGCTCTGGCATTGAAAGCTCGGGGTATAAGAATCATTGCTCCCGTTCCCGGTCGTGGAACTGTTGCAATTGAAATTCCAAATCACAATCCTTCAATGGTATTATTTAGTAGCATCATCAAATCTTCGAAATTCCATGATGTGGAACAACGCTTGCCTCTTGCTCTTGGCAAAACAATATCTGGTGAAGTATATTGTGCTGATTTGGCGAAAATGCCACACTTATTGATTGCTGGTTCAACCGGTGCGGGTAAAAGTGTTGGTATCAATACCGTCATTTGCTCACTACTATACAAAATGCATCCCAAAGACCTGAAATTTGTCATCATAGATCCAAAAAGAGTTGAAATGACCTATTATGGTCTATTGCGAAATCATTTTCTGGCCCTTTCACCAGATGTGGATGAGCATATCATCACAATGCCTCAAAATGCAGTGGCTGTATTAAAGTCGCTTTGCAATGAGATGATGAATCGATATGATATTCTTGCAAAGGTGGGTCAGAGAAATATCGTTGATTATAATACCAAATTGAAAGAAGGTAAATTCAAGGACAGCGAACTTGAACTTATAAAAATGCCTTA
>VGWD01000025.1 GCA_016873735.1 Ignavibacteria bacterium | reverse complement strand
AAAGAAATATCTCAAAACGATTGATAGAATTTGGAGCGGATATCTTGATTGGGTCGCAGGCGCATGTGGTTCAAGAAATAGGCATGCATAAAGGAAAGATGTTGTTTTATGGAACGGGGAATTTCTTATTTGATCAAACATATAAACAGGAAGTGCGAAGAGCATATTTTCTGCAATGTGTCTTTTACAAAGGACGCATGATTCAATCCAAACCAATATACACATTCATGCGTATGAGTAAAGAACCGGATATTGCATCTCCCCAAGAGCGCATGTTGATTCGATCTGCAATTCTGAAAGAAGATAATTTTTAAAAATCCCCACCAAGTGAAAATAACCATTGGGGCATGGACCATCCAAGATGTTCATTTCTCCATGCTACATCCACTCTAAAAGGTAAACCAAATAAGAATGTTCTAATTCCCACACCGGCACTCATCAACAAATCTCCGGAATTAGGATATCTGAAATGAGCATAATCGCCGCTTTGAGCAAGATTCCAAGAAACTTTATCATTCCAAGCAGTTCCCATGTCCATAAAGAATGCAGCTTGGAATGCCTGAAACACAACGGGTACCGGACCAGCAAGCAGGGCTGTGAACAAAGGGAATCGTAATTCAGCATTCATCATTGCATATTTGGTACCGAAGCGTTCATTTACGTCCCAACCACGAAGTGGCAAAGCATAATTCAAAAAGGCAAAATCTTCCGGACTTTTGAAGGGAAGTGCTCCACCGGCAAATGAACGATTGATCCAATTGTCTATACCACCAAGAAAGAAAAACTGCTGATCAGGATTCGTGCTTATCCCCATTCCGCCTGCACCGCGCAGAGCAAGGAACAAGAAATTCTCTGTGAGTGTGAGATATTGTCTTAAATCAAGATCCATCACTGCAAGGCCAAGTCCTGTCTGTGACAATCTTGGAGCTGCTTGTACAGACATGGCATATCGCGTTCCTTGAGAAGGCCCATACCAGCCCGGCATCGTATTATCATATACCATTCTTGTCTTAGAAACAATCATGTCGCGCGAAGTGACCGGCTCTTGCGGAAATTCCATGTTCTCTTTACTGAGATGCATATAATTCAAGCCGAGTTCAAATCGACGAAAACGTGAAGTTGGCAATGATGCGATGCCACCAAGTCCATAATTTCTGAAGCGATAAAAATAACTCGAAGGTGCATTGTCACTTTTCACCAAACCATAACCAACATTATGATTTGCAGTGATTTGCCAATCAATGATATGAGGTAAATAGGAATATGAAAAGAAGAAATTGCTATTGCGAATATCAAAAAACAAATTCGCTTGTAGATAGATTTGATGATCCCCCAGCATATCGCTGAACAGCATTTGTGCAACGCCTTGATAACCCCAAAACGTGTTTACTCCCGCATTGGCAAGCACCACATCATTTGAAAATGTGATTTTATACTCCTGAGCCGGTGTTTTCATTGGATCCGCAATATCATGTTCCATTTGAGTACGCATGATATTGGTGATCGGAGTAGAAGATTCCTGTTGAGGAAAGCGCGCGATGTCTTGATTAGGTTGAATCAATTGTTGACGGGAAAACTCTACTTCAATTCCCTCTCCATATCCCACGAGTTCTTGTGGTTGAGAAAATTGCACTGATTCTTTGTTTCCGGCAATCGATGTTCCGGATTCCTTCTTGGACATCATGAATTTTGTGAGTGGAAGAGAATCATAAGATCTACGTTCCAAAGGATAACGCATTTGGAATATATCATATCCACCATTGTTTTGAGAAGTGAATACCAATGTTGATCCATCCATGCTCATGGATAATTGTGTGATGCCATTAAGTGCATTAGTGCGAGGTATCACCTTCGATGCTTCCAATTGCAATTCATATAAATTTCCAATGCCATTATTGTCGGAAACAAATACCAATGAAGCACCATTGTTCGTAATGGCTAAAGAAGTTTTTTTTGAGGATGGGTCAAATGTCAATCGACCCATCAATCCTGTTTCCAATTCCACCTGATAAATATCCGATATGCTTGGATCATGTCTCCACATCGCAAAGTCTTCTGCCTTATATGGTCCTTGCACATAATCCTCACGATCGGACACAAAATATATGATGCGCGAATCCGGAGACCATACAGGATGGGAATCCGAAAACACATCATCAGTCGCACGAATTATGCTTCCCGTTTTTACGTCAAAAAGCCAGATATCCGTTTGTTCAGACACTGTTCCAATGAATGCAATCGTCGCACCATCAGGAGACCAAATCGCGGAGGTCAAAGTCTTGATGCTGAATTCATGTTTCACATAATCGCCACTTTTCACATCCACTATATACAATGCATCTTCGCCCCCGGACTTTGCGGATATCGCAAGTTTTTTTCCATCGGGAGACCAAGAAATACCGGGAGTGAGCACATTCAATTCTTCAAAATCAACTGTGCGCCCGCTATTGATCAGCTCTTCGGGTTCTTCTTCTCGATTACTCAAACTCAGTAAGAATACGCCGAATTGTCCATCCCTGTTTGAAATGAATGCAATTGTATCACCGGATGGAGAAAGCGCCGGAGAAGAATTGTAAAAACTATGATCCTTTTTATGATTCGTTATGCGAATGGCCATATCTTCCAAGCTTTCAAAGCGATCCAAATCAGGAAGATATTTTTTCTTCATTTCCCTTACCCATTCTTCAGAAAAATCTTCAACTGATTTTCCAAATGATCCTTTGAATGCAATATCCAATGTACCGGAAGTACGCAATCGATTCAGCAATTCACCGATTTTTCTTTCACCGTATTTTTCCGACACATACCAATAAAATGCTTGACCTCCACGATAAGCATAATAGCCGGTGAGATTATCAAAACCTTTGATGAATTCACTCAATGCTATATCTCGCATGAACATGTCTGTCTTTGTATCATATCCCCCATTCCCCTCATACTCAGCAAATCCCTCATTCATCCATAAAGGTAATTCCATGCGAATATTATTTGATATCATGCTTTGCACCGAACCACCATAGAACATGTCATTCAATACTGCATGCACCAATTCATGATGAATCACATGTCTGAATTGCTCATACCCACCTTCAAATGGAAGAGTGATGCGATTCTTGAACAATTCAGTGACACCACCAACACCCTCCGGCATGAAATCCCACACAACATTGGTTTGTTGAAAATCATTATGCGAATTATAAATGATGAGGGATATTCTTTTGGAAATGGAATATTTCAATTGTTGTTGAACAGAACTCAATGCACGTTCAGCATGTATTCCGGCATAGCGTGCCAGATATTCTCCGTCTTCATGAAAGTACACATCAAAATGCTTGGTCTTGATGAATTTCCATGAGAAATCTCGGTATTGCACTTTGTTTTTTCCGAATTCATACCCATGAGCATCATGCAACGTCATAAAAAACAACATCATCGATGCAAGAAACATAGCAACAGAGCAAGAAAACTTATTGAAAAGAGAATAATTCACGATATCTGCGAAATCATTAAAAAAACCATTGCTGGATTGTACGATTTACATTGGCAAACTACAAAAACCTCATCCCAAAGACGAACAAAGCCAAGGAAGATTTCCGGCTGCAAGAACAAGAAAAAAAATACACAAATTCATATTACGAAATCATGCCATCAGTTGAACAAAAAATACCCTGAAACACTGATGAAATCAATAATCCAAAGCAAGTCAAGTATGATCTTTTTTTCTGCCGAAAGTTTTCCACAAGTATTGCTCTTGAAGGAGAAACATGTAGTTTTGAACCACGGCAAAGCAGCATATTGAATTTGCCCCTCCCGACGAGCAATTATTCCAAGTTGGAATCAATCGCCATTCCGCTTCAAAGGGTAGCGGGGGAGGAAAGTTTTGGTGTCTTTGCCCCCCACAGCAGATCACCGACGAAGAAAATCGCGGGAATACGCCATTCCCTTATAAGTATTTGAAATTTCTATTTGATAACATAAAGAATCATATACGTGATTCACGTTTTTTATGTATTTTGCCTTTCGGATTTCCCCGATCCGAAGCAGCATTATTACCAAAAAAACACCCTATTCTGAAGAGGCACTCGTATGAATATAGTGCGACGCTTTACCCAAGCGGGATTGAGCCCATTTGATCAATGTGAATACACAATGCGTTCATCAGTATTGCGCAATACTGATGGATCCACTGTATTTCAGATGGACAATATTGAAGTACCTTCCCAGTGGTCACAGGTAGCCACTGATATTCTTGCACAGAAGTATTTCCGTAAAGCCGGCGTTCCGCAGTACAATGCGGATGGTTCACCGCAATTGGACGAAAATGGGAATCAGGTCACCGGATCTGAAACTTCCATTCGTCAGGTGGTTCACCGTCTGGCCGGTTGCTGGAGACATTGGGGCGAGAAGCATGGATATTTCGATTCCAAGAAAGATGCTGAAGCATTTTATGACGAGATATCGTTCATGCTCCTCAAGCAGATGTCTGCACCTAATTCACCGCAATGGTTCAATACGGGTTTGCATTTTGCCTATGGGATTACAGGAAGCGCGCAGGGGCATCATTATGTTGACCCCAAATCAGGCAAATTGACACTTTCGCAGGATGCATATTCACGAGCACAAGCACATGCTTGCTTCATTCAATCAGTCACCGATGATTTGGTGAATGAAGGAGGCATTTTCGATTTGGTGACTCGCGAGGCACGCATCTTCAAGTATGGCTCAGGTACGGGTTCGAACTTTTCGAATCTACGTGGCAAGGGCGAGAATTTGTCCGGAGGAGGCAACTCTTCCGGTCTCATGAGTTTCCTCAAGATCTTCGACAGGGCGGCCGGAGCAATCAAATCAGGGGGAACCACAAGGCGTGCAGCCAAAATGGTAATCGTGGACATCGATCATCCGGACATAGAGGATTTTATCGAATGGAAAGCTCGCGAAGAGGACAAAGTAGCATCCCTCGTAGCTGGCTCCAAGGTGTCGTCCACATTTTTGAAAGCAATCGTTGATGAAGCAGTAGCCAATGGGGCCGATCGCAAAGTCAATGATCGCTTGAACATACTCATTCAAAATGCACTGCATCGCGGTGTTCCGATGAGTTATACCCATCGAGTGCTTTCACTTGTTGAGCAAGGGTTTACCTCTCTAAACTTCGAGATATTCGATACGCATTATGAATCCGAAGCTTATATCACAGTAAGTGGTCAAAACTCCAATAATTCGGTTCGTGTCACCAATGCATTCATGAATGCGGTTGAAAACGATGAAGATTGGAATCTCACTTGGCGCACAAGCAATGGCATTGCACGCACGGTGAAGGCTCGTGATCTTTGGAACAAAATTAATCTCAGTGCATGGAAATCAGCAGATCCTGGTTTGCAATATGATACAACCATCAATGAATGGCATACTTGCCCCGTTGATGGCCGCATCAATGGATCGAATCCATGTTCAGAGTATATGTTCCTTGATGATACAGCTTGCAATCTTGCAAGTTTGAACATTGGTACATTCATCGATGAAGATGGCACATTACGCATTGATGATTTCCGTCATGCAACCAGACTTTGGACAATCGTACTCGAGATTTCTGTCTTGATGGCGCATTTCCCTTCAAAAAATATTGCTCAACGCAGTTATGATTTCCGCACACTTGGTTTGGGTTATGCCAATCTTGGTACAATCCTCATGATCAATGGCATTCCTTATGACTCACCCGAGGCATTGGCAATGTGTGGTGCAATCACCGCCATCATGACAGGAGAATCTTATGCAGCAAGTGCTGAAATGGCGCGCGATGTAAAGCCCTTCCCTCGTTATGAAGCAAATAAAGACAATATGCTTCGCGTGATTCACAATCATCGTTTGGCGGCATATAATTCTCCGAATGCAGACTATGAAGATCTTACCATTTTCCCAATGGGCATAGATCCTACATTCGTTTCGGAAGATTTGATCAAAGCTGCTCAACAAGCTTGGGATAAGGCACTAGCACTTGGCGAGGAATTCGGTTATCGCAATGCTCAAGTTTCCGTGATTGCTCCAACAGGTACAATCGGACTTGTCATGGATTGTGACACAACCGGTATCGAACCTGATTTTGCAATTGTGAAATTCAAGAAATTATCCGGTGGCGGATATTTCAAGATCGTGAATCAGTCAGTGCACAAGGCATTGGTTAATCTTGGTTATAGCGAAGCACAAATCGAAGACATCGAAAAATATTGCAAAGGACATGGCACATTGATCGGATGTCCGGGAATCAATAAGCAAAGTCTGAAAGACAAAGGCTTCACCGATGATAAAATCGAAGCAGTGGAAAGTCAATTGGATAATGTGTTCGATGTAAAATTCGCATTCAATAAATGGACATTCGGCGAAGAGTTTTGCAAGTCACTTGGTTTTACTGATGAACAACTCAATGATTATTCTTTTGACATGCTCAAGGAATTGGGCTTCAGCAAAGAAGAAATAGAGTTTGCAAATGATTTCATTTGCGGAACGATGACCATCGAAGGCGCACCTCATTTGAAAGATGAACATCTTGCCATCTTCGATTGCGCAAACAAATGCGGCAAAAAAGGCAAAAGATATATCCAGCACATGGCACATGTTCGCATGATGGCCGCGGCTCAACCATTCATCTCCGGTGCAATTTCAAAGACAGTGAATATGCCCGCAGAAGCAAAAGTGCATGAAATCGGTGAAGTCTATCATGAAGCTTGGAAAACAGGCGTGAAAGCAATTGCACTCTATCGTGATGGATCCAAATTGTCACAACCTCTCAATGCATCCAATGATGAAGATCTCGACGAAGTCGTCGTATTGGGTGATGAGCATACACTTGATGAAACCCTCGGGCCAAAAGATGTGCAAGAGCGCATAGTAGAGCGTGTTTATCACAGAGCCGAACGTAGAAGATTACCAAAGAGACGTCGTGGATTCGTTCGTGAAGGCAATGTTGGCGGACACAAAGTCTTCCTTCGTACCGGTGAATTCGAAGATGGAACACTTGGTGAAATCTTCATCGACATGTACAAAGAAGGTGCATCTTTCAAAGGTCTATTGAACTGCTTTGCAGTATTGGCATCAAAAGCATTGCAATATGGCATTCCACTGGAGGAATTGGTTGATACATTCACATTCACTCGTTTTGAACCTGCCGGCCCTGTACAAGGTCATGATGCAATCAAAAATGCAACTTCAGTGCTTGACTATATCTTCCGTTCGCTCGGTTATGATTATCTCAATCGTACAGACTTCGTTCACGTGCAAGCCGTTGATGAAGATGGAAAAACAACTTCACCTGCAGGAAATCCCGTTCTCACAACCAAAACAAGCAAGAAGGTAATTGAAGTCACTGAGCCTGCTTTGGCAAGTGCGGTTGCAAAAGTGAAGGTTGCAGCAGGCAATGGAACACAAAAAATCTTTGAAGCAAAAGCAAAAGGTTATACCGGTGAACAATGCTCAACTTGCAGCTCCATGCGCGTGAAGAGAAATGGTTCTTGCACGGTCTGCGAAGACTGCGGTACAACCAGCGGTTGCTCATAATACGATACATCATTTTTGGAATATGAGCCCTGATTTTATCGGGGCTTTTTTTTACTCCGACCATGAAACCACAATTTGATCCAACTACAGTCAAGTATCATCTCCCGGAAGAAAAGATTGCGCTCTATCCACTTGCAGAACGCGATCACAGCAAACTATTGATAATGCCAAAGGAGAATCAAGAATTCATACATTCACACTTTTATGATCTTCCCAATCATATACCAACAAATTCTTTGATGTTCGTGAATGTATCAAAAGTGATTCATGCCCGGATTCCATGCATCAAAGAATCAGGTGGTATGGCAGAGGTACTTTTGACAGAACCGGTAAGTGGTGCTGCCACCGATGCAATGTCGAATACAGAAAAGAGCAAGTGGAAATGTATCATAGGTGGAAAGAAAATCATAGCCGGAATGAATCTATCAACAATTGATGAACAGCATCATTTAACGATTCATGTTCTGGAAAAATCAGGCATGGATGCAGTCATTGAATTGCAATGGTCGGTTCCTGAGAATCTCGCATACATACTCACAGAAATCGGCAAGATTCCTTTACCTCCTTATCTCAACAGAGATGCCGAGGAATCAGATGAAGAACGATATCAAACTGTCTATGCAAAAGAAGATGGTTCCGTTGCTGCACCAACAGCCGGATTACACTTTACTGAATCTGTCATCGAGAAATTGAAACAACAGCATATTGCAATAGAAGAGGTAACATTGCATGTGGGACTCGGAACATTCAAGCCATTCGATGCAGATGCAGTGGAAGACTTTTCAATGCATTCCGAAAAAATCTTCGTTCAAAAAGAAGTCATCGAACATTGTAGAGATTTCTTTTTGAATGAACAGAGAGGTGCATGCATTGCGGTAGGGACAACATCATGCAGAACAATGGAATCATTGTATTGGTTTGGAGTGGGATTGATGAATCAAGAATTTCCCGCTTGGAACACCGCTACATTCGAACTCGGACAATGGGATGTATATGAGTTGTTTGAGCAAGCCGTATCACCTGCGGAATCATGTTCTGCGATTCTTCGATGGATGCATCATCATGGACTGAACGCAATTCAAGGAGAAACGCAATTGATGATTGTTCCCGGCTATCAATGGGGCATGATCGAAGGCTTCATCACCAATTTTCATCAACCTGAAAGCACATTGCTTTTTTTAGTGTCATCATTTCTTGGCATTAAGCGATGGGAAGAAGCATATCGAAGTGCTTTGGAGAATAACTATCGCTTTCTCAGTTATGGTGATTCATCCCTCTTGTGGCATTGATCACGGTTCACGACCATTCAAAAACAATTCGGCTTCAAGCACATCTTGCTCCGAACCCATGAATGCCTGGGAACGCTGATGTATAACCGTGGGAATGATATCCAGAATTCTATTGATGCCATCACTCGCTCTTCCACCGGCTTGCTCGATGATCATTGCAAGAGGATTCAGTTCATAGAGCAAACGAAGCTTTCCATTGGGATGTTTTGTATCCGCCGGATACATGAAGATTCCACCATAGTGTAGAGTACGATGTATGTCGGCAACTGCTGTTCCGATATATCGAAGCGAATAGGGTTTTCCGGAGATTGGTTGTTTCAAGTGATCAACATAGCGTTTCATGCCATCAGACCATAAAGAATAATTCCCTTCATTCACGCTGTAGATTTTCCCTTGTTTCGGCATGCGCACTTTTTCATGCGTGAGAAGAAAGTCACCGATTGTTTGATCATACGTAAACACATCAACGCCATGACCGGAAGTATAGACCAATGTGGTGGCGCTTCCATAACAAGCATATCCTGCTGCAACCTGTTTATATCCCGGTTGCAAAACATCGCGTTCATCACCATCTGTGATTGATTGTGGATCCAATCGACGATAGATTGAGAAGATAGTCCCGATAGTGGTATTCACATCAATGTTTGAAGAACCATCAAGCGGATCGAATAGCAGAACATATTTTCCTTTTGCATATTCTTCAGGAATATTGATGATGCCATCTGATTCCTCTGAAGCCATCACACAGAGATGTCCGCCATGATCCATAGCCCGAAAAATGACTTCATTGGCGAATTCATCAAGCTTTTTTACAGTTTCCCCATGAATGTTCATGGAATCCGTCATGCCCAGAATATCATTCAAACCCGCTCTTCGCACATCGCGGGCTATGATTCTCAAAGCAAGGGTGAGATCCCTCAATAAACGTGAATATTCCCCGGTGGCTGAAGGATGATACTGTTGTTCTTCGGCGATATGACGTTCAATCGTGACAAGCCGAGACACGCGAATAAATGACATTGTACTTACACCAAAACAAAAGTCTTTAGTATGGCATCGTGAAGTTTTATTTTGTACTTTCAATGCTTACATTGTCATGAAAATTACCAATCCGATGCTTTATTGCAAAGGACAAGAATCATTCTGACAAATTATTAATCAACTTCTCATGGCAAAACACATGGAACGCCAATCCGACATTGTCAGCACGCAACGCATTCATGAAGATGAAAGCGATATAACCCTGCGCCCTTCCTCATTTGATGATTTCACGGGACAGGCTAAAATCGTGGATAATCTCAAGGTATTCATTGCCGCTGCAAGGAATCGAGGAGAAGCATTGGATCATGTATTGTTAACCGGCCCGCCGGGTCTGGGAAAAACCACGCTAAGTCATATCATTGCACATGAGATGAGAGCAGAAATCAAAACGACATCGGGTCCTGTACTTGAAAAGCCGGGCGATCTTGCTGGGCTTCTCACAAATCTGAAAGAAGGCGACATATTATTCATTGATGAGATTCACAGACTATCACCCGTGATTGAAGAGTACTTGTACTCCGCAATGGAAGATTATGTACTCGACATCATGATTGAGTCAGGTCCGGCAGCAAGATCGGTACAAATCACAATTCCACGTTTTACTTTGGTGGGTGCAACAACAAGAGCAGGATCACTCACCGCTCCCTTACGTTCTCGCTTCGGAGTAGTGAGTAGATTGGATTATTATTCTCATCAAGATTTGTATCATGTGATTGTTCGATCTGCCGGCATTTTGAATGTTCCGATTGATGAAGATGGTGCACATGAAATTTCACGAAGATCAAGAGGTACCCCGCGCATTGCGAATCGATTATTGAGAAGAACAAGAGACTTTGCGGAAATCAAAGGTAAAGGGACAATTACCAAAGAAATAGCTCATATCGCCTTGGCTGCATTGGAAGTTGATGAATATGGTCTGGATGAAATGGACAAAAGGATTCTTCTCACAATCATCGATAAATTCAATGGAGGACCTGTTGGTTTGGGCACATTGGCCGTTGCTGTTGGTGAAGAAGCAGGGACATTGGAAGAGGTATATGAACCATTTCTGATTCAGCAAGGATTCTTGCAGAGAACGCAAAGAGGTCGTGAAGCCACGGCATTATGCTATCGTCATTTCGGAAAAGAGGAAAAGAATGATCAAGCATTATTCGATTGATGCATGAAATATGTCTTCATCTTTCCTTTACCCTTGATATCTATTTTACCACGCGAAGTGAATGTGATATCCGTATGGCCTTCAAGCAAATGTTTGTAATACTCGGTCACTTGAATTTGACCTTTCTCTCCCGTGTTTTCCATTCTGCTTGCTATATTTACAGCATCGCCCCATAAATCATAGCTGTATTTATCTTCACCGATGATACCTGCAATTGCTTCACCGGCATGAATCCCGATTCGTAAATCTACTTTACTGTGACCAATGATGAATTGTTGTGATGCAGACATAACATCGAATGCAAAATTCGCCAATCTCAATGCATGATCTTCTTGTTTCTTGGGAACCCCGCAAACTGCCATATAAGCATCGCCAATCGTTTTGATTTTCTCAACATTATGTTTCTTTGCAATTCTATCGAATTCAGTAAAGAGTTTATTCAAATCCATGATGAGAGATTCGGGATTCATGGCCGAAGTCAATGCAGTAAAATCTACAATATCTGAAAAGAATATGCTGACATCTTCTGCTACATCAACTATATTGGATTCTCCATTCAACATTCTTTCCGCAATCGTATTTGGAAGTATATTATGAAGAATTTTTTCTTGCTCCTGAAAACGGGCAACTTGTAATTGTCTATCTCTTTCGATTTGATCAAGCTTTCTTCTTTGATCCAATAAATCAGCTTTGTGTTTTGCCTCTTCTGAAATCACGACATCATTCAGTTGTAAATGCTCTTTCAAATGATACAATGATTTCTGCCATAATTCCATTCTTTCATAAAGTTCACTCATTTGTTTGTGCAATGAACAAACGGCATCTTGTTGCTGTAATTCAATGTGTATGTCCATAGCTTTGAGAAAATACTCTTCTGCTTTGATTGGCTCATATCTTGAATTCGCAGGATTTGCATAGAGATTTCCAATATTGACAAATTGCGTTGCAATTCCCGATGCATCGTCTATTTCAATTGCATGTTTCAAGACCTCTTCATCTAGTGCAAGTGCTTCTTCAAACTTTTCTTGAAAATCCAACAAAATGCCAATATTGCTTTGTGCATGCATCACACCTGTTTTGTCATCAAGAATTGCAAATAGCTCCGAGGCTCTTTGAAAATACGAATCAGCAAGATCGTATTCATTAGTCAATAAATGAACTCCTCCAATTGTAAGACAATTATTGGCTATGCCTCGAAGATTGTTCACTTTCTCATTGATGGCCAGCGCTTGATATTGATACTCAAGAGCTTTTGCATATTGATTCATTCCGAAATACACATTCCCAATATTTCCGGTATTTGCAGCAACTCCGGCTTCATCTCCCAATTCTTCATAGAGGCGACGTCCTTTATCCATGAATTCCAGTGATGTTGAATACTCAGCCAATTTGCGATATGATATCCCGGCATATGTATATCCATGTGCAAGCCCAAGGGTATTCTGTTCAGACTCAAAGATGTCAATAGCTTCTTTTAAACAAACTATGGACTCAGCCAGTTGAGAAGTATGCTGATGAATATTTCCTAGATGTATCAGTGCTTTTGCATATATGCTTTTGTCTTTCTGGGAATGATGTTGAAGCACCCTTTCAAAAATTTCTTTTGCTTCATCAATCTGACCAAGAAAGTAATGGGCTTTTCCAAGGATTAATAGGATGGATGCATGGAGTTGCCAATGCTTAGTAGCATCTACATGAGATAGAAGAGATTTCGATTGTTCGAGAATGAAGGATATATTCGTGCCATCGACGAGCATCTCTTCCAAATGCTTAAGCTCTTCCTGTATCTCTGATTCAACCATGAGATGGGCTTATGATAATGAGCAAATCTGTAAATATTCATATGCAAAGATACAGACCGTCAAGAAATGTTGGTGCAAAAAAAATGCCTTGAATCTTCAAGGCATGTTTTGGAAAGGTCTTTGTTATTTTGCTATCTCTTGCTCTATTGATTTGATCAGCTCATCGGAAAAAGGATCCACACCGGATTTGAATCGCTTTACGATTTTCCCTTCTTTATCAACAAGAAACTTTTCAAAATTCCAACCCACTTCACCAGATAAATCTCCATTGCCTCCACCCGAGGTAAGGAAACGATATAGTGGATGCTTATCGGATCCTTTTACAGAGATTTTTGCGAACATGTCAAAAGTGACATTAAACTTTGTTGAACAGAATTCTTTGATCTCTTGATCTGTGCCCGGTTCTTGTCCCCCAAAATTGTTTGCGGGAAAACCAAGAATACTCAAACCTTTTGACGCAAATGAATCATGTAATTTTTCAAGATTTGCATATTGACGTGTATATCCGCATTGTGAAGCCACATTCACAAGAAGCATCACGCGACCACGATATTTAGAAAGTGGCGTTTCAACTCCATCAATGTTCTTCATTGTAAATTGATGAATGGAACCACCTGATATTGCTCGCTCTTCTGCTTCGCATCCGATTGTTGACATGATTATTACTCCGAATGATGCAATCAGCATCGATAATTTGATAACATTCTGCATGTTTGACTCTCTGATGAATAATTGATATGGATATAACGAAACATGAACAGTCTCAGTTCCAATAAAAAAGCTCATTGAATAACGGGTTTACTTTTTCTTGGTATCAGGTGGTTGCGTCATGAAAATCTTGAGTAGAGACTCCACTTCTGCATTACGAGCTTGTGATTCTTGCGAACCACCTCCAAACAATGAAAATAATCCGCTGCTTTCACCCGCCATTGCAACTTGCTCTCGTTCATCCTCTTTGGGGGAGAAAATCAGCATTATCGCATATACGATCAATAGAATAAATTCCAGACTTAAAGCAAAGAGAATGATTGATGGCTCGCTTGATGGAATGAATTTCAATCCACGAATACCAATGATGATAATCAACACTGCTGCGCCCATATATACCATACCCAATATGGCATTTGCATATTGAATGGAAAAATAAGATCGCATATAAAATTGAAGCGCTACTTGTGTTCGAATGAATGATTCAAATGGACTCGTCGCTTCTTGCCATAATAATGCACCTTGCAGATTTTTCATCTCATCAACTGAGATTTTATATTCTTTCGCAAGATCATGCAAATCACGTATATCAGCATCTATAACTCTTCTACGTAATTCCATGATTTCTGCATCTGTATGTTCACCATATAATGAAATGGAAATGGTGTCCAACATATTCATAATTTCACGTTGAATTTTCTGACGCAATAATCCAATGCTCTTTGGTAAGAATGAAACGATATATGTGCTGATCGCAACTCCGATGAACAAGATCAATGGCAATAACGCCAATGTTGGATTGAATAGATATCGAGCAACGCGTATTTTATTACGCTCATTCTCCATCCCTGCAATACGCTCGACAATTCCCCAATTCGTGAAAAGATTCGTAACAACTTCATCCTTGGGAGCACCTTCTGAAATACGATATTCGAGTACTTCTCCATCAGAGGCAACATCGGCATGCATGAAACTTGTAAAAAACACATCCATCAATGGCATGGCAATAACCATGTGAAGAAAAGCAACAACGCAAACAATCATCCCCGCATATATTAAGTACTGCAAAGTGGTATGCTTACTTAACTCGAAATATTCTTTTCGAGAGGATGCCTCTAATTCAGTCGATATGTCTAAATCCTGTTCTGCCATCGATTAGCTTGTTTTCATTTGTTATGGGAGGTCAAAATAAAAAAAGGACATGATATGATCATGTCCTTCGAATAAATTTTCATTGTCTTTTAACGAACATCTTGGCTCACAAATGGCATCAATGCCAAATGACGAGCATATTTGATGGCAAGAGCAATCTGACGCTGTTGAGTAGCTGTCACACCGGTGATGCGGCGAGGAAGAATCTTGCCTTGATCATTGATGAAACGTTGCAATGCCTTTGGTTCAAGATAATCAATCACACGGCTCTGTCCCATAGGATTGACTTTCTTCTTGGCGGGCGTTCTTTTATTGCGGTTACCGGCCAAAAAAGGATTATTAACAGCATTCAATGGTTGTTGTCTCATGATTATCCTTCCTTATCTGGTTGAGTTTTCATTGCCTTTGTTTTTTCAAAGCGCTTATTGAAACGCTCTACGCGTCCCGCAGTGTCAACAAGCATCTGCTTGCCTGTAAAGAACGGATGGCTCTTGGAATCAATTTCAAGTACCATGCGATCACTTTTATAACAGGAACGAGTATGATAGACTGTACCGTCTGTCATGACAATTTCAACCTGATGATAATAGGGATGAAGATTCTTTTTCATGTGATTATCTGTTAATGTCAATTTTATCGACTTCTGACAAGTCCCCGATTCGCACAAAACGCTCGAGGTATTTCATATTGCCTTTTACTGTGTGATAAGGCTTGATTACGCGAACATTGATGAAGGAGGCAGCTACCTTCTTACTCATCTTATCGCCGAATGTTTGCTTCTTTGCCATGTGTATTTTGTAGAGAAAAATGTAAACAACAGGATTACAAATTTATGGGTATTTCTTGAATTGGCAAAAAGAAAAATTACAAGGTACCCGTGCTGCCGAACCCACCTGCACCGCGTTCTGTTATGGAAAGTTCGCTTACTTCTTCCCATGACACCGTTTCATATCTAGCAATCACCAATTGAGCTATTCTTTCACCAGGTTGAATGGCATATGATTCTTTGCCGGAATTGGCTAAAATCACCTTTATTTCACCTCGAAAATCGGAATCTATGGTTCCCGGGGCATTCAAAGAAAAAATTCCGTGCTTTGCCGCCAAGCCGCTTCTGGAGCGCACCTGACACTCATATCCTTCAGGCAATGCAATTGCTATTCCGGTTGGAATCATTGCAATTGCGCCTGGTTCCAAGATCCATTGTTCAGTTAATGCAGCTGTAATATCCATTCCTGCTGAACCCTTTGTTGCGTAAAATGGCAATGAACCGGGCACCTCACCGCATTGCATGATTTGAACTTTCAGCATGATATTCTTCTCCGATAAAAAAAAGCCCCGATGCAGTGATGTGCATTGGGGCCTGTATGTTCTGGGGTGAATCAGGCGGTGGGATAAACAGAAACTTTGAGTCGCGTTTTATCTTTACGCTCAAACTTAACCACTCCGTCAACGAGCGAGAACAATGTATAATCCTTGCCCAATCCTACATTGTTACCCGGATGGAAACGAGTACCACATTGACGCACGAGAATATTTCCGGCTGAAACGATTTGACCTCCAAAGCGCTTCACGCCACGTCGTTTGGAATTTGAGTCACGGCCGTTCTTGGTAGATCCGGCCCCTTTTTTGTGTGCCATTCTTTAACTCCTTTATCCGAGCTTGATATCGTTGATTTGAATTTGTGTATACTGCTGACGATGACCATTCAACTTGCGATAACCTTTACGACGCTTTTTCTTGAATACAAGAACTTTGTCGCCTTTGCCATGCGCAATGACGGTTGCCTTGACCGATCCACTGAGATAGGGATTTCCGATCGATACATTTGATTCTTCGCCACCAAGAAGGATATTTCCGAATTCAACGCTTGATCCAACTTCAGCATCCAATAGTGGAACTGTAAGCGTGTCAGTTGGTCTGACGGTGAATTGTTGGGCGGATATTTCTACTACAGCAAACATACTAGTACAGTTGATGAATTGATGAACTGTTCTTTCATGACGAGAACTACGAAAATAGGAGATTTTGTGTATCCCAACAAGAAAAAGTTTTGAAGGGTGCTTTTATGGTTTTAGTGCAAGGGCGGCAAAGATGCCACGGGCTATGCAATCAGGTACATATCGAAGTTGATTTTGGGGTTTACCTGCCATAATAGCCATAATTGACTCTGCATCACCACCAAGCACAAGAAATTCATAATCAGGAAATGCGTCCATGTAATTGGATATTGCGCCGGAAATGGCGTTGGAAATTCCGGCATGAATGGCATCCTGAGTGGATATTCCGGTTATGTGGCTTTTAGGTTGTGGTGCAAGAAGTGGAAGACCTGCGGTTTGAGAGCTGAGTGTACTGTACATTGTGGTGAATCCGGGCATGATGGCACCACCCAAACATATACCCTGCTCATTCACAACATTGAACGTGATCGCTGTGCCGCAGTCGATGGTGATGAGTGGTGATTGTGTTACTTGCAATGCGCCGAATACACCATGCATTCTGTCTTCGCCCATGCCTGAAATATTCGAAAAGTCAATTGTGCCGGATTCAGCTAAGAGTGTTTTTGTTCGAATGGTTGTGCATCCCTCATGTTCGAGTGCGCCGATGAATTGTTGATCCATTCCGGGATTCACGGAAGAGATTCCGATGATATATTCTTTGCCTTGTGCATGTTCTTCGATGATAGCAATCAGTGTTGCATCCCAGTCATCGGTTGAATACGCAAAAGCCCCCAATAACTGAGGGCCTTGCGCATAACATTTGACGCGCGAATTTCCGAAATCAAGTGCGAAATGTATCATGTCAATTTTGGAGGTGGCTCCATCATCGAACCGCATTGCTTGCATGTGCGATGATCGATAGAGCCATAGAATCGTTCAAAAATTGGGGGCAATTGTTTTACGATGTCATTGACCGGAATATATTCTTCATAGAGTTTTGATGTACATGATTCGCAAAACCACATAAAGCCGTCGAGTTCATTGTCGAGTCTTTTGCGTTCCATCACGAGACCTACTGTATTCGGACCCCTTTGCGGTGAATGTGGTGTTCGTGGAGGCAGCAAAAAAATATCCCCTTCTTTGATGTGGATGTCTCTTTGTTTTCCATCATCGATGATTTTCACGGTGATGTCTCCTTCCAATTGATAGAAGAATTCTTCACCTTCATTATAATGAAAATCCTTGCGTGAATTTGGTCCACCCACGACCATCACGATGAATTCGGTGTCTTGATATACGGTTGCATTTCCTACCGGTGGCTTGAGTAAATGCCGATGTTCATCGATCCATGTTTTGAAATTGAATGCGCCTTGTATAGCCATGAGACACCTTGAAAATTCAGTGGGAAATATGTGACGAAACTACAAAAAAACTTCTGATCGAAATGGGTTCAACCTTCAAATCGTTCGATGGATGAAATACCTTTGATTTTTCTGAATCTATCAAAAATGCGATGAAGATGCTCCGTGTTTTTAACGAAAACCGTCACCAATCCTTTAAAATGTGTTCCGGCAGCATTGATATTTACACTGCGGATATTCGTATTGTTATACCCAACAATTGCATTGGTGATTTCATTGAGCAAGCCGGGTCGATCTTCGCCTTCCAAAGATATTGCAGCAAGATATTCTCCTTGTTGAACAGAAGCCCATTGCAATGACATGATTCTTCCATCTCTTTTTTCTATGAGATCAGCGATATTCTTACATGTTTTTCGATGAACGCGTATGCCTGTTCCTGTTGAGACAAGTCCTATGATATGATCACCGGGAACAGGATTGCAGCATTTTGCATAATCATATAAAATGCCTTTCGAAGTTTCCGGGCTACCTATGATGAATACGCCATTTCCTGAATCGCCACGTACCGCTTTATACACCTCATCCGAAGAATATTCTGTTTGCTGTTGATCATGTTCTCGTGAGCCGGGTTTTGCTTTTTCTTTGATGAGAGCAAGAGTTAGATCAAGATTTGCCTCGCCTATAGCTAGTTTGTGATAAAAATCACTTTTGTGTTCAAAGCGTAGAGAAAGAATGATTTTCTCGAGTTGATCTTCTTCAATGTGAAAACCCATTTTTTTTGATTTTTTCTCCCACAATTCTTTCCCTTCAGCGGTAAGCTTTCGCTTCTCTTCATTGAGAAATTTTTTGATGCCTTGTTTTGCTTTATGCGTAACGATGAAACGTTCCCAATCACGATTCGGAGATTGATTTTTTGACGTGATGATCTCAACCTGATCTCCATTTTGCAATTTATGATCGAGAGAGACAATGCGACCATTCACCTTGGCGCCTATGCAATGCAATCCGATTGCAGAATGAATATCGAAAGCAAAATCAATCGGCGTGGAATTCATGGGCAGCACACGCAATTCACCTTTTGGTGTAAACACTTGAATCTCTTGTTGATACAGATTCAATCTGAAACTCTCCAACAACTGCTGAACCGCTTCATCGCCGCCACCGGCATTATCGAATACATCACGCATCCAATTGGCCCATTCTTCCAGGTCTTTGCCGCCGAATGTGATTTTCTTTCCAAGTGATTCGGCTTTATAATTGAAATGTGCTGCAACCCCTTTTTCGGCGATTTCATGCATCGACTTTGTTCGTATTTGCACCTCCACACGCTTGCCGTCATTGCTGATCACTGTTGTATGCAATGATTGATAATTATTCTTTTTGGGAACAGAAATATAATCTTTGAAGCGTTCGGGTACGGGCGTGTAAATTTCAGAGACGATTCCATACACAAAGAAGCATTCATTTTTGTCATCAGTGTCCAGGATGATTCTAATGGCAAACAAATCATACAATTCATCAATGCGCTTTTCTTGCATGCGCATCTTATTATAGATTGAATAAATATGTTTTGGTCTGCCGGAAATTTCAAACTTGATGTGATTTGCTATGAGTCGTTCTTGAATTGGCGAAATGAAGCCATTGATAAAATCTTCCCTTTCTTTTCTTGTGCTTTTGAGTCCGGATTTCACTTCATCATAATGTTCTCTATCAAGAAACTTAAATGCAAGATCTTCCATCTCCCATTTGATGGAACCCAGACCAAATCTATGCGCGAAGGGAGTATAGATTTCCATTGTTTCTCTTGCTATCCGCTTTTGACTGTCTGGAGACAAATGATCAAGCGTACGCATATTGTGCAAACGATCTGCGAATTTGATCAGTATCACTCGCACATCATTGACGAGTGACAATAGCAGTTTGCGATAACTTTCCGCTCTCGTGATTTCTTTGCTTTTGGAAATATCACGGATTTTTGTGACGCCGTCCACGATTTCTGCTATGGTATCGCCAAAGTCTTTTCGAATATCTGCAAGTGAAACGCGGGGCTCATGATCTTCCACCACATCATGCAATAATGCGGCGGCAACAGAGATATCATCCAAAGTGATTTCCCTCACAACAATCAATGCTGTTGCCAAGAGATGGGAATAATACGGTCTGCCATCCGCTCTTGAGTCATTCTTGTGGATTTCAACACAAAATCGAAAGGCCTTGGTAATCAAATGTTCATCAACCTTTGAGAGCATGCGATTACACTCAGACAATAGCAATTGCAGATCCGCTTCCGGATCCTTGCCTAATTCATTTTCTCGTATGTCTATTTGTGTTTTCATGCACTGAGCAAATACGTGGTAATCTTAGTTGATGTTCACTCTTCAAATAATCCATCATCTCTGTACAGCATGAGGATTGCATGCTGTGGAACAATCACATAATTCTGATCATTGAAATTGATCGTGATTGCCTGCTTTCGTAAATATACTGCCAAATCCCCTGTTTTTGCTTGCAAGGGAATATACCGTACATGATCTTGATCATGGGCTTTCCATGGTTCATCATCGGATTGAGATGGCATGGGAAAACCCGGCCCGACTTTGAGTACATAACCGCTTGCGGCAGGTTCTTGTTCTTCAATGCCCGGTGGCAAAAACAACCCTGAACGTGTTTGTTCATCCTCCGGACGAGGCCTTATCAAAACGCGATCGCCAACTATTCGGATGCGATCAAATTCATGAATATCCAGTATCATGTCAAAAATTGATGGATAATGTGGTGAATGACTTTATCTCTTCCGATTCAAGAATCAATGTGTCTTCATTATCGGACATAGCTCTATACAATAAGCATTTGGCAACGGTTTCCGCTTTGATTGGTCTCATTTCTTTAAATGGTCCGATCAGAAAGAATGGAAAAAGCTTGGTCAACATCATGCCGATTTTTTCTCCAAACCTAAATTCTCTTCTTTTTCCAAGCAATAGAGAAGGACGTAATATGCTGATGCGTTTGAATGGATGAAATTGTATTTCAGCTTCCGCTCTTCCTTTGCATTGAAGATAAAAGGTTGATGACTCGATCGAAGCTTGGATCGAGCTTACATAATGGAATCCGTAATAATTCAATTCCGAACAAACATGAGCAAGTTCCCGAATGATGCCAACATCTGTTTTTTCAAATGACTCCTTGCTTCCGGCTTTGGCTATGGTGGTTCCAATACAGCAGATCATTTCATTGCCTTCTTGTAATGCAGCACGCAAAAGAGAGCGGTCGAAAAAATCAGAAACAAGTCGTATTTCCACTCCCTTGGGGATATTGAAATCCGGGTGTTTCCTAGCCACGATAATGAGTTTTGCATGTCTGGGCATGGAAAACAACTTTATGAATTCCTCCCCGACCAAACCTGTTGCACCGGTCAATATCTGGGTTCTCATTGATATTCCCCCATGATCAAGGATTCTATTTTTTGACGTAACTCTTCGGGAAATTTGACGGCCTTTCCACTGTTTTTATCAACGGATACGATTGTACACGAGCCATCACCCAATAGTTCTTTGTCCCTTTGAACGGTAAATCGCAATCGAAGAGAAGCTCCACCAATTGCTTCCGGCCAGCATGAAATCCTAAGTAAATCATCGATGAGGGCCGGGGAATGGAAGTCGCAATGGAAATTTACCCGGAGCATCCAAACGCCGAGCTCATCAAATTGAGCATTCGTGTATGGGAATCCCACTTGGCGAAATAATTCGGTTTCGCCAATCTCAAAGAGTCGTACATATTGTCCGAAATACATGATTCCGGCTGCATCCAGATCACTCCAGCGAATGCGCTCTTCGGTCTTGACCGCATAATTGGGAATTTGGGGTGCTTCTTTCTTGTTCATGCTTGAAGTCCTAAATGAAGTATGCGGAATTTATGGAATTCCGGCCTTTTGTGCATTGGCAAATGCATAGTTTTGCACTGCAGTCTCTCATCAATCCGAATATCAGAAGCCATGGAAGAGCATTTAACCCCGAAAGAAGAACCCAAAGAGCATGGACAGCATATACCAAAACCTAAATGGGCTTGGAAGGCCATTTATCTGTTTTTGTTGATTTTAGGACTATCCAGTGGAGTCATCGGCTTGGTTTACAGGCAGTTGCCCAAGAAAAGCGAGGTATTGGCAAAAAGAAGGATTCCGAAGATTCGTAGCGTCTATGCATTGATTTTGTCTCCCATTTCCATTTCCAAGGCAGATTCCATATCAAGGGCTATCAAACAGGATATTGGAAAAGACTCAATCGTCGTGAAAATGGTGGTCGGTGGCACTGCTGTCTATAAGCATTGCACTTCAGCCGATGAATTCAGGCGATTGATTGATACTGCCGCAGTGAGGGCCAGAGCTGCAGATATAGAAATTCAGAATCTCTTGCATAGCAAGATCGTGGATATCATCACCTCCGACACATTACCCGCCAGACTCTATGTTATTGGCTCCGCACCGGCAATGCCGGCCAATGAATTGCGTATGAGAATGCAATCGACAGTGGAATATCTCGACATACGAAATCGCGAGATGGGCAGACTGACAATCATCAATGCACTCGAACCCAAAAACAGCAATGAAAATCTTGTCTATCTGGATTTTTACAAAAGAGTGGGAATCGAAGTTGAAGAATAATACAAACACGTTTCAGCATGGGGAATGGAGGCGGAAAGTTTCGTATCTTTGGGGGAATGTTTGATGTTTTGCAGCAAGAAAGATCAGGCATGACATAATCGGCTTTCAGCCGAGTTTCTACTCTCCATTTCTAAGTGCACGTGCATGAACACATTCATCCTCCACATCCTAAGTATTCTTTGTTTTGTGCATGTATTGCCGCAACAGGCTTTTTCTCAAAACTTTTGGTCTCAAACCGCATCTTATCCATTCGATGCGGGCGCGGTTGTTCCCTCTTTCATCATAACGGTAACCAAAGCCGGGTATTATTTGGCCGGAACAGGTGATGGAGCAGGAATTTATCGTTCCACCAATCAAGGTCAGACTTGGGTTCAAAGCATCGGTACTTCTTGGTATTCACATTGTTTGTCCTATGCAATTTCCGACCAGGGGACAATCTTCGCTGCAATGAATCGATTGGTTGATGCCAAAGATTCCAGTTGGATTCTCGCATCCACGAATGGTGGAGCAAATTTCACCAAGAGAGTATTTCCAAATATTCGCATTGTGCGATTGCATGCGGGAAAAGAGGGTCGATTGTTTGCCGCAACTGATAAAGGTATTTATCGTTCCATAGATGATGGGATGTCATGGACGAAAACATCCAATGGACTACCGAATACTGTTGTCAACGACATCACGGAACATTCATCGGGCATTTATGCTGCCATGGAAGGCGAAGGACTTTTCATTTCAAATGATGGCGGCATCAATTGGAAAGATGCAGATGCCGGTGTATATCTGCAATTCACGAGAGATCTTGCGATTTTACCCGATGGTTCAATTACGTGCGCCACACAATATGGAGCATTTCGATCAAAGGATGGGAAAGAGTGGTCAATCTATTTTGGAAATGGATCTGATCAATTGCCGATGCAAACTGTGTTTGGAACAGGCAACTCACTCTATGTCGGCTTGAATGGATCTGCCGGATATGTCTCCAATGATGATGGAAAAACCTGGGCACAATTACTCACCGGTTTTAAAAGCACGGTTGTGAATTCATTTGCTTTGGATTCCACCGGAAAAGTATTGACAGCAACAAATACCGGGATTTTCAAGCAAGTACCCGATCAATTTGGTCTTTTGTCATTGTCTACTTCACTGATTGAATTTTCCGAAACCAATCAAGGTGAGCGAGCAACCGAAACGGTGATAGTTTCAAATGCAGGGAATGCTCCGCTTATGATCAAGAGCATTGCCACATCAGGTTATGAGGCAAGTGAATTCAAAGTATCGACTCCGATATACAATAAGACTCTTCTTCCAAATGACACCATGCTTCTTCATGTGATGTTCGAACCAAAGGGTTCAGGTAAAAGACAAACTGATTTGCAATTTTCTCTTGAAAACAATTATTCTTCTTCAGATCATATCATTCTTGAAGGATTGGGTATCGCGACCAGTTCTCTGCATGATCATGAAATAAAAACAAATGTCTATGCTCAAGGTAGAAGCATTATTGCAGATATTCAAGACGGAACACTCATCGGTGGATATTCACTCTTGGGTGAAGCATTGGATCAACAATCTCAGCGCATTGATACAACCATGTATCAATGGAATAATCTCATTCCCGGAATGTATGTGATCTTCATACAATCAAAAGGGAATATCACACCATATCCGATCGTCATATATTGATGAAGATATGAATTACGGGGATTTCCCCGGAAAGAACAGTCAGCATGAAATCATTTTGGGAAGTGCCGATCATTGTCGTGGATGTTGAAACAACAGGTCACGATGCCGAGGATCATCGCATCATGGAAATAGCATGTGTGGTGATTCAAGGAGGAGAAATCGTCAAAGAATTTTCTGAACTGATAAATCCGCATCAATTCATTCCGCAATTCATCGAGCAAATGACCGGCATCAGCAATGCAATGGCTGCAAATGGAGCCAAAGCTGAAGATGTAATGCCGACAATTTCTGAAATTTTAGCAATGCCGAATGCAATCTTTGCTGCACATAATGTGAGCTTCGATTGGAATTTCATTCAGCGATCACTGCGAAGATTGAATCTCTCCATTCCGATCATTCCACAATTATGTACCTGCAAATTGGCAAGGAGAATTCTTCCCAAATCACTCAAGAAGAATGTCGGTGCAGTTGCATCGCATTTTGGCATACATATCAAAGATCGTCACAGAGCGCTGGGAGATGCAAAAGCGACTGCACAGTTTCTCCTGCAGTTTCTGGAAATGCTCGAAAATGAATATGACATTGAAACCATCGATGAATTATTACGCTTTCAAAACAAACGCATCGAACAATTTCATACCCCACCTGCTGCAATCAAAAGAGTCGAAACTACTTTGTCCAATTTACCCGAAGAACCCGGCATTTATCGCATGTTGGACAAAGACCAGAATATTCTCTATATAGGAAAGGCAAAAAATCTCAAAGAGCGCGTTCGTACATATTTTCAGGCGGGAGCTCAGCATCCTCAGAAAATTGCACGCATGGTAAAGCAGGTGCATGCAATTCAATATGAAGTTACCGGCACTGAGCTTGCGGCATTGCTCATGGAATCTAAAGAGATCAAACGCATCAAACCGCAATTCAACACTGCGAGCAAAAAAATGCGGCGTTTTCCTTTTTTACGTTTGAATGTGAATGATGAATTTCCCCGTTTGGAATGGTCTTCCACTATCATCAATGATGGCGCGGAGTATTTCGGACCATTCAGAAGCGGAACGCTTGCTCGCGAAGTTGTGGAAACGGTCTATAAGTCATTTGGATTGCGACAATGCACTGAGACACTCAAGCCGTCAGCGGAAAAGCAACCTTGCTTTTATCATCAAATAAGGCGTTGTGGTGCACCTTGCGCAATGATACAGACGCAGGATGATTATTTGCAGGAAGTGGCAAGAGCCCGCCATTTTTTGAGTGGTTCAAGCGGAGGTTTGCTCGAACGCATGGAAGAAGAAATGCAACTGGAGGCAGAGGCATTACGATTTGAAAATGCCGCAATGTTGAGAAATCGTCTACATGAGCTACGTAGATTATTCGATCGCAGAGCAGAAGTTTCAACCTCGGTTACTCATAATAATACCATCATCATTTTGGATGCGAATTCGCGTGAAAAAACCGTTGAAGTGTTTTTCATTCGATCCGGCAAATTGGCGCATCAAGAAATCATCGGAAGAAAAGCTGATCTCACAAGATTTCATGTGATGATGGAACAATTGTATTATGCATCCGATAGCGGCCCCGTCAATGATATAGTAGAACGAATGGATCCATTGGAGATTGACGAAATACAAATCATCACTTCGTGGATTCACAGGCATTCTTCGAATGCAATCATTTTATATGTGGAGCATCGTTCACTGGAAACATTGAAAGATGAATTCTCCATGACCATTCGCAATACACATGCGAATATCGTCGATGTTCCGAATGAATACAGTCAATTGTCTTGTTCCATTGATGTCTGAAAAGAGCACCCATGCAAAGACTGCTTGAATTTATCTTTCGATTCAGAGAATATTCCGCTTTAAGCGCATTCACCATCATTTCATTGATCATGATGAACCTTGGCAATACCACCGACTTGGGTGGTTATAGGTCTATTGTGGTTGGAGGAATTGGTTGGATGCAAAGTGCATTTTCTTGGATTCCCAATCCCATCGCTTTGAAAAATGAGAATGCAGCTTTGCGAGAATTGAATTTACAATTGAGCGATGAGCGCGCAAAGATTCGACAATCAATCATAGAGAATGCAAAACTTCGAAAGCTGTTGGAATTCAAGAAGTCATCAGGCATACCATTGATCAGTGCCGATATCGTCGGAAAAACAACAACCGAAGCAAGAAATTATGCCACTATCAATCGTGGCGAAGATGATGGCGTGGATGTAGGAATGCCGGTTGTTACCGATGCGGGATTGGTTGGGCTCGTGGTTGGAACAAGCGATGGGTATTCCGTCATACGTTTGCTCATCAATCGCGAAAGTAGAATTGCCGGAAAAATCCAAAGATCGCGCATCGACGGCATTCTCATATGGGATGGCGAGGAAGCATTGACGATGAAGAATATCCCAAAATCATATGATGTACAAGTTGGTGATGAAGTGATCACGTCAAGCTATTCAAACAGATATCCACCAAATATCAAAATCGGAACAGTGATGGAAACCAGAGATGATGGTACATCATTGTTCAGAAAAATACTTGTGAAGCCATCGGTGAACTTTTTGACTTTGGAACAAGTGTTTGTGATGAAACTCTTACCCAATCCGCAACGAATATTGCTCGAAAGAGATAATAATAAAGTAGGCAAACCCATGATTCCTCAAATAAAGGCTCGATGAAATGACGGAATTTCAAGAACGCAGCTTTGCTCAATCGTGGTATAATCTACGATATGTGATCTATGGCATCACAGCATTGATGCTGGCACTAGCACATGTGATCATGCTCAATTTGATTTCAGTGAGCGGAATCACGCCTGATCTTCTCACAATCCTTGTGGTTTGGATTGCATTGCGTGAAGGACAATTCACGGGAATCATTGCCGGATTTTTATGTGGATTGCTTTTTGATCTTGTTTCATATGATGTGATCGGAACGAATGCACTCGCAAAAACATTTGCCGGTTTCATCGCAGGGTTTTTCTATAAAGAGAAAAACAATGAATATACGCTTGGCAGTTTATATTTCATCCTTGCCATACTGGCTTCGTCATTTGTGCATAATCTGATTTACTTCTTTTTCTACATACGCCCCACGGAAATGACATTCTGGAATTTCTTCTTCCGTTATGGCATTGCATCTACCCTCTATACAACTGTTGCGGCATTATTTCCTATGCTCGTCAAATCAAGGAATGTTCAGAATTAGAACATATTCACTACTTTCTACATAGATTATGAATCAAAAAGCTTCAATGGCAGATCTCTCTTCACTCAAGATTGATCGTGATGAAAAAAAGCCCGCATCAAAACGGAAAATTTATCTCATCATTGCAATCGTGATTATTGCGATAGTGGGATATGTTTTGTTTTCAGATTCTTCAGTCAAAGTCAAGACATTAACAATCACAGTATCTTCTCTTTCAGGTCAGGATGCAATTCTCACCGGTCAAGGTTATGTGGTTGCACAAGTAAAAGCAGCAATCTCATCAAAAGCCACGGGAAGATTGGAAGCGCTGTATGTGATCGAAGGCGATAAGGTACAAGCAGGAAATGTGATTGGTAAAATCGAAAGCAATGATGTACAGGCATTTCTTTCGCAACAAAAAGCGCAAATGGAAGTGATCAAAGCATCACTTGCAAATGCTCAAGCCGAATACGATGATGCAAATGCTACATTTATTCGTCAAAAGGCATTGATTGCTGGTGGAGCGGGTACGCAGGCGGAATTGGAAATTTCACAATTCAGATGGCAAAGAGCACAAGCTCAGATTCGATCCGCACAAGCACAAATGAAGGCGCAGGAATCTGCAATTAGAGCAGCACAAGTACAAGTGGAAAACACAATCATTCGCGCACCATTTGATGGGACTGTTCTCACCAAGAATGCAAATGTTGGTGAAGTGATCACGGCATTGGGTGCAGCAGCCGGATCCAGAGGTGCTGTCGTCACGCTCGCTGATATGTCATCACTGGAAGTGGAGGCAGATGTATCGGAATCTTCTCTGTCCAAAATCTCGCAAGATCAACCCGTAGAGATTTCTGTGAGCGCCATTACAGATAAAAAATATGCAGGTATTGTAAGTAAGATCATTCCGACAGCAGATCGAGGAAAAGGAACAGTGAAAGTAAAGATTCGTTTTTCGGATCTGGATGAACGTGTATTACCGGAGATGGCTGCAAAGGTTAATTTCTTGAGGATGGATTCTGAGAAAGGACCAAAAGAAGCACCAAAAATACTCATACCAAAATCAGCAGTATTGAATGTCAATGGAAAAATGATTGCATTCATCGTAGGCCCTGCATCAACTGCAAAAGAAGTCAGCATCAAAACGGGCAAGACATTTGGTGACTATTATGAAGTGATTTCAGGATTGGCGCCGGGAGCATCATTGATAACAACCGGAATTGAGCAATTATCCAATGGTACAACCATTGCGATTGAAAAGGAATAATCATGTCTGCAATCATAACCATATCGCATCTCACCAAAATATATAAGCGTGACAAGCAAGAAATCACTGTATTGAATGATGTTTCCTTGGACATTGTCCAAGGTGATTTTGTTGCCTTGATGGGTCCTTCCGGTTCGGGAAAAACAACATTATTGAATATCATTGCGGGTATTGATCGTCCCACCAATGGTGAAGTGCTGATTGCCGGAACCGACATCGGTGCATTGAGCGAGACAGAACTTGCAAAATGGCGGTCCCGCCATATCGGATTCATCTTTCAGTTTTATAATCTTATACCTGTTCTCACGGCTTTTGAAAATGTGGAATTGCCTTTGATGCTTACACCACTTTCAAAATCAGAAAGAAGACGTCAGGTTGAACTTGCATTGAGTGTTGTGGGATTGGCAGATCGGATGGATCATTATCCCAAGCAATTGTCCGGCGGACAAGAGCAAAGAGTTGCCATAGCGCGTGCAATTGCTTCAGATCCCGACATCTTTGTGGCCGATGAACCTACGGGTGATCTCGACAGAGTTTCCGCTGAAGAAATTCTCACATTGCTTGAGCGTTTGAATAAAGAATTCGGCAAGACCATCGTGATGGTGACGCATGATCCTCAAGCAGCGAATCGTGCTCATATCGTTCATCATTTGGAAAAAGGTGATCTTATTCCGCAGGTACAGTCATGAGCATGACCAAACTCATCATAAAAAATTCATTCCGTCATACATTGCGCGTATTGTTGACGATCGTTGGAATATCCGTTGCGGTCATTGCATTCGGAATGCTGAGAACAGTTGTCACTGCCTGGAATTCCGGAGTGGCTGCATCATCTCCCAATCGCTTGGTTGTAAGGCAAGCCGTATCATTCATTTTTCCATTGCCCTATGCATATAAGGAAAAAATTGCCGGTATACCCGGTGTGACAACAGTGTCATGGTTGAATTGGTTTGGTGGAACATATATCGACAAGGATCAGTTTTTTGCTCGACAGGCTTGTGATCCGGAGACCATTTTTACGCTTTATCCTGAATTCAAACTTACCTCATCCGAGATATCGGCTTTTAGATCCGAACGGAATGCATGTATCGTGGGAATTGAAACAGCGAAACGTTATGGACTCAAGGTTGGTGATATCATGAATATGGAGGGAGACATCTATCCCGGCTCATGGCAATTCACTGTCAGAGGGATTTACACGCCGCGTTCAAAAACCGATGATGCAACGCAAATGTTCTTTCATTGGGAATATCTGAATGAACGGATGAAGCAGGACGATGCTTCAAGTGCTGATCAAGTTGGATATTATGTGGTAAAGATCAATGATGCTTCAAAGTCGGCAGAGATTTCGCAGAAGATCGATGAATTATTCAAGAATTCTCCTGCGGAAACAAAGACGGAAACCGAAGGTCAATTTCAGCAGGGTTTTGTTTCCTCATCAGGTGCCATTATTGGTGCCATAAATATCATGTCCTATTTGATCATCGGTATTATCCTGCTTGTTTTGTGCAATACGATGATCATGACATCCAGAGAGCGCACAAGAGAATATGCTGTTCTGAAATCACTCGGTTTCACAGGCGGACATCTCTTTGCATTCATCGCGGGAGAGGCATTGACCATTTCATTGCTGGGTGCAGGAATTGGTATTGCATTGTTGATACCGATCGTTCAAGGATTTGAATCATTGCTTCCGAGAGGTTGGTTTCCGGTATTCATCATTGCATCATCAACCTATGTATTGGCCGGGTCTTCGGCTTTGATTGTAGGAGTCATTGCGGCAATCATTCCTCTATACCGTGCATTGACCATGCGCATTGTTGATGGACTTCGTTTTACAGGATGAACATGAATATTCCATTTTATTATATCATCAAGAATTTTGTAGCCAGAAAACTCACTGCCGGGATAACCATAGGTGGGATTGCATTGGTTGTATTTGTCTTTGCCGCTGTACTAATGATGGCCGATGGCATTCGCAAAACACTTGCTACCACAGGTTCCGAGAACAATGTGGTGATTGTTCGCAAATCTTCATCCGGAGAGATCACAAGCATTGTTGACAGGCAAACGGCTGATTTGATTTCAACATTACAATTCGTGCAAAAAGATGAAAAGGGAATTGCCTTGATGACATCTGATGGTGTAACGGTGATCAATGCACCCAAGAAGGACGGAGGCATAAGTAATTTGGCTGTTCGTGGCGTTTCGGAGACAGCTTTGAACATTCGTAATAAAATCACTATCATCAAAGGTAGGATGTTTACATTCGGTGCGAGAGAATTGGTTGTTGGTACTGCATTGATTAAAACATTCGATAACATTGATATTGGAGACAAGATTAAATTCGGTAGAGATGAATGGATTATTGTTGGGGAGATGGAGGCCCAGAAATCAGGATTCGAATCTGAGTTGTGGTGTGATGTGCGTCAATTGCAACAGGCATTCAATCGTGATGCATTTTCAACATTGACTTTTCGTAAAACATCCGATGCAAGTATAGAATCAATGAAGATGATGTTTGCAAGTGACAAAAGATTGAATCAATATGAACCAGAGAATGAGCGCAGATATTTTGAAAAACAATCCGAAGCAATGCGAGTGTTCATTCAGATTTTGGGAATCACCATAACAATCATTTTTAGCGTTGGTGCTATGATAGGTGCAATGATTACGATGTATGCTACAGTTGCGAATCGTACAACTGAAATCGGAACACTTCGAGCATTAGGATTTGGCAGAACATCAATATTGATTGCATTTTTGACAGAATCAATATTGACATCATTAATGGGTGGAATCATGGGAGTTGGACTTGCATCCCTTTTGCAATTTTTCTCGATCTCTACTTTGAATTTCGGATCTTTCACCGAATTATCATTCAGTTTTTCAATGACGAGCTCCGTGATATACGGAGCCTTAATTTTTTCTTTGGTGATGGGGTTTATTGGAGGTTTTCTACCGGCATTGAAAGCTGCCAGAATGAAGATTTTATCCGCTTTGCGATGAATTTTAGATTATCTCTTCATACTTAAGCCGAATAATACCTGATGTTTATCAAAAGAAAATTCTTGTCCGCTTTTGGGGAAGTTGATAGGATCCAACCATGGATAAATGCGCAAAACGGGAGATTCCAATCCACTTACATTTTTTGATTTTCCGATGCAGTATTTTTTACTTAACAGAGGATGTCCTTTGTCTGCGCCATAAGAGAGATTTTCCAGAATAAGGGCAGCTTTTTGCATCAATGGATTATCGCTATTATCAGTAAGGACTTGTGAACCTTCAAAAACCGATATTGCATAGGTACCTGTTTCGATTTTTGATTGAATATTTGTTGAATCACCTTTTAATGCAACTGCATCATGTATGGTGACTTCAGCAGATTTCTCAGAAAGGAGAGTAACAGTTATGCGATGATTCGTATCATCTTTACTTCCAAAATCGAGAATAGTACCTGGTTTTAATTTATCGAGCGGAATACGAACGAACAATTCTTCTTTATCATCATCGGAGGTTTCTGCATTCAACAATTTATCGCTCACGATTCCGCTATCGAGTTTTGCATATGCTTTTTCTTTGAGGGCTGTCATATAATCGACAGTGGGGGTGGGCTTATTTGAATTTCTTGTTGAAAAATAAGCAACTGCAACGGCAACCATTACCCAGAAGAACCAATTCTTGTAAAAGGGTTGCAGATTTTTCGAAGAAGCCATAACTCACCATAGACAAAAAGTCGTGGAAAGGTCTGTATGAGCCCGTGTTTGGGAATCATGTGGTGAGCATGACCGATGATTGCATGCAAAATAGAAAGAATGATTGGGATTTTAAAAAAAACTTATTCTAACCCCAAACGCAAAAAGCCCCAATCGCATAGATTGAGGCTTTTTAGAAGAAGATGACCCGGCAACTACCTACTCTCCCACACACCTACGCATGCAGTACCATCAGCTCAACAGGGCTTAACTTCTCTGTTCG
>VGWD01000024.1 GCA_016873735.1 Ignavibacteria bacterium | reverse complement strand
ATCTACAACGGTTCCGATCGGATACAAAGTCCCTGTTGATTTCAAATGAATTCCAAACTGTGATTGCTCGGCCAGGCAAAGTCCGATCATTGCCTTGTATCTCTCCTCAAAGATGTGAAGAGGATACGTTGTATCCGGAAATACCACCAGCTCAAGCGGAAATATTGGGAGTGTCGACATATGTTTTGTCAAATCAAATAATAAAAAAAACGGGCATCTGACTCATCGCTGTTGCGAAATGCCAAATGCCCATCCTTTTAACTTTACGAGGAGTTCGTATGTACAAAACTACACATTAAACTCATTAGTTCCTGTTTTTGAATAATCAGCGCACAAATTTCTTATAGCGCTCATTGATTCTTTCCCAATGAAGATTGGCCAAGAAATTATCGACATATTTTGCTCTTCCCGGGCCATCTTTGTGATAGTATGCATGTTCAAAAACATCGCATGAAATCAAGGGAATTCCACCCCAGATAGCTCCATAATGATGTTCATCAACCAATACATTGAGCAAACGGCCACTATACAGTTGATCATGGGTAAGTACACCCCAACCTGAAAGTTTTGCGGCAATGCAGGCGGCCTTGAAATCAGCTTTCCAATTGTCGAATGAACCAAATTCCTTTTCGATTGCTGCTAGAATTTCGGGTCCTTTCGACGGATCACCATCGCCACCCAATACTTCCCAATATACATCATGCAATACAGTGCCTCCATGATTCCATGTAAGACGACGTTTCAATTCACCAACATGACTGTAATTTCCATTCGCTCCGGAACGATCTGTATTCTCAAGCTCTGATTCAATCTTGTTGAGGAATGTCACATACCCTTTGTGATGGGTATTATAATGCCAATCGGATGTTTCCGGTGAAACAACAGATGCAAGTTTCTCTTTTGCTTCCTCATCACTGTATGGACGAGGGTTGAATTTCCATTCATATGCCATAATCGCAATCTCTGTTTAGTACGTAAAATCAAACTCCAAAAGAGCTTCCGCAGCCACATGTCTTCGTGACATTAGGGTTATTGAACGTAAATCCACGTCCATTCAAACCATCGCTATAATCCAATGTGACACCCATTAGATAAAACAAACTTTTTGGGTCGATGAATACCTTCACGCCCTGCGTTTCATATACGCGATCCATATCCTTGTGAGAAGCATCAAATCCGAGTGTGTATGACATACCGGAACAGCCTCCACCCTTCACTCCAACACGAAGACCATAATCGTCTGGAATTGCATTTTGAGTTTTGATCTTCTTTACTTCATTCAGGGCTTTTTGAGTAATGCGAATATTGTCATTCTCATCAGCACCGGTAACTCCGATCGGAATGGTTTCAAACCCGACTTCTTCTTCGGAAGCACTTAAATTCATAAGATCTATCATAGTTCACCTCGCGGCAGATAATTGTTCAAACATGTCTTAAGCATTACAAATTTACGAACTTTGCGTGATTGCTATGGCATCGATGTCATGGCCAAACAATGCAATATCAATATATACCCTTAAGAAACTCAGATTTAACGTGAATGTAAAGACCCTTACATATTGGTATAAAACGCTAGAATCTTTTTTGGAAGATTTGGGTTCCAGACATCTTTTTCTCATTTCTGCCGGAATCGCCTTCAATGCCCTGCTATGCGTATTTCCATTATTGTTGGTTGCATTGTTCATTGTTGGAAATTTGGTGAATATAGATGCTTTTTTGCCATCTTTGGAAATATTCCTATCAACTCTGCTTCCCATGGGTGAATCAGGAACGGGTGCCGTATCTCTCATTTTAAAGGAAATCACCTCATTGTTCAGCCATAGCTCCAATGCCGGTTGGATTGGCATTCCCGCTTTGCTTTGGACTGCTTCGGCATTATTGTCATCTTTTCGCAGCGGCATGGAGGCGGTGTTCGGGAAAATCACCGAGCAATCCTTCGTGCATGTGAAAGTGAGGGATCTTTGGGGTACGATTGTATTTATTTTTCTCTTGATAGCCAGTACATTTCTTCATCCAATAGCATCCGCATTTGAAGGTTTTTTGTTTCCAATATTGCCGGATGGACTATTTATCACCGGTATATTGGTGCGGGTCGTGGCTTTTTTGTCGCCCCCAATGCTATTCATGTTTATTTACAGAACATTGCCTGCAAAGCGACTTCCTTGGAGCATGATTAGAAAAGCGACAATCCTTGCCTGGCTACTATGGGAAAGTGCTCGAATGCTGTTTAGTTGGTATGTTGGAAAAACTCCCGGTTTTGGCATATTTTATGGAACATATGCTGTATTGGTGATTCCTGCCGTATGGACTTATTATACTGCCGTGATAACCTTGCTTTCAGCTGAGCTTGCAAAAAGACATTCTCTCAAAAATCCATAGCCGTTCATTTTGCTAAGTTTGCAAAGTTCAGCGCTTCATATAAGTAGAGACATAACAAATCAAGCATGATAAATTTCGCCTCATTCACTCAATCTGAATTGATTTCCATTCTCGGCTCGCATTCAACATTGCTGCCGATGAATTGCCATGGCATTTCAACGGATTCGAGAAATGTTCAAAAGGGGAATTTATATATTCCTTTGAAAGGCGAACAATTTGATGGACATGGCTTCATACAGGATGCAATTTCAAAAGGTGCGATTGGTGCAGTAATTCAAATGGATAGTCTGCATATGGTACAAGATTTGTCCGCCATTCCACATATCATCGTTGAGAATTCACTTCATGCATTGGGAGCATTGGCACAATATCATCGAATGCGATTTGATATTCCAATTATAGCTGTTGCGGGAGCTGCCGGCAAAACTTCAACGAAAGATTGTGTAGCACATGTTCTTGGAACATATAAGAACACGTTAAAAACAAATGCCAATTATAATAATCAAATCGGCGTGCCATTGACGATGTTGATGCTTGATAGACAGCATGAAGCTGCAATCATAGAGATTGGTACGAATGAGCCGGGTGAAATTGCCATACTCTCGAACATGCTTAAACCGACGCATGGATTGATCACAAATATTGGCAAAGAACATCTTGAAAAATTGATTGACATTGATGGTGTGGAAAAGGAAGAAACTGCATTGTATGAATATCTCGAGCTATGCGGTGGAACACGACTCATCAACATGAATGATGAACGATTAATGGCCTATGCAAAAGGTCCGCGTTTTATTTCCTATGCATTGGACAAAGAGGCAGACATCCATGCCACATGGACGTTGGATGATCAAGGATTCGTCGAATTGGAATTATGTACGGCTCATGGAACAATGCACGCACATGTTCAAGTGCCCGGGAAAGTAGGTGCTTTGACAGCCATAGCATCCGCTTGCATAGGATATTCTTGCGGATTGACATTGAGTCAGATCACACAGGCACTTGAATCCTATCAAGCACCATTGTATATAGGTTATGGAAGAATGGCAAAAACAATGATTGATGACATTATTGTTTTGAATGATTCTTATAATGCCAATCCGGCATCGATGTTGACTGCTTTGGAAACATTGGCAGCAATGCCTTGCACTGGAAATCGAATTGCCCTATTAGGTGATATGCGCGAGCTTGGTACTTCTTCACAGGAAGAACATCGCACTCTACTCCGGCAAGTATTGCAATTTTGCGATGCTTGCATTGTGACCGGCGAAGAATTTTCTCGGGCTTATGCCTCGATTGATTCATTATCTGCCGAGATCTTTCATGCCGAAGGTATTGAGCAATGTGCACAATTGATCAATCAACAAGCCCATTCCGGAGACATCGTTCTCATCAAAGGTTCGAGAGGCATCAAACTCGAACGAGTTTTAGAGAAATGGCGTGAATTTCGAATACTATCCGATTAATTCTTGAGGGATATGCATGCTTTATTTTTTGACCTCTTGGCTTCGTACAAATTTCAATCTTCCCGGATTCGGGGTCTTTCAATATGTGACATTTCGATCGGCAGCGGCAACAATCACCGCTCTATTGATTTCATTCATCGTAGGACCATGGATCATCAAAATGTTGAAACGCATGCAAATCGGAGAACAAGCAAAATCCGAATTGCAGGAAACAGGAAATCACTCATTGAAAGCCGGAACGCCAACAATGGGTGGGCTCATAGTACTTTCCGCGGTGATCATACCAACCTTGCTTTGGTCCAATATTCAGAACACATTCGTGATTCTCATCATCTTCATAACGCTTGGACTTGGAATGGTTGGATTTCTTGATGATTATCTGAAAGTAATCAAGAAAATGAAAAAAGGATTGATAGGACGATATAAAATTGTCGGTCAAGTTTTGGTAGGCCTCATCGTTGGCTCCACCATTTACTTTTTTCCTGAATGGTTTTCTTCGAATTTCGAACAGTATAAAACATTGACCACGCTTCCATTTGCAAAGGATATACATTTTGATTTTGGGTGGCTTTATATTCCTGCTGTCATTTTCATATTGACCGCGACCTCCAATGCAGTGAATCTCACCGATGGATTGGATGGATTAGCCATAGGAACGGTTGGAATTGCAGCCATGGCTTTGGCCGTCATATCTTATGTAAGTGGCAATGCAGTGTTTTCTCAATATTTAAACATCTTTCATTTAAGAGGTGCCGATGAATTGACCATTTTCAGTGCCGCACTTGTTGGTGCTTCACTTGGATTTTTATGGTTCAATTCATTTCCCGCTCAAGTATTTATGGGAGACACCGGTTCACTGGCTCTTGGTGGGGCATTAGGCGGATTATGCATTCTCATAAAAAAAGAGTTTCTCCTGCCAATTCTCGGTGGGGTGTTTTTCGCGGAAACTGTGTCCGTGATTGCTCAAGTGATGTATTTCAAGTACACCAAGAAGAAATATGGCGAAGGAAAAAGATTATTGAGAATGTCGCCATTGCATCATCATTTTGAACGCTCCGGTCTTCACGAATCCAAGATTGTGACTCGCTTTTATATCATCGGCATTTTACTAGCCATTATTACCATGGCCACCTTTAAAGTACGTTGATCCGTGTTATCGAATCATAAACTTGCCGAGGGTGACAATTCCATAATTTGACATAGCATCATGCAATCATTCATGATTTGGAAGAACCATGGCAAAGAAAATTCTCGTAGTTGATGATGAAGAAGACATTGTAGACCTCATTCGATATAATCTCGAGAAAGAGGGTTATGCCGTTGCAACTGCATCAGATGGGAATATTGCCCTTAGCGTAGCCGAAGAATTCAAGCCGGACCTCATCATCCTTGATATCATGATGCCCGGACCTGACGGATTTGAAGTGTGCAGACAAGTCCGACTCATTCCCGGTCTGGCACAAGTGTCCATCATCTTTCTTACCGCAAAAACCGGGGAAATAGATCAAATACTTGGTCTGGAACTAGGTGCGGATGACTATATCCAAAAACCGGTAAGCCCCCGCATTTTAGTTGCTCGTGTAAAGACCATTCTCAGAAGAGCCGCAGAAAAGGTTCGCACAGAAACAATAGCAGCTCCTGAAGTTTTGACAATTGACACCCTTGAGATCAATCGGCAGAACTATACCGTACGCATTGATCAGAAAGAATCCTTCTTTCCAAAAAAAGAATTTGAACTTTTGGCATTTTTGGCTGCCAATCGCGGAAAGGTTTTCCCAAGGGAGACATTACTCAAGAGGATTTGGGGAGAAAGTGTCTATGTGGTCGATAGAACCGTGGATGTTCATGTTTCCAAAATCCGTGAAAAACTCGGAAGATACGGTCATTTGATTGAAACCGTCAAAGGGGTCGGTTACCGCTTCAAGGATTGATTTTTCAATCCATCACACTATCCTCAATTTCGAATCGTCAAGCCACCGAAACCAAAAAGTGGATTTGGGGGTTGAACCTACCTGAAACGAGGGTAAATGCCCATAAACTCGTAAATTGCGCCTTATAACTATCCCTTGATGTACAAAACCATGAAAATTACAAAAGCATTAATCTTTGGTGCCTTCGTCGGCATCGGAATTTTTCTCGGTACAATGTCTCGTCCGGCAATGTCAAATGACTCAATTTATGATCAAGTCAAAAAGTTCAATGATGTATTGAACAGAGCCAATCAAATGTATGTCGAGAATGTTGACACAAAAAAATTGACCGAGGCTGCCATTCGCGGTATGCTCAATGAACTGGATCCTCATTCAGTGTATATTCCTGCCGATCAAATGAAAAAAGTGACTGAGGATTTTCAGGGAAGTTTTGAAGGGATTGGTGTTGAGTTTGATGTGGTAAAAGACACCATCACAATCGTCACACCAATAAGCGGTGGTCCAAGTGAAGCACTTGGCATTCAATCCGGAGATAAAATCATCAAAATCAATGATAGCAGTGCAATTGGTTTAACCAGAGAAGATGTTCCTAAAAAATTACGCGGACCAAAAGACACAAAAGTGAAGCTCGGAATCAAACGTTCGGGGGAAGCAAAATTGATTGATTATGATATCATCAGAGATAAAATTCCTCTTTATACAGTTGATGCCGCATTCATGATCGACAAAACGGATATCGGTCTGATTTCCATCAATCGATTTGCCGCAACAACGCATTCAGAATTCATGGAAGCCGCATCCAAATTGCGTGGTGAAGGCATGAAGAAGCTTATTCTTGACTTAAGAAATAATCCCGGTGGATATCTCGATCAGGCATTCAGACTTGCAGATGAATTCTTGAAAGGCGGTCAAAAGATCGTGTATACGAAAGGACGCAGGCCGGAAGTTGACGAAGATTATTATTCCAATGATGGCGGAGAGTTTGAGAATATTCCCCTCATTGTGATGATCAATGGTGGTTCAGCTTCAGCAAGTGAAATTGTTTCCGGAGCAGTTCAAGATCTTGATCGCGGATTGATCGTTGGAGACGTGTCTTTCGGAAAGGGACTCGTTCAACAACAATATCCTCTGCCTGACGGGTCAGCATATCGTCTTACCATTTCAAGATACTATACCCCTTCAGGTCGTTTGATTCAAAGACCATATGGCGATAAAGACAAATACTATCGTGGTGAAGGTCGCGAAGAAGTTGAAGAAGGTGAAAACATCGAGCACTCACAAGATTCAAAAAAGAAATCTGATTCCACCCGCCCCATTTTCAAAACAATGAGCGGAAGAACGGTTTACGGGGGCGGCGGCATTACTCCTGATTATGTTGTAAAACCTGATACAATCACACCTTTGAGTGTATCCATTCGACGCAAAAATATATTCTGGGAATTCACCGATTCATATCTCCGTGGATTTGGAGCATCTATCAGAACCTCTTTCAAAGATAATTTCAATGGATTCAGAAAGAACTTCGCTATCTCAGATGATCTGCTCAATGATTTTCGTGCATTGTCTGATTCAAGAGAAATTCAATGGAATGATACCAACTATGCAACAGACAAAGAATATCTCAAAAGCATGATAAAAGCAACAATTGCACGTTCTATATTTGGTAATGCGGGTTTTTATCCAATTGCTTATGAAGATGATAAGCAGATAAAGAAAGCAATCACGCTATTCCCCGAAGCAAGCAAAATCGCAAAACTCAAATAAACCAGGAATATTCAATCAATGAATGCATTCAATAGATTATTTCTCGTTTTTTTATTCGGAATCTTCTCAACGTTTTCGACATATGCCCAAGTAATGGCACCAGGGGAAGAATTGACTTATGATGTTTCCTATATGGGCATATCTCTTGGAACCATCAAAGTGACAACATTGAAGAATGAAAATTTCAATGGTAAAACAGTCCATCATACAAAAGTGTATATCGATTCACGCAAAGGCATACCATTTGTTGATTTGCACTCCATCTATGAAAGCTGGATTGATCCATCGGTGCAATTCTCTCACAACTTTGAGGCAAGTACCAAGGAGTCCGATGGTTCATGGAGTTATGACAAATATTTGTTTGATTATCCCGGTCAAACAGTCACCATGGAAAAATACAAAGCCAATAAGTTGAGCAATAAACGTATTCTGAAAACTCAAAAGAAATGGAATGATGGAAGTAGTTTATTCTTTCTTGCTCGGCAAATGCTGAAATCCAAAAAGACGATCAAAGTACCTACAATCATCATGGATGATACTGTTTCCACTTCGATCAATTTCGTTGGCAAAGAAGAAACTGTTGAAATCGATGCTGCAAAGTATCCAATAAAAACAGTGTACTTGAGTGGTACTGCAAATTGGACAGGCATTTATGGTTTATCCGGAAAATTCGAAGGATGGTTCTCCGATGATGAAGCACGGATTCCAATACGTGCAAAAATGAAATTATATGTTGGAAATGCAAATATAGAATTGGTTAAGTGGTCACAGCGTTCATGGCAACCACCAAAAGCTGAATAATGCATGAAGGATTCATCTTCACATACACATAAAAAAAAGGCAGTGTTGAAACAACAATCTGCCTTTTCCTTTCTATTGCTATTGCTTTATGGCATGATGCTGCTTTCATCCTGCGGAACATCTCGAAGAGCAGCAATGCTTTCTTCACTCGAATTACAAAGCGATGTCACTGATTCGATGAAGCGCCAATTTCTGCTTACATCAACTAAGCATATCGACAGCGCAAAGCCCTCCGACATACAGATGGAAATAACCAGAATCGAAACCAATTCTTATCCTGAACAGATTCGATTATTCGCCAAAGTATATGACACTACCGGACACTATATCACACATATTGCACCGCCCTATCGCGAAGATCAAAAGTATTGGTATTTGTTGAAAGAAAAACTTGGTCGTTCTACAGTTGGGATAGACAATTTCAAAGTCCGTGAATTTGGCGATGCTGATTCCATTCCCTATGCAATCATGCTCAGCGTTGATTTCAGCGGTTCAATGTCCGGGGTGATGGATGCCATTTCAATGGGTACCGAATTGTTCGTAAACATGAAACAGCCACAAGACAGAATTGGGATTTCCACCTTTTCGAAGGATTATACACTGAAAGTTCCGATGTGGAAGGACAAGGAAATCATTGTCAATAAATTCAAATCGACATTTCTTGAAGGTCAGGGGTATTATTCGGGTTTATATGATGCAATCATGAAATCAATGGAGGCATTCACTTCCGAAATTCCCGACACAGTTCCTAAAGTGATCGTTGTCTTTTCCGATGGTGAGGACAATTATTCACAAGCACGATTGAAAATGATTCTCGACACCGCAAAGACAAAAGGTGTCAATATCTTCACTGTCGGTTTTGGTTATCCCAATGATGAAATCATGCGGCAGATTGCGCAATATACCGGTGGTAAATATTATCGAGCGAAAACAAAAGAAGAATTGATTGCCGTATTCCTGGATATTTACAGAAGTCTTCGAAATTTTTATAAAATCACCTATAAAGCCCCTGAGTATTATGGAATTCACAAAGTACTCATGGGCCTTGATTTCTCTTCCGATTCAGTTCATTGCGAAGGTGAATATGACACCGCCCCTCTCGGACCCGGATTTGATGTTGCCGATGGTTTTAAGTATCCCATACACTTCGATTTCAATTCTTCCATTGTTCGCCAAGAATCGATGATTCGCATTGATGAACTTGCCGAACTCATGGAACGGTATCCAAAATTGAGATTGGAGATTCAGGGACATACCGATAATATCGGTGGAGAAGAATTTAATCTCAAACTTTCCGATGCACGATCCAAATCGGTTATGCAGGAATTGGTAAAAAGAGGAATTGAGGAAAAGCGATTGAGAGGAAGAGGATTCGGCATGTCTCAACCGGTTGCACCGAATGATACCGAACGCAATCGTGCTCTCAATAGAAGAACGCAATTCATTGTACTTGCAAAATGACAGGATAATTTCATGAATATTCGTTTCGACAATAAAACCGCACTCGTTTGTGGTTGTACGCAAGGCATAGGTTTGGCCATAGCCACCATTCTGGCCGATGCCGGCTGTTCCATCATTGGCTTTGCAAGGAATGAAGAAAAATTGCGTGCTGTGATTGATTCACTTCCCTCATCAGATGGTCAACAACATCGCACGCTTATTGCTGATTTCTCACATCCGGAAGATGTTAAGTCTGCATTGCAAAAACTTGAGATTAGCGCCATAGATATTGTCATCAATAATTCCGGCGGACCTCCATCAGGTTCTATTGAGCATTCCACAATCGATGAGTTTCATGTGGCATTTGACAGATTGCTTATGTCATCCCATATCATTGCCCAGCATTGTATTCCAACGATGAAACAACGAGGATATGGCAGAATCATCTCCATCATTTCTACATCTGTTAGACAACCTCTGGATGGTCTTGGCGTTTCAAACACCATTCGTAGCGCAACAGCTGCTTGGTCAAAAACATTATCCAATGAAGTCGCTCAATTTGGTATTACCGTAAACAGCATCCTTCCCGGTGCAACCAAAACAGGAAGATTATCAGCATTGATCGAAAAGAAAGCGCAAGATCAACAAGAATCATTGGAAGCTATTACCAATGCCATGGCCCAAGAGGTACCAATGAAACGTTTGGGCGAGCCGGAAGAGATTGCTTCAGCGGCAGTGTTTCTTGCATCTGAACAAGCATCGTATATCACAGGCATTACTATGCTTGTGGATGGTGGGCGAACTCGAGCTCTATGATGCGCACATATCTTGCAACCTTTCGAAGTGGTCTTTCCTCATTGCTTGAATATCGCATGGATTATTTCAGCAATAGTTTTTTGTCTTTGGTGATTCTCATCATCGTTCAATACTTCTTATGGAATTCCGTATTCTCCGGAAGAGCACAGCAAAACATAGGTTCATATACACCTGATTTGATGTTTTTGTATGTGATATTTGCTTCACTGTATGGAGTAATCATTCGTTCAGGACGGATTGAAAAAAATGTATCAGAAGAGATCAGGAATGGGGATCTCAATAAATATTTGATAAAGCCTATATCTCATCTTGGATTTTCGGGTGCGCTTGCGGCATCAGATCGAATAGGGGTTATTTTCTCCACTTGCATACTCATTCCTTTCATCCCATTGTTTGCTTCATCTCCCATTTCACTTAAAGGTTGCGCATTATCCGTATTGCTCGTCATCTTGGCCATGACAATCAAGTTTTTCATATCGATGTCAATTTCATATCTGGCATTTTGGTTTGAAGAAACATGGACATTCCATGTGATTTTTGATATAAGCATGTGGTTTCTTTCGGGTTCACTTGTTCCTCTTGACGTTTTACCCTCCTGGCTGCAATCCATATCTTCAATATTACCCTTTCAATACTTTGGTTATGTTCCTGCCGCCTTTTCGGTTGGACAATTAACCATGGATCATGCATTGCAACATCTTGCATTATGCATCGCTTGGTGTGTGTTGATGTGGGGAATGACAAAAGCCATCTGGAATTTGGGAATACGATCTTTCGGAGCTTATGGAGGTTAGATCAACGATGCAGCTATGCCACCACTACATGCTGCACCCTCCAATGTAGCAGGTAATCCCGTATTTGTCCAATCTCCTGCCAAATAGAATCCCTTCACAGGAGTTAATTGATCCGGCCTTGCTTCTTCCGTTTCCGGATCAATCAATACCGTTGCCATTTTTTCTTTTATCACTTTCCAATGTATCAATCGTGCATCAAACATTTCAGGGAAACACTTGCGGACTTCTTTCGCGCATGTTTGTGCAATGTCTTCGGTTGACATGTTCACGATTTCATCACCTGCACTAATTGTCAATGCAAGCAATGATTCACCATGTTCCATTATTGTTGACTTCCGAAAAATCCATTGTGTTGAAGATTCCATAATTGCAGCAAGATCAATGCCGGGAAATGCTTTGTCGAACCAGAGATACAAAGATATGATTGGAGAATAGCGAATACGATCGAGCGATGAAAAGTGATTATGGTGCTTTACGGATTCGGGCAAAATATGCAAGAGGGCATGTGGAGGAATTGCAGAGATCACATTTGGACACTCAATGAATGTATCATCCAAGAGTCTTACACCCCGCACAACTTCATCTGTAATCTCAATGTGACGAACTCCATTGCTTTGAATAATTGCACCACCTTGTTGTTCAATCCACGATTGAAATGGTTCGAATAATTCAGATAATCCACATTGCGGGATATATAAAGAAGATGAATCACCAGGTCCAAAAAAAGCACGATTCAATACTGTGATGAATATCTTGGCGGACACTTCTTCCGGCTTCCCATTCATCGTAGCAAGAATCACCGGCACCCAAACTTTTTCAATCACGGATTGAGATTGCGATTCTGACAATAATAATTCCATTGCCGTCATCGAACCGGGTTTGCAAAGACCCAATTTCACACGAATGGCAAAAAGAAGAAGATTTCTTTTGTCTTTGCCTATCAGAAATGAAAGTCTCAATAATCCAAGAGCCATGCCGAGCGGCCCGTGCATATTCCCAATGCCCTTGGCATGCAAGAGATCATTGCTTCCATCCGGAAAATGAAATGGAATCGTGAGTACATCCTGCTTTTTGATCTTTCCCATACTACCAAGCGTAGTCAATAAGTCGAAGAATGATGCATAACACCCCATCATGACATGTTGACCATTGTCTATGATATCCCCCGAAACTCTATCCGTGAATGATCGAGCCCTGCCACCTATATATGCGGTCGATTCTATCACCAGTGGTTTTAGCCCTCTGCGAACAGCATGAATCGCTGCCGATAAACCCGCCACGCCGGCACCTAGAACTATAACATCATACTTTGAATTTTGCGAGTTCATGGCGTAATCGGTGGAGAATAGTCATAAATGATAAGGATTGATCAATCCGGCATTGAGCATGTCAAGTTAACAATTATTTCATAAACCGCTGAAAACATTGTATTTTTGCGCTCTTGTCCATAGTTGATACATGCGGATGTGGCGAAATTGGCATACGCGCCAGACTTAGGATCTGGTGGGGCAACCCGTGGGAGTTCGACCCTCCCCATCCGCACAATACATCACCGGTAGCACCGGAATTTTGAGAGTTATCAAGGTCACTCCTTTGGAAATCACCGTAATATCAATTGATGATTGCACACAAGAAGTCAGTTTTACATTGACGAAAGAGGATTTTGTTCCTCATTTTGAGCGTGCTTATATCAAAGCACAGCCAACCATTGAAATCAAGGGTTTTAGGAAGGGCAAGGTTCCTTTGTCAATCATCAAGCAGAGATTTGGAAGACAAATCGAACAAGAAAGCATCATGGACATTGCTGATGTTGAGTTCAGAAGTTATACTCGCAACAATAATGTGAAAGTTGTTGGCCAACCTGAATTACGCGATCTCAAACCTAGTGAAGACGCCTCGATGACATATGTCATTCGCTTTGGCATCATTCCTGAATTTGAAGTAGCATCCTATGACGGTTTGGAATTGAAGAAGCCCGTCAGCAAAGTAAGTGATGAAGACGTTCAAAAAATCATCGATGAGATATTGTTGAAGGCAGCATCAAGTGAAGCAGCTGAGAACATTGAGGATGCAAAATACAATGTGACCATTCGTTTCACAAAAGTTGATGATGAAACAGGAGAGCCATTGGAAGGATTGGAACCACAAGAAAACACAATCTTTCTTGAACATCCAGACTTGGACGGCTTTTTACGAGATGCTTTGATTGGGAAAAAAGTTGGCGACATTGTCACATACATGGATAAAACCGAAGGTGATGAAAATCCGGATCGTTTCGAAGTAACTATTCTTTCCGCTGAAAAAATCGTACCCGCAATCTTGGATGAAGAATTCGTCAGAAAGTATTCACGTGGCACACTCAATACAATCGAAGATTTGGAGCAAAGTGTTCGTGATTATAATAATCGCATGCTTGATGATGAAGCCAAAAAAGAAATGGAAATTCAAGTTGTTGATATCATGACATCAAAGCATGATTTTCAAGTACCTGAACAGATTGTGCATGAAGTGATGCATGGCATGTTCGATAATTTCAAAAAACAGCAAGGGCCTGCAGCTGCGGACATGAAATTATCAGATCTTGAGGGCATGTTCAAACCCTATGCAGAGCAAACGGCTCGCTGGGAATTGATACGTGAAAGAATCATTGAGAAAGAAGGCATTACTCTCGAAGAGCAGGATTTGATTCCTTATGTGCAGCACTATCGTTCACAAACCAGCATGACAGATAATCAAATTCTCACGCAATTGATGAAAGACAATGGATTTTTGGGGTCAATCCTTGCAGGAAAAGTCATGGAGAAGATTCTCTCTTTGGCTACAATAACCGAAGTTGATCCTGAAGCTTATTTCGCGGAAAAGGACATGGAAGCCATGGTTCAGCAGATGCAAGACACTGCAGAGGCGACTTCTTCGTCAAAGGCAAAGCCGGCAAAATCAACGAGCAAGACTGCAAAGCCAAAGACAGGAAAGTCCAAAGAAGCAAAAGCTTCAAGCAAGACCAAACAATCTGATGATGCAGAAGAAAAGCCAAAGAAGAAATCAACTAAATCAAAATCTGCCGGTGAATAATCACCACCAGGAGCATCTATATGATGAATCAACTCGTTCCCATGGTTGTGGAACAAACAAGCAGAGGCGAAAGGGCCTATGATATTTATTCTCGCCTTTTGAAGGACAGAATCATTTTTATCGGAACACCGATTGATGATCATGTTGCAAGTTTGACAGTGGCACAGCTTTTGTTTTTGGAAAGCGAAGATCCTACAAAAGATATCAATATCTATATCAATTCACCGGGTGGAAGCGTAACCGCAGGCATGGCCATTTATGATACCATGCAATTTGTAAGACCCGACATCAGCACGATTTGCGTAGGTATGGCAGCATCAATGGCGCAGGTGTTATTGTGTGCAGGGACTGCAGGCAAACGTTTTGCGCTTCCCAATTCTCGCATCATGATGCATCAGCCATTGGGTGGTACGCAAGGTCAAGCGACAGACATTGAAATCTACACCAAAGAAATGCTTCGCATTCGTGAAATGCTCTATGCAATCATCAGCAAGCATACAGGAAAAGATACAAATACAATTCTCAAAGATGCGGATCGAGATAATTATATGAGCGCCCAACAGGCAGCGGATTATGGTATCATCGACAAAATCCTTGATCGTCGTCCAAATGAAGGGAATAAATCATAATTCCCGTAACATGCATTGAAGGCGGGTCGATCGCTTCGTCCCGCCATTTTTTTCTCGTAACGTGACAGTCATAATCAATGAGTTCAGGTATACACGATAAAGATTCCATTCGCTGTTCATTCTGTGGTCGTTTCGCAGAAGATGTTCAGAACCTCATTGCAGGACATGAAGTATACATCTGCGATCGCTGCATTCATACATCCATGGATGTATTGAATCAACATGTTGCACCTTCCACGAAATCTCATAAACAACAGCTTCAAAAATCAGCATTGTTGAAGCCATCGCAAATCAAATCCAAATTGGATGATTATGTGATCGGGCAGGATAATGCAAAACGAATATTGAGCGTTGCGGTGTACAATCACTATAAAAGGATTGCCTCCCATGCGCTCCCTTCACAAGATGAAGTGGAAATCGAAAAGAGCAATATTCTCCTTGCAGGTCCCACAGGTACCGGTAAAACTCTTCTCGCAAAAACTCTTTCTCGCATTTTGGATGTTCCTTTCGCTGTTGCAGATGCCACCACAATAACTGAGTCCGGTTATGTGGGCGATGATGTTGAAACAATTCTGGTTCACCTGCTTCAAAATGCAGACTATGATGTGGAGAGGGCTGAACGTGGAATAATTTATATCGATGAGATAGATAAAATTGCCCGCCGTTCCGATTCTCAAAGCATTACACGAGACGTATCCGGCGAAGGTGTGCAGCAGGCATTACTCAAACTTTTGGAAGGTACCGTGGCCGGTGTTCCACCACGTGGTGGTAGAAAACATCCTGAGCAATCTTTGGTCTATGTCAATACAAAGAACATACTGTTTATTTGCGGCGGAGCATTTGATGGCGTCGAAAAAACAATTGCTCGCAGAATCAATGCAAAGACCATTGGGTTTAGCTCAAGCCTGCAAGAAAATGTAGAAGAATCTCATGCTTTGCTTTCAAGGGTTGAACCGGAGGACTTCATCAAGTTTGGATTTATTCCCGAATTGGTCGGAAGATTGCCTGTCATCGCTCCATTGGAACCGCTTTCCGATGAGGCGATGCTCGAGGTATTGACAAAGCCCAAAAATGCGCTCATCAAGCAGTATCAAAAGTTGTTCTCCATGGAACAATGCGGATTGGAATTCACCCCTGATGCCTTATTGGCCATCGTGGAAAAAGCCAAGATTCGCAAAACAGGAGCAAGAGGTTTGAGAGCCATTGTTGAAGAGATCATGCTTCCCATCATGTTTGAAGTGCCTGATCGGAAAGACATCAATCACTGCATAATTGGGAAAGAAGTGGTTGAATCCGGAAAAGAGCCCCATTTTGAGCAAAAAACCCAAAGTGTTCAGGAAGCCGAACAGCTTCGGAAAGCCGAATAGTGCATGTTTGCAAGATATTTGTAATCATAAACTTAGAATAATGTGAACATTTCGGAAACTTGCTTCCGAGATTGGTTTTGTGTCCATAGATTATTATTTTTGCAGTCCTGCTTTGAATTGCCCAAGGCCTGAAATCAGGCAGGAATTCCTAACCAGTTTTGTGAGAACGTGATGCGTTTTGGATTTTTATCCACCGATGTGGCCATTGATCTCGGCACCGCCAATACCCTCATTTGGATGAAGGATAAAGGATTGGTGTTGAATGAGCCCTCCATCGTTGCTTTTGACCGCACCAATAAACATATTTTGGCCATCGGGCATGAAGCACAAGCCATGGTTGGTAAAACTCATCGCGATATTCGCACAATACGTCCGCTTAAAGATGGCGTTATTGCAGATTTTGAAATCGCAGAAGGCATGCTCAGGGCATTCATAAAGAAAATCTCTTTGTCATGGCAACCTGCCAGAAGAGTGGTTGTTTGTGTTCCATCAGGCATCACCGAAGTTGAAAAGAGAGCCGTTCGCGACAGTGCTGAACATGCAGGTGCGAAGGAAGTTCATCTTATTGCAGAGCCAATGGCTGCTGCAATCGGCATTGGTCTTGATGTGCATGAACCAAAAGGCAATCTCATTGTAGATATTGGGGGCGGAACAACTGAAATAGCTGTTATTGCTCTATCCGGCATTGTCACCGATGAATCCATCAGAATGGCCGGTGATGAAATGACCAATAGCATAGTTCAGTATTTCAAAAGAAGTCATAATATCCTCATCGGGGAAAGAACAGCAGAAATCATCAAATGTGAAGTTGGCTCTGCTTATCCCCTCGAGCAAGAAGTTGAAATAGAGGTCAAAGGACGTGATTTGATCACGGGTATCCCTCAATCCATAACCGTAAGTTCAATCGATATTCGCGAAGCCCTCAGTGAATGTGTGGGTATGATCGTGGAAAGCGTACGCATGCTTCTCGAAAGAACTCCTCCGGAATTGGCCGCAGATATCTACGATCGTGGAATCATGCTCTCGGGCGGGGGCGCTTTGCTCAAAGGACTCGATAAACGCCTATCAACCGAAACTACCCTAACTGTGCATGTCGTAGAAGACCCATTGACCGCAGTTGTACGCGGAACGGGCAAAGTTCTCGAAAATCTCCATCATTATATGCCCTGCCTTATCAAGAGCAAGCGATATTGATAGTTTGAACATCGGGGTTTCTTCATCTCATCACATTGATTCATCAATAGTTGTGCTTGGTGGCTATAGCAATTATTCGTATATTTGCAGTCCCTGTATTGTGTAATGTTACTCTGTAAACGGAGTTCTCCATGGCAGCAAAAGTCAGACGCGCCAGAAAAGCCAAGTATGTCAAGCTCTTTTCGCCTTTCTTGATGAAAGAGACGAAGCATGAGCTCATTGGCGAGCCGATGGAGTCTGCAGAAGGCCGTCGTCAGTGGGCACGTTGCACACTCAGCCGTCATTCTCAGCTTGTTGATCTTGATGTTCTTGAAGCTAAGTCAGACAAAACTGCTGCTATAGTACAGGTTTCAAAAGAAGATTCCAAGATTTATAACCCTGCCGATGTATATGCTGTTGGCGATGTAATTTATCACAAGAAGTGGGATGATCTTGGCGTTGTTCTCTCAAAGGAAATCATTTCCAACGGTGGTTTTGCCATCATCGTTCAATTTGAGAAGAACAAAGAGAAAAAGTTGATTGAAAATTTAGTTAAATAAATTATCCATCTTTAATCAAAAGAGATATGGTAGGCGTAACAATCCAATCCAATGAGTCGATCGACCGCGCATTGCGTCGCTTCAAAAAGAAGTATGAGCGCAGTGGAGTTTTGCGTGAATTCAAGAAACGCGCTTTCTTCATTAAGCCTTCAGTAGAGAAGCGTCTTTCTCGTATGAAAGCAGCTCGTCGTCAATATCGCGCAACGATGGAACAAGAATAATTCATTCTTGATTTGAATGAGAGCCATGTTGTTTACACGACATGGCTTTTTTTATTGATCAGTTGAAAGTCTGAATCGACAAATACGATTGTTTTTGGTGTCTGCCACATAGAGTGTTTTATTAAACCAGGCAATCCCTTTTGGACCAGCAAACTTGGACTTGCCGCTGCCCATCCCTCCGAATGAATGCATTTCCTTTCCGGTTGATGTGAATTTCAATACCGAGTCTTTTCCTGCATCAATCACATATACATTGCCAAAGATGTCATAGGTTATGTCCTCAGGCATGTCGAATCTTCCCACGGTCAATAAATCCCCACCTGAATTTTGTGGTTCGGCCGGATTGAATTTCTGAAACCAGCCCGTAACATCAGCAGAAACATAGGTTAACCATTGTGCTTTGAATTGCATTGCAGGGGAAATCTGAGTGAAGAGTAAATCTTGAGATCTATCGGCTGCAACCGAAAGAGATGAAATTGAACCTATGGAATATAGTGCATTGCCTTCCGGTATCAATGAAGATATTCGACTTGAAACCGAGTCTTGTTGAGTCATGAGAAGCACTGCATCATCAGGGTCAAAACGGGAGGAATTGCTTGGCCCTGTTCTTGAAATCACATATGCATTGCCGGGAAGCACTGCAATTCCTGTATAGCGACGTTCCGGTCTGCTTGGTTGACTGTATGCGCATTCTATTGATGCATTGGTAATATTATGACGAGCCTCATTCAAATGAATTCTGAAAATACCCCCGATAGTCACCGACTTGCCTTGAAGCATTGTGTCCAATTCTGCGCATACAAGCAAATCAAATACACCATCCTGTGCCAATGCGATCGGATTTTTGATATACCCTGAAACCCCAACTCTTCTCCCCGCTATGTCCATCATGACTATGCGATTGTTTTTGGTGTCAACAACATAAACAAATGGTTCGCGACCAATGAGGATATCAGATGGTTCATTGAAATCAGTCCAATCCGGCTGAATGGGAAGATATAAGGTGTCATTGATTGCACCCGGATCAGGATCTGCTTTGGGTGCTTGTGGTGTATCATTACATCCAAAGCAAAGCAATAGTATTGCTGTCAGAAATACGATAATGTGTACTTGCTTCTGTATCATATGCAAAATTAGGAATGTTTGAGATAGTATCTGATATCTCTATCATGTAACTTTGCAAAAGAGATTCAAGAACAAATAGAAAAGAAAGCAAATCCACCATAAGTCGATACCCAAAGTTCACAATCAGATTCAAAAAATGACATATAAAGGTATAAAGTTCATACTTATGACATTTGTCCTCGCACTTATGCATCATTCATTTGCGAATGCTCAGGATTCAAAAGATCAACTATTTGCACAGTTGCGAAAAAAGTTTGGATCAATGCGATCATTGGAAGTGTCATTTAGCAGTTTAGAGCCGGTCTCGGGTATCAAAGGCACATTAAAAGCATTGCGTTCTGGAAAATATCATCTTACTGTCACTGATCGAACCATCATCTGTGATGGAAATTCCATTTGGAATTATGTACCTGCAAGGAAAAACGTAACGATCAATGCATTAAAGTCCAGACCAAGCACTTCCTTGGACATTGTCCTCTTTACTTTTTTGTATAATTATCAACCGAAAGAGCTTAAAGAATTCAGCATTGGAAATTCCATATATCATGGTTTGGAGTTAATACCAAAAAGTGGGAAAACTGCGATGGGTATAAAGTCATTGACATTATTTGTAAAGAAAGGTGGATCTGAGATCAAGAGAATAAAAGCAGTGGAAGGGCAGCAAGCATTAATGTGGGATATTCAGTCATTGAAAATCAATGCTTCATTACCTGAGTCTCTCTTTACATTTTCGCCCCCAAAAGACACTGAGATATTGGATTTACGATAACTTCAAAGTCCTTGATAGTTTACAGACCTTGTTGCTTGGCTTTGTTCCAGAGATCATCCATTTCCTGCAATGTCATGTCCTTCAATTGTTTCCCCAATTCTAGAGCAGATTGTTCAATGCTCATGAATCTTCTTTTGAATTTGTTTGATGTTTTCTGTAATGCCTCTTCGGCAATAATCGACCTGAATCTTGCTGCATTCACAATCGAAAACAATACATCCCCAAGTTCATCAGTGATTTTTTCATGATCTCCATTTTCAAGTTCGGCATGAAGTTCATGGATTTCTTCATAGACTTTTTTCCAAACATCAGTTTCTTCGTCCCAATCAAACCCAACATTTGCTGCTTTTTCCTGAATTCTTTGGGCTCGCAGCAATGCGGGTAATGCATTTGGTACACCTTCAAGAGTTGATGATCTCCCTTCCTGCATTTTTAAATCTTCCCAATTTTTTCTGACTGTCTCTTCATCGTGAGCTGATATCTCTCCAAAAACATGAGGATGCCGATGAATGAGTTTCTCTTGAACTTTTTTTATGACATCCAGAATTGAGAATGATCCTCTTTGCTCGGCAATCACTGCATGCATCACGATATGCAGAAACAAATCTCCCAATTCCTTTGCAAATTCTGCATCGTCACCGGACTCAATTGCATCTATCATCTCATATGCTTCTTCGATAAACAAATGAGACAGTGATTCATGCGTTTGTTTGCGATCCCAAGGACATTCGCGCCTTAGGATTGTGACTAATTCCACAAATGATTCAAATTGATCTTTGATGGAATGTTGATCTTTCGGTTGTGGTATTGGTATTGGTTGATCTGACATTGAGAATCAATCTTCAAGAATTTCTTTTTCTTTCTTTACCATGACGGCATCGATGTCTTTCACATAGCGATCAGTCAATTTTTGAATTTCGTCTTCACCACGTTTTCTATCATCTTCGGAAAAATGCTCCTTCTTTTCGGCAACTTTCAATTCTTCCATGTGATCGCGACGAATATTGCGCACGGCGATTTTACCCTCCTCGGCGAATTTCTTGCATAGTTTCACGAACTCTTTTCTTCTCTCTTCAGTAAGTGGTGGAATTGGTACGCGAATTACTGATCCATCATTTGTGGGATTCAATCCCAAGTCTGAAGTGAGAATTGCTTTTTCAATTGCGGATAATGAACCTTTATCCCATGGCTGAATCAGAATGGTTCTTGCATCAGGAACGGAAAGGTTTCCAACTTGAGCAAGAGGTGTTGGTGTTCCATAATAATCAACCTTCACATTATCAAGCAATGTGACGGAAGCTCTTCCGGTACGAACTTTTGAAATATGTTGTCCGGCATGCTCAACTGCTTTTGCCATTGCATTTCCGGCTTCTTTAACGATATCATTGACAGGCATGATGAAAAATCCTTTCTTGTGTTTATTGTACAACTGTGGCGATATTCTCACCCAATATGATTTTTTCGAGATTACCCGGAACATTCATATTGAATACCAGGATTGGTAGTGCATTATCTTGACATAATGCTATTGCTGTTGCATCCATTACCTTCAAACCTTTGAGCAATACTTCCTGATAAGAAACCTCCTCATAGCGTTTTGCTGATGGATTGCGTTCGGGATCTGAATCATAGACCCCATCCACTCTAGTTCCTTTGATGATAACATTGGCTTCCATTTCTATTGCACGTAAAGCCGCGGCGGAATCAGTTGTGAAATAGGGATTTCCAGTTCCTGCTCCAAAAAGGACAACGCGTTTTTTTTCCAAGTGTCTGATTGCTCGTCTTTTGATGAATGGTTCTGCAATTTGTTGCATGTGAATGGCTGTTTGGAGTCTTGTTGGCAAACCTTCTTCTTCCAAAGCATGCTGAAAAGCAATACAATTTATCACTGTGGCAAGCATCCCCATATAATCACCGGATACTTTATCAATTCCTTGCTGAGCCGCTTGTTCTCCCCGGATGAAATTACCTCCACCGATCACGATGCCGATCTCAATGCCCAAGTGATATACTTTGGCCACATCTTTGGCATATTGTTTCAGTGTTGAGGAGGATAAACCAAATTGTTGGTCACCCATCAGGGATTCACCGCTCAATTTGAGCAGAATGCGTTTATATCGTGACTGTTGCATGGCATTCACTCTCATAAGACATAAAAAAGCGGCATAAATTTACAAAAAATTCATGCCGCTATAGATGTCATGGACATTTCAATAAATTATTCGCCAAGAAAATATCTGCGGAAGCTGATAACACTTGCCGGCTCACCTGTCAATATGCCAATCTCATTGAGAATGTCATTGACAGTTTTCTTACTATCCTTAACAAAGCTTTGCTCGAGCAAGCATTGTTCTTGATAATATTTTTCAATTTGTCCTTTTGCAATACGATCGGCTATATCAGGATTTTTTCCTTCTTGAATTGCTTTATCACGATAGATTTCGATTTCTTTTTCCAAGGCATCGGTTTTCACATCTTCGCGCTTTACATAAGCAGGAGTCATTGCGGCGATTTGCATTGCGATGTCTCGCAGGAGTGCTTTTGCTTCTTCCACGGCATTATTGATATTTGTTTCCACCAAAACACCGAGTCTGCTTCCTGCGTGAATATAATCTGCGACAAATCCTTGAGCGCGGATGATTTCAAAACGCTTCAAACCGATTTTCTCGCTGAATTTGGCAAGTATTTCATTGTGGAGATCACCAAGTGTTTTACCACCGATATTCACTGCCATCAATGATACCTCATCGGTCGCATCGCTATTCAACAATGCATTTGCGATTTCTTCTGCATATTTCACAAATTCTTCATTGCGAGCAACGAAGTCTGTTTCGCAGTTCACTTCAAGAATCACGCTCTTTGATCCATCAGCTGATGTTTTTGCAATGACAATTCCTTCATTGGCGGAACGATCCGCACGTTTTGCTGCTGAAGCTGCGCCACGCTTACGAAGAATCTCGATTGCTTCTTCCATATTGCCTTGTGATTCATCAAGAGCTTTTTTGCAATCTGCCATGCCGGCGCCGGTTTTATCGCGCAGGTCTTTTACCATTTGTGGGGTGATTGACATTTGTATTTCCTGTATAGATGATTGTTCGTCCAAGATTAAGATACAACTGTTGCATCAGGTGCTTTGGTTGTTGTTTCATCATCTTTCTTGCGGCGTGGACGCATTCTACGTGCACCTTTTCCGCCATCTTCATCGGATTCATTTTCTTTTGCCATGCGTTCGCCGGCAACACCTGCTTCAGCTGCTTTCTGTTTTGCGATTTCACGTCCTGAAAGTACTGACTCTGCGAGTGTTTCTGAAATGAGTTCAATAGTGCGAATTGAATCATCATTTGCAGGAATTGGATAATTAACTGTATCAGGGTCGCAATTTGTGTCAACCATTCCGATAACAGGAATGCCTAATTTGTGCGCTTCTTGAATGGCAATGTGCTCTTTGCGAACATCCACAACGAAGATTGCACCGGGGATGCGAGTCATTTCTTCGATACCACCGAAAACACGACGCAAACGTTCACGTTCGCGATTGAGCATCAAGCGCTCTTTCTTTGTGAATTTTTCAAATGTTCCATCAGCTTCCATTTTGTCTATCGAAGACAAACGCTTGATAGATTTGCGAATGGTTGAAAAGTTGGTAAGCATACCACCCAACCAACGCTCAGAAACATAATAAGCCCCACAACGCTTTGCAGCATTTTGAATTGCTTCTTTGGCTTGATTTTTTGTTCCTACAAACAAAACGACTTTACCCTGGCTAGCCGCTTCATGAGCTGCTTCAGATGCAATGTCCAATAATACTTTTGTTTTACGGAGATCGATGATGTGGATTCCATTGCGCTCAGTATAAATGAACTTGCGCATTTTTGGATTCCAACGGCGGGTAAGGTGACCAAAATGGGCACCTGATTCGAGCAGGGCCTCGACTGTTGTTTCCTTTGCCATAAGGCAACTCCTATTGATTGGTTATTACTACTGCTTTGATCATCTTGAATGTCCAACCGCTTGGCGGCCACGAGGACATTCAATCACAAAGCATGATTATTGGATTAATGATGAACTTCATCATCAACCTGAAGAATGCAAAGACCTCAGCCACATGAAGAGGTGAGGTCGTATGCACACAATTTCTAAACGTATTATCGCTTCGAGAACTGGAAGCGCTTACGAGCTTTCTTTTGTCCGTATTTCTTGCGTTCAACCATTCTTGGATCTCTTGTTAGAAAACCGGCTGAATGCAATTGTGAACGAAGCTCAGCATCAAAGTCGACAAGTGCACGTGCAACACCCAAACGGATTGCACCTGCTTGACCACTCTTCCCACCGCCTGTCGCTTTGATCAAAATATCAAACTTGCCTTCAAGATTTGATGTCTCCAATGGACGCAATGCCTCACGACGATAGAATTCTACGGGGAAATAGTCTTCGATTGGACTCTTGTTAACAGTAACCTTACCGGACCCTGGCAATAATCTTACCTGGGCAACTGCTGTCTTACGACGACCGGTGGCTGTAATATTCTTCATGGATTACTCCGTTATTCTGCGCTGTATGAAAGTTTCAATTCTGTGGGCTCCTGTGCTGCATGCGGATGCTCAGGACCTGCATACACTTTCAATTTCTTGCCCATTTTGCGACCAAGAGAATTCTTTGGAAGCATCCCTTTCACTGCAAGCTCGATAACTTCTTCCGGCTTGCTCTTGACAAGATCTTTGAAAGAACGGAAGCGATCTCCACCGGGATATCCGGTATAATGGAAATACTCTTTCTGCTCCTCACGCTTACCTTTTACGCGAATCTTGGATGCATTCACAACAATCACAAAATCACCGCAGTCAACATGAGGGGTAAAATCGGGCTTGTGCTTGCCTCTGATCAAATATGCAACTTGTGATGCCAAGCGACCGAGCGTCAAACCTTCGGCATCAACTACATGCCATTTTGCCTGAACATCCTGTTCGCGTAATGATTTTGTGATTTTGGCGGATGATACCACTGTCAAATCCTCAAAGAAAAAAGGAATTCAAATAGAGCTTACAAAGATAGGATATAGCCAGTTTTCCACAAAGAAATTTTTTACACAGCCTTTTCCACAAATGTGAATACTACAGCTGAATGCAAGGGAAATGTCTTGTTTTTAGTCCTTTTGGACCTTGGCGGCATGTAGAAATATGGCGGAACTTGAAGAAACATTCAGCGAATTCACCGATTGAAACATAGGAATATGGAGAGTTTCATCAGATATAACCAATACTTCATTCGAAATGCCATATCCCTCGCTTCCAAAGACCAATATGTAGTCTTGTGGAAATGTAAAGGTGGACACATCTTTTGAAGTAGGAGTGATTTCAGCCGAAATAATCGGGATGGAACGCTGTTCTTTGAGTTTTAGTAGATCTTTTGGAAGATGTTCTGATGCCGAGCATGTGGCAAAAGCGATGGAACCCATTGAGACACGGACTGCTCTTCTGAGATATGGCGAGCTTGTTGTTGAGTCTGTGATGATGGATTTGAAGCCGAGTCCAATGGCATTTCTGATGATTCCACCCACATTATCCGAATTGACGATGCCATTGAGTGCAATGATTGGTCCTTTCATGGAAGACAAAAATGCTGAAGCGGGCTCTTCGACAATGGACATCATAGGGCTGTGAAGATCAAAACCCACAAGAATATCCATGTCCGTTTTGGACATCACATAACATTCTTCTGCGGGAAGTTTTGATTGTATCGAGGATAGGTGTTTTTCATACAATTCTTGTGTCAGTAGGATTGAACGAACATGCAAAGAACTTTGCAAAATGGAGAGCGTGATTTTTTCTCCATCGGTCAGAAAGACTTTTGAACGTGTATGAAGTGTTTGTGCATGGCGAAGATCTCGATAAAAATCAAGTCGCCGATCCTTCACATCATGCACTGTAATCATGTTCAGATGCGATCAAATCTGCAATAGGGTTGCAATGCTTTCGGCACATTGATATGTCCATCCTCGGTTTGATAATGCTCGAGAATTGCAACCATCAATCGTGATGTAGCCAGACCGCTGCCATTCAATGTATGAAGATGCTCCGGTTTTCCCTGATCATTCCGGAATCTGATATTTGCTCTTCTGGCTTGATATGATTCGAAATTTGAACAGCTTGAAACTTCAAGCCATTTTTGCTCACAAGGTGACCATGCTTCAAGGTCATAGGTTTTTGCACTTGAAAAACTGGTGTCTCCGCTGCAAAGCAATAAGACGCGATATGGTATTTCCAGAGCATTCAGAACATCTTCAACATCGGTGACGAGTAATTCCAATTCATCGAATGATGTTTCCGGTTTGACAAATTTCACAAGTTCCACTTTATTGAATTGATGTACCCTGAGAAATCCTTTAGTGTCCTTGCCATAGCTTCCCGCCTCTCTTCTGAAGCATGCAGAATAACCGCAATATTTCACCGGCAATTGATCATTTGCCAATACTTCATCACGATGAAAATTGGTAATGGGAACTTCGGCGGTTGGTATCGCATATAGTCCATCGAGAGGCATAGCATACATGTCCTCTTCCATCTTTGGCAATTGTCCTGTCCCTCGCATTGAAGCATAGTTTGCAAGAAACGGTGGCATCATTTCCGTATATCCGTGTTTTTCCAGATGAAGATCTATCATAAAATTGATGAGAGCCCTTTCGAGACTTGCACCTTTACCAACATAGAATCCAAATCCACTACCGCTGACTTTGGCACCGCGCTCAAAGTCGAGAATATTCAATTGCTTCGAAATCTCAAGATGATTCTTTCTAAAACCTTGTTCAATTGTATCGCCCGTTCTTCTAATTTCAATATTCTCTGCTGCACTTTTTCCGATTGGTACTGATGCATGAACCATATTGGGTATACGAAGAATCATCTCTTCCATTTCTTCTTCGATTGGCCGGAGAGATTCATCCAGAGACTTGATTGTATCTGAAACAATGCGCATCTCTTCGATATGGGTCGTGGCATCTTCTTTATTTTTCTTGAGTGAAGCAATCAATTCCGAAACAGTATTTCTCTTGCTTTTTAATACTTCCACTTCTTGAATCAAAGAGCGCCTCTTTTCATCAAGAATGAGAAGGGCATCGATGTCTGCCGATTCATTTTTATTGATCACATTGCTTTTGACTTTGTCAGCATGTTCCCGGATGAATTTAATGTCGAGCATGATTGTAAACCGTTACTGTGTTGTCACTGATATTGATGCAAATTACATATTTCCCGCTGAAAGACTCGAATGACATATGCTCGGAAGAGTGTATTTTCGTGTCATTGAGGAGTGTTCAATGTCAATCACGACCAATCAAAGAGCAGATTTATTCATGCTCTTCATCACATTTATCTGGAGCGGAACATTTGTCATCATCAAAAATGCTCTTGATGATGTACCGCCTTTTCTGTACACGGGATTGCGTTTTGCACTGGCATCGCTCATCGGATATGCTCTTTGGTTTCGTTTGATGCATGGAATCACAAAAAAAGAAGTGATGCAAGGGAGTGTTTTAGGTTTGTTTTTCGGACTTGGATTTCTATCTCAAACATGGGGTTTACAGCATACGAGTGTTGCCAATTCATCATTCATTACCGGCTCGATGGCTATATTCACTCCGATAGCAGCATTTTTGATTGATGGAAGAACCGTCACGAAATATCAGGCGATTGGCATATTCACCGTTCTGATTGGTTTGGCATTTTTCTCTCAACATGGTTTGGATGATTGGCAATTCAATGTTGGTGATGTGGCCACTTTGTTTTGTGCTGTGATGTGGGGGATGTACATCACATATACCGATAAGTTCATGAGAGATGCTGAAGATATTGCCGCTTCTTCGGCGCGCCTGACCCTTATTCAATTCATCATCTCATGCATTTTTGCATTTGCCGGATCATTATTGCTCGAGGGACCTGTTTCAAAAATGCCTTCATTGATTCAGCACGCTTTCGCTTCCACTGATTTTTGGATAGCATTTTTATATACCGCAATTCTTGCTTCCATTGTCGCAACATATATTCAAACGCGCTATCAACATGAGACAAGTCCGGTAAAAGCGGCTCTGATGTTTTCTATTGAACCGGTGACTGCAACGCTGCTTGCTGTGATGGTTGGTGTGGAAACGCTTTCGATCGAAAAGCTCCTGATAGGGGCCATTGTGATCTTTGGAGTATTGATTGCACAATCAGAGGATTTGATTCCTTCACTCAAATCAAATATTCAAGATTCTTGAAAGATGATTGTCTCGCCATATTGACGTAGTATCGGCTCCAGTAAATCCGTTGAACCAGATGCGGAGATAATGCAGTGTTTAGGTTTGAAATACTGTTTCTGAATAGGCAACAGGTTTTCTCTCTCGGCATTGGCAATGGACTGAAACACACTTGTATGATACATCTCAGGTAGATGATTGAATTCAATCATCTTCATCCTCGCTGAAATCTGTTGATTCGTTTCCATACCCTGAACCATCGTTCCAAGAACATAATTGATCACAGTTTCACATTCTTCTTCAGCAAGCATTGTTTCACTCATCTTCTGCAATTCTTGAAAGATGAGTTCGATGCTATGAGCGGTGACATCATTTCCAACCTGGGTTTGAATATTATATGTGTTCGAGCCTTTTCTTCCATAGCTTTGAGCAAAAGCTCCATAAGTATATCCATGCACCTCGCGCAATGTATGATTGATTCTCGATGCAAAATATCCCCCAAAAGCAGTTGAAGCAATGCGAAACAAAGGATAATCGGGATGATTCAATCCAATTGATGGAAAAGCAATATGCAAAGCTGTTTGCACGGCATCTTGTTTTGGAGCCAATACGCATGACATTTCATCTGTAAATTGAGCTTGCGGAATCAAGGGTGGTTGTTCAACCGGTTTCCATGAACCAAAGCGTTCTTCAAGAATGACAATCATCTGATTAGGGTCGCAATTTCCGGAGATGGTAAAAAATGCATCGGATATTTGTACAATATCGCGGTGGAATGCTCTGCATGTTTCTTGATTGATCAAAGCAATACTTGATGGAATGCCGATTCTTGAATGCCCATAAGGATGATTTGTGAACATGCGCGCGCTTGAAGCCCGTGAAGCGAGATATTCAGGATCCATGGAATAATGTTCATGTTCCGCAATCATCAATTCTTTTTTCAATGCAACTTCATCCTCCGGAAATTGAGCATCAAACAAACATTCCTGCATTAAGTCTGCCATGAATTGCGCATGCTCAGCCAAACCGATGGAAGAACATTCAAAAGAATCCCAAGAAGAGGAAAACCCGAATGAGACACCCAATCTGTCGATCAGCATGGAGATGTCTTGTGCCTTTTTGGTTGAAGTACCTGCCAACATCAAACCTGCCACTGCTCTTGCAAGACCTGCTATGTGTTCATGAACAGCACCAATACGCATTGTCAAAGAAATTGAAATCAATGCGCTCTGTGGATCATGTACGAATAGCACTTTCATGCCATTGCTTAATGATCTCCTATCGGATGCAGGAAATGAAAAGGATGGTTTTATGTTTGATATTGGTGGTGTTGATCGATCCATATGAGCTCCTTATCGGCAATCTACGGGTTTTGAAAAGAAGTCGATTGAATTTTTCGGCATTGTGTAACATCTTTGTATCACAAGCGTTAGAACCCGAACTTTTGGAGATGTCTCATGCAGAAAAGAGCATATAGGAATACTCAAGACAAAGTACTGGCAGGTGTCTGTTCTGGCCTGGGAGAGTATTTCTCAATAGATCCCTTATTTATCAGAATCATCTTTTTATTGTTTCTGTTTGAACCAGAAATTGCAGTTGTTGCATATATCGCTTTGTGGATCGCTTTACCGAAGAAGCCATTACAAATGCCCATGATTGGCGATGTAGATTCAAATGAAGAATCAAGAACATTTGAGCAACAAGTTGAAGACTTTGGAAAAGAAGCAGAAGTCATTGGAGAAAGGTTTGGGAAAGAGGCCGAACGATTTGGCGAAGAATTGGGAAGAAAAGTTGAAGCTGCGGCTGAGCACATTGAGGGGAAGGTAAAAGATGCAGTGAATGCAAACAAAGTGAATGTTTCAATCAAGGTTGAATCAAAGCAAGGAAAAGGAAGAGCCATGGGCTATATCCTCATTGCTTTGGGGGCAATATTCTTGGCAAACAATTATCTCCCGGATTTCGACATAGAACGATTCTGGCCGATTATTCTCATTGGCATTGGTTTCTCAATTCTATTTTCAGGCAAAAAGGAGGATCCATCATGAATCAGTTCAAATTTCTCTTTGGGTTCTTTTTTATTACCATCGGTTCATTACTTCTTGCACAAAACTTCTATCCTTTTTTTGCATTCGAATCAGTATGGCGACTCTGGCCTTCGATTCTCTTATTGCTTGGGATTTCCTCACTAGTAAAGCAAGTGACATTAAAGAAAATTCTCATGTCCGGAATAGGATTGATTGCAGGTATCATCATATTTTCAGATGGATATCATACTGGCATTTTGATTGATTCTGATACCGATGAACAAGTTTCGGAAATACGTGATTCCGTTTCTGTACCATTTGATCCGGCACTCAGCGATACTTCTTATTTATCCATTTCCTCGGGTGCGGCATCTATTGACATTGGTTTGAATGAGGATTCATCACTCATTCTCATTAAGAGACATTCAGAAGTATTAGAAAATGATTCTGAAGTTAATGGTGGCAATATGGATGAGGTTGATTCCGGTTCTTCTTTTTCAATAGATCATAAAATACGTGATGGCATTAACAGAGTGGATTTAGAATTTAGTGGAAATCTCACCTTATTCGGTAATCAAAAACTGAAGAAAGCACTTGTACTCCTAAACCCTCGAGCATTATGGAATATAGATATTGATGGTGGAGCAACATCCATGAATGCGGACCTCTCTGCTCTGCGCATTGCTTCTTTAAATTTAGAAGTTGGCGCATCGTCAGTTTCGCTTCGACTAGGAGCAATACAGGATTCTTCATTCTATCACATTGAAGGCGGAGCAGCAAAATTTTTCATAGAGATTCCTGAAGATGCCGGTTGCAGAATTACGCAAGAGTCCGGATTATCCAAACATGATTTTCCGAATTTCATCAAAAAGGCAGACAATGTCTATGAATCACCAAATTATGCCACTTCAACAAAGAAAATTATTTTGAATATTCTAACAGGTATTAGCTCTTTAACTGTTCAAAGGTATAAGCAAATAACTCCCGATATATCCCGAGATTTACAAGACTCGATTCAGAAGAAATCGCCCGATTCGCTTGTAATTAAGCCAAATAAGAACTCCAAAAAGTTGTGATGTCAAAACTCCGATGCTTTTCATCGGAGTTTTTTTTTCACGTTTCAATCTCTATGTTGCACATGATTCATCAGGGGTTATCATGTACGCTTCTCTATTTTCTGCTTCTGTATTCGGCATCGGTGCATTTCGTGTTCACATTGAAACGCATCTTGAAAATGCCGTGCCTGTTTTTCTCATGGTCGGACTTCCCGATTCTGCGGTTCGAGAATCCAAGGAACGCGTTTCGGCAGCCATCAAAAATTCTCAATTGCCATTCCCATTGAAACGCATTACCGTCAATCTTGCACCTGCAGATATACGGAAAGAAGGAAGTGGTTTTGATTTGCCGATTGCGCTTGGAATAATTTGTGCGATGGGTCATATAGATCAGGATGCATTCGAAGACGCTTTATTTATCGGAGAACTTGCTTTGGATGGCGAGCTAAGACCGATACATGGTGCATTATCCATTGCTTTGATGGCGAAAGAAGAAAAGATCAAGAGAATATATCTTCCAAAAGAGAATGCCGAAGAAGCCGGACTTGTGCAAAGCATCGACATCATTCCTTTGCTTTCTTTGCAAGAAGCCATTGCAGTACTCAACAAAGAAGTTTCTATTGAACCTCATCAATCAGAAATTGAAGGGCTATTCATCAAGAGACATAAGCAAGGGATTGACTTGTCTGACATCAAAGGTCAGGAACAAGTAAAGCGAGCGCTGGAAGTCTCTGCTGCCGGCGGACATAACTTAATTATGGTCGGTCCGCCCGGAAGCGGGAAAACAATGATAGCCAAGCGATTGCCCGGAATATTGCCACCAATGACGATGGAAGAAGCTTTGGAGACAACAAAGATTCATTCCGTTGCGGGACAATTAGCAAAAGGGATTCCACTTGTCACCATGCGACCTTTCAGGAGTCCGCATCATACGATATCAGATGCCGCCCTTGTGGGAGGTGGAATGGGAGTGATTAAAGCTGGTGAGATATCACTTGCGCATCATGGTGTTTTATTTCTTGATGAATTGCCCGAGTTTGCAAGAAATGTTTTAGAGGTGTTACGTCAACCACTTGAAGATAGATCCATATCCATTTCAAGAACAAAGATGAGCGTTGAATATCCGGCAAATTTCATGTTATTGTGCTCGATGAATCCATGTCCTTGTGGACATTTTGGAAATCCTCATCAGCAATGCACTTGTAGCACTCAGCAAATTCAGCGATATATGGGTAGAATTTCGGGTCCTTTACTTGATCGCATAGACATACATGTGGATGTACCGGCTGTTCGGTATAGAGACATATCCGATGCAAGAAAAGGCGAGTCAACAAACGATGTAAGAGATAGAGTAATTATGGCTCGTGAAAAACAAAGACTTCGGTTTTCGGAAAGAAAGGATGTATTCAAGAATGCAGACATGCTCAGTTCAGACATACGCCATTGGTGTGTATTGAATGAAGCATCATCCGAATTGCTGAACAAAGCGATGAATTCCTTGGGTTTATCAGCAAGAGCATATGATCGAATTCTGAAAGTCTCAAGAACGATTGCCGATCTCGCGGATTCAGAACATATTCAGGTTGATCATGTAAGTGAAGCTGTGCATTATCGAAGTTTGGACAGACAATTTTGGAATGGTTGAATCAATTGTCGATTCTGGTATCGACAATCACATCAACCGTTCTTGTATACAATCTACCTTCAGGATAACGATCATCATATAAAGCACTGTTTCCTTTGCCAAGAACAGTAGCCTTGTTTTTGACTTGCAATGCTTTTGCAGTGGCATCTGCTCTTTCTTGAGCCAAACGTTGATTGGCATCGGCATCACCCAAACGATCGGTGAATCCCGTTATTGAAATGCTTGAATTAGGTTTGACAAATCCTTTTATGAATTCTATGATTTGTGCATTTCCTTCTGTGATTTCACTTGAACGCACATCAAACAGCACAAGAGAGAATGTATTCACTTCTCGATCTTGCACTCGATTGATTT
>VGWD01000023.1 GCA_016873735.1 Ignavibacteria bacterium | reverse complement strand
ATGTGTGCCTTACAAGTGGCAAACATACTCCGGGACAAAACGGTGCCACTGCACTACCGCCCGATCATAGCCCGATCATTGCTGGGCGTTTACATTTTCTAACCATGGTTCTGCAATGACTCCGGGTGGGGCTTATGTTTCTGGTGCTCACCAGAATGTGGTGCTGACTTACATGAATTGGGAAATCATATATGATTATGGTGGTTCAATTGGCCAGAGAATACCCGGCACAATTCGAAAAGCAACAGACAGTATTGCTTCTATTTTCAATTGGCTAAATGCGAATGACCCCGGAGTAAATTTGTATTTGTATGAATGCTGGCCTAAGATAGAAAAAAACTATATCATGAATGGTAAGGATTGGAGCCTAAGCACGGGTAAAGCGCCCAGTTCAGCACAATGGGTTAATTATCTTAATTATGCTACAGGCAATTCCAACGGATTTTGGAAGGACCTTCAGGATAGCTTGATTAAAAAAGCAGGTATAGTGAACACAAAACTAATTCCGTCATCTATGATTTGTGCAAAACTTTGGCGGCAAGGAGGCTTATTATCTGATATGCCTGTGGATTCAATTTTCGAGGACCTAGGTCCACATGGAAAACCAAGCTCTTATTTCTTGACAGCAATGATAGTTTATTCAGCTCAACACAAAAAATCACCTGTAAAACCATTTGCTTCCCATCCACAGATTGATCAGCGCATACTCGACAGGTTTTCTGATATCTCGGCTCTTATAATGACCGAACTCAACGCGTTTAATTTTCCAAATGGAGAAAGCAGAGTATGGGAAAATACAACAACTAAAATTGAAGAGTCCAAAGAGCTTGGCGAAACTAATATTAAGATTTATCCAAACCCTGTGGAAGGAATAATTAATCTAAATATAGACATTAAACTTTTCGGTAACGTTTACACCATTTATGATAACATAGGAAGAGTTGTTTTGACTGGTATAATCAACCAAGAAAATACAACAATTGATTTAGGCAATTTATCAGATGGAATTTACATGTTTTGCATTGGAAGCAACGTGAAGCAGACATTTAAAATAATAAAGGAATAAACCACCCCACAACAGCCGTTTGTCTCAATGGCGGGTTCAGTGGTTAAAATCCCTGTCCGCGTATAGCCGCGAACCGTTATAGATCCATTTAACCACAGTAAACAATAAATAAAAAGTATGAAGACCTTAACAAAAGAAATGCAGGCGACCTTCACTCCAAATATGGCTTAAGGGGTTCTAAAAAGAGGACATCACAAAATTTTTAAACAAATAAAAAGCAAATCGTAATTTTTGATAAATGTCAAAGAAAATACTCCTCTGAATTAATTTTGTAAATAACCCCTGATTCAAATTTTTTGCCTATTTTTACGCCTGATTCAAATGAAAGCGTATTACTTAATATCGACCCTTCTGTTCGTATTTACCGTTTATGCGACCAACATAGATATTTCCATCAAAAAGATGGTTTCTGAAAACATTTGCACTGAATACAGCGATTCAGAAAACACTGAAAACGATATGGAAGAAAAATTGGAAGATAAAGGTGTGGAAGATGACTTAAAAGAATTTGCCTCTTTACAACATAAACCTACTCAAACTTTATTTCAGTCTAAATTATACGTTATTGCTGCCTTGGTCAAGCTGGAGCAGCCGATTATTTTGCTGGAATCTCCCCCTCCTAACATTTAATTCTGTTTTCTACGGCCTTTCTGGTCATTTTTATCTTTTACCTATTGTTGTAATAATAGGTGGGAAGAGAGATTATTCAATTAAATCAAAACAAATTCAACACTTTTTTACCTTTAGAAATGGAAAATTTAAACAATCAATTCACCGCAGAAATGGTGAAAACAACTTTACAAGGATGGTGTAATGCCGTTGTAGCCACAGGAAAAGTATATGATGAAGGAGGCGATGTTAAAGCATTTGCCAATCAGGTATTATCCGAAGCGTACGACTATGACAATGGAAGTGTATTATTCAAACCAACTCTCACATCAGGAGAGCAAACATTCAGACCGACAAAAGAAGGAGCATTGGCTTATTTTGTGGGAAAAAACCCCTCCTATCCAAACGATCATGGATTTTTGTTGGAGCCATGGACCAAAGTTTGGTTTGCTAACGAAGACTTTATTTTGAATGGAAATCTGGCTCTTGTTCAATGTAATATTCACTTTATTTCAGCCAAGAGAGAAATCTTTGTAAATAAAAGTTTTGTTTTCAGAATTGATAATGAAGGAAACGTAAAAATTTGTTTACATCATTCTTCTCTTCCTTACAATCCAAATCCAATTACCTAATGACTAGAGAAATTGGTATTGTAGGTGGTATACACGAATTATCAACGGAAGAGGTTACTTTTTATAAGGAAACTTCTTCTATTTAATTACTAAAGAATTTAATTAAAAATATTATAACTTATGGACAAAGTAAAATTCCCAACAACGCCTCTTGGAAGGCTAAAATTATTCTTCACATTTTTTGACTCAAGATGGGAAGATTTAACCAAAGAAAACTGGTTAAAAACAACTTATCAGGATTTAAGTGCTGGACTAATAGTTGCACTAACTGCCATTCCTATGGCAATGGGTTTTGCAATGGCAAACGGTATGCGACCGGAACATGGAATTATTGCAGGAGCATTAGCCTGTGTGGTTGGAAGAACCTTTGGTGGCTCAAAATATCAGGTGTATGGACCAACTGCTGCATTTATTCCTATTATAGCAGGACTGATAGCAAAATATGGCCCTGCAAGTGGAGGCAATTTTGAGACGGCTCATGGTTTCCTTGTTTTGGTTTCCATTATCTCCGGAATTATTTTAATAATAATGGGAATATATGGTGTTGGAAAATACGCCAAACTTGTTCCTAACTCTATCATTGTTGGGTTTACCATTGGAATAGCTTGTGCAATTGCACTTACCAATTTGGAAGATATTTTAGGTATTGAAAATTTTAAAGATTTCTTAGGTCAAGATGAAGACATCAAAGGTGGGCTTTTACATAATTTGTCTTTGGCTTTCAGTAATTTAAACATTATCAATCCCTGGTCTATCTTTCTTGGTTTATTGACCTTTGCTTTGGCAAAAATATTATTGCGTATCTCTATATTTATTCCAGGTCCTGTAATTGCTATGGGCACAGCTACATTGCTATCTGCTACCGTTTTAGCCGACAAGAATATTATTCTTGTAAGAGACTTATACGGTTCTATTCCCAACAATTTTTTCAAAATACAATTACCTATTTTACCTGAAATAACAGGTGGCGTAATTTACGATATCTGCTATTTTGTTTTTGGAATTGTATTTATTTCAGGGGTGGAAAGTATTTTGTGTTCTTCAATGGCAGATAGGTTAGCTAAAAACGATAAAACACCGTTTAATCCTGACAAAGAATTTTTCGGGCAAGGATTGGTGCAAATTCTTGTTCCATTGGTGCAAGGATTTCCATGTACAGGCGCATTGGCACGAACAGCAACAAGCATTAAATCTGGAGCAAGAACACCATTAGCAGGATATTTTAAAGCTATTTTAAAACTGGTAATGGCATATTATTTAGCTCAATATTTAGAGTTAGTTCCCATGGCTTGTATTGGCGGTATATTAGTATGGGTAGCAAGCAATATGATTAAGCCGGCAGAGATTAAAGAAATAAAGCATCTCGGAAAATTTGAGTTTTCAATTATGCTCTACACCGCCGTTATGGTTCCAATGACTGATTTTCTAACGGGAGTATTATCGGCACTAATCATCTATTTTGTGGTGAAATATGCTTTCAAAAGAATAAATCCGAAGGAAACCAGCCACTAACAGCACCTACCCAAAAGTGGCGGTTCAGTGGTTAAATGAAGCTTTGTGCATCTATCAAAGTTTGTGCTTGGTTGACAGTGAATCGTTTCGAAATCGCCACATTTGGGTAGCCGATAAACGTTAGCAATCAGCTACTTAAACAGAAGACAAGTGGAATGGTAAAAACAAAGGATATACCAAATGAGATTACCTTTCAAGTTTTTACTTTGTATTCTAATTTTACAACCATCAACCACATACCCAAAGGTGTATTTCGTGGCACCAGATGGTATCTCTACGCTCTCTTCTAATATCAATTTACCAGGTAGCCTAAGCTATGCCACAACACATGCGATTGCAGGGGATACGGTTTGGGTAAAAGCAGGTAATTATGGATCATTAAACATAAGTATAAGTAATGCAAATACAAGCTATATTGGATATACAAATGTGCCTGGGGATATTGTTAGCAATGCGATACCTGATTCTTTAAATCTTTTTCTTCAGAATACATATGATACAATTTTTCCAACATTAGATGGAGTAGATAGAGCTACTGCAGGTATTGGGATTGATTTTGTTTCCACAAGTCGAAATAATATAGTAATCAAGAATTTCCAAATCAGGAATTACCGATTAGGTATTTCGATTGTCGGATCAAACAATTTGATTGAAAACATTATTGCATATAATTTTGGTGACGTAAATGTTTTTTACAGTGGCACTGCAATTTCTACATACGGTAATAACAACGTCATACGCAATGCTTTTGTATTAAATGGTGCGGCAGAGGGAATCAATGCAAAAGGGGACTCAAATTTAATTACGCATTGTAAAGTATATTGTAATGATACACTTTCGAAGCATGGAGATACAGATTATTATATCTACATTTCTGCAAACACAGGCACTAATCAGGCAAAATACAATGTAATAGAACATTGCTATATAGAAAGAATCTCGAGATATCTTCCACATTTGGGGCATGGGGGGCATGGACTGTGTTTGACGCTTTCATACAATCACGCACCATGTGCATCTGGTATTGGTTACTGTTACGATGAGTCGCAAAAATTGCTGACTGTCGAAAAAAATACCATCCGAAATTGTACGACTAAAAATATTTTTGAGTCGGTTATGTTAAGAGGAGACAAGGTCCAAAATAACCTAATAGAAGACATAGTTTCTTTATCTTATGGTTCACTTAACGTTCAAAATAGTAGTAGATATAACACATTTAATCGTTGCCATATAAAAAACACGTACTACTACAAGGATCCGAAGTATTCTTCTATTTATAGAGCTCCGGGAATTGATTTGCGTGCCAGTTATTATGGAGACTCGACTGCACAAAACATACCAGACCCCGAAGTGAATTCTTACCCGTGGGAGATTCAATATGCTGCAAGTTATAATACTTTTTCTAACTGTATTTTCGAAAATGTAGCTTCTGGGGTATTATTTGACAGTTATGCTGAGCATTATTATCCCAATTATCACACTTTAGCCGGAAAGCCTATTGATAGAGTAAATAGAAAACGCATAGTTGGTAACAACTTTATTAATTGTACATTCATTGCACAAGAGAGTGATACAGTTTCTATGCTACCCGTCAATCGCCCATCTTTTATGCTTGCCATGCGGGGAAGCTCAAATAATTCTTTTATAAACTGTATTATCAATGGGTTCTATAATTTTGAAGGTAGATATTCTGCACTTAATACGCAGCAATATGTTGCAGATATACACGGAATTATTCCCACTATGAATAGCTATCAAAATTGTTTATTTCACAATAATGCTTTTGATAATCAGATACCTTACACTGATACACTAGCAACAACTTTGTCTCCGCCAATTTTACCAGGAAGCAATAATGTTGTTAGTGGTTACTTTGATCATTGTTGGGTTGCAAATCCTATGTTTACAGATTATAATAATAAAGATTTCCACCTGCTCCCTACTTCTCCTTGTTTGAATATGGGAAAAACTGTTGATCTCATTGATGATTTTGAAGGAAATCAACGTCCGTGCGGTAAGAAATACGACATTGGTGCTTATGAGTTTCAGGGAGATTGCTCTACTACCGCGGTAATAGATGACTCATCAATACAAAACCTTAGATTACATATTTATCCCAATCCAACAGGTGGAGTTGTTCATATAGATATAAACAATGAAATCATTCAGAATATAAAAGTTTATGATATACAAGGTGTTTTAATAAACGAAACATCAAAAAGCCAGTTTAATATTTCCAACTACTTGAGTGGAACTTATATTATACTAGTCCAAACGAATGAAGGACTCTATAGAGGCAAATTTATTAAGCATTAAATCTTTGAAATGAATGAGATAATACACTATCGCCAATAGCCTGCTCATCAATTTTGGCGGACTGAGTCTCGAGTTCAAAAGAGTGTATTATAAACGCTTGGTCAATCCAACAGGGAATTCTCTCGAGTATCCTGATCCATAAATAAAATAAGCCTTCGCCACAAAATCTTGTCCATTGTTTCTATCTATATAACTCTGTCCGGACAAATGAACAAATTCAACTGCAAAAATATTATAATGCTACTGTCTTTAATCTATGAATTACCATGAAACATATACATACTCTTTCCAAGACAATTCTTGATATGAAAATAGTCTTGTCAATTATATGTACCCTTTTTGCTGTGAATATCTATACTATAAAATCTAAAATCGTCGAGGTATCTCAAGAAAAAATACTCATCAGTACTATGGCCTCTCCTTGGGGTTTCACATTTATCACTAGCGATGAAGTGCTCTTTACGGAAAAGCAAGGGAAGATGTATCGATATACTATTTCCACAAATACGCTGAATGAGATTTCAGGTTTGCCTGCCATTGTGCAAAAAGATTAAGGCGGACTTTTGGATATAGCCATTCATCCCAATTTTGAGCAGAACAAATATGTGTATATCACATATGCTGTGTCCGCAACGGGTGGACAAACTACTGCTTTGGGTAGAGGCATACTGGTGGAAAATCAACATAATGAAGCAGATATCTTGATTGTTGCATTGGCCGGAACACATATCCATTGGCTGAAGATGAAAGACAATCAAAAAATATCTTCATCAAGAAGCATGAATGGATATGTCCGCTTTCGTGATATACGACAAGCACCCGTTGGAAAAATCTATGCAATGACAGAATCACCAAATCGATTTGTGCAATTGCGTATTAGTGGTCTTACTTCTAGTTCAGTGTATGATGTCAATACGGGATATGAACAAGAAACCATAGTATATCCAAACCCAAGTTCAGAAGAAAGCACGATCTCTTTTGAAGTGTCAGACGATCAATTGGTACCGGTGAGAATCTATAATATACATGGAGCTGTGGTTCAGGAATTGCCTGCACAATATGTTTCAAAAGGCAGACATTCCCTTGCGATTCAGTCATTTGACATAGCAAAAGGAATGTACTATGTCGAAATCAATAAGGGTGGTATAAAGTCGGTAGTGAAATTTGTGAAAATGTAACGGTTCATTTACTTGTTATATGTTGAATATTTGACATATATTAACCAAATAAGCGATGAACGTCAAAGAAAATACCTCCTTAACATTTGGACACTTAGATATGAAAAAGAACTTTTTACTCTTGATTTGCATTGGCTTATCAATTGTATCATTTGATGGTAAAGCACAAGGTACAAAGTGTGCAACGATGAACATCCTCGAACGGAGAATGTTACAAGATCCTTCTCTTCGTCAGCACATGGAAGAATCCGAGACTCAAACACAGAAATTGATTTCAACTAATCCTTATTTAAAACGAACAGCACAGGTTATAACAATACCTGTTGTTGTTCACGTAATTTGGAATGATCCAATTCAAAATGTATCTGATGAGCAAATACAATCTCAATTAGATGTATTGAATCAAGATTTTAGATTTTTAAATGCAGATACATTAAATAGTTCGCACCCTTTTCGTGGACAAGCAGCTGATTCACGCATAGAATTTTGCTTAGCTACGAGAGATCCCAACGGGGAACCTACTACCGGGATTACAAGAACACAAACATCTGTCGTTGGATGGGATCCGAATGATGCTGATAACATAAAATCTACAGCTAATGGTGGAAAAGACAATTGGAATCCAACCCAGTATCTTAATATGTATGTTGTAAAACTCGATTCATTAACACTTGGATTTGCAACATTTCCTGAAGAACTTACAACAAGCCCGAATCTTGATGGCGTGGTCATCAGATATGAGGTATTTGGTACAAAAGGTACTGCAGGTACAGGAAATTTCGAAAGTAATACAGGCGGAAGGACAGGTACACATGAAGTTGGTCACTGGTTAAACCTAAGACATATCTGGGGTGATGATGAATGTGGAGATGATTTTGTATCCGATACCGAAAAAGCTGAAGCTGCCAACTATGATTGTCCCACTTTTCCTCACAAAGCATCCAATAAATGTGGAACAGGGAATAATGGAGAGATGTACATGAATTATATGGATTATGTTGATGATAAATGCATGAACATGTTTACCATTGGACAAAGTGAAAGAATGACTGCAGCCTTAACCGGTCCACGATCCGGATTGCTGACTTCGCAAGGATGCCAAACACCACTTTCTGTAGAACATAATGATATCGCAAATGATATCAATGTATATCCAAATCCGAATAATGGATTATTCACCATTCATATGTCAGAAGCATCATCGAAAGATGTCACTATCAAAGTTCAAAATGTATTCGGGAATGTAGTAAAAGAAATTAGCACGAACTCAAATGCTAGAATCCAAGTAAACGCTGTTAATGAGTTTCAGCCCGGTACATATTTCATAAGAATTGATTCCGGTGACAATTCGATTATTACAAAAAAGATTTTAATTAACAAGTAACTTCAATATCAAAGTAGTAGATGTTCCAATGTAATAGGTTGAGTTTTGAACTATACATATTTGCTCCTCGCTCTTTCAATGTTATTTGCTTGTTCAAGTTCTAAAGTCCAAACAGATAATTCTCATAGTGATGTGCATGCTATTAATGTCTCGGATAGCATATATGCATTAAGAGTTTCATTTTTTAGTATTGGAAGCGGGATAGATGGAAAAGCAAAACAGGAATATGAGCAGTATATAAACGAATTTCAAACGATAAACAATGTAACCATTGTGTTGAATAAAACATCCTGGGGTAAAGAAGGTGAGATAGATTATTGTATAAAGTTGACAGGATTAACCAAAGAATTACAACAAGAGTTTATTGAGTCAACAAAAGACAAGTTCAAAGATTCAAAACGTATCCGTTTATATGAAAACACCACATGTGCATCAAACAAGTAATGTGATGAGGCAGTATCAACTGCGTGAATAATATACAACCCCGCATCAGCGGGGTTTTTTTGTCACATGCACTTTGAATGAACAACTCAACTCATCATGTTCTTGCCTATCTTGCAATAATCCACTAAAAAATTGAGGGAAAAGAAGGTATTTTTGCAGTATGAATAGTGCTCTTATACTCATCATCATCTTCATCTCAACCATGGAAGTCTATGCACAGATACTTCCAGCATTTGGAGATGAACGAATCGGCATATCCATTGGATCCGCATTGAAAATTGGGGCGGGAGCACGCGCAACCGGTATGGGTGAGAGTGTGGTAAGTGTTATAGATGATGCCAATGCGATGTATTGGAATCCAGCCGGGATGACGCAATCGAAAAGCAATCATGTTGTATTTACACAAACGCAATGGTTTACCGGACTTCAACATCGCTTTGCTTCAGGACTCTATAAACTGGATGATGAATCCTCAATAGGGTTTTCCATTGCCAATCTGAATGCCGGTTCAATCAAAGTAACAACGGAGTTTCGACCTTTCGGTACGGGCGAAACTATCAATTTTGGAACATCTGCTTTTTCATTTGGTTATGCCAGACAATTCACAGAGCAATTTTCTGCAGGTATAACTGTTCGCTATCTTCATGAGCAAGTGGGTAAACTTCGCATGAATGGGGTATTATTCGATGCCGGCACATTCTATAGAACAGGTCTTGGAACATCACGATTTGCAGTAGCCATCAGTAATTTCGGTGGTAAGTTATCGCCAATGGGAACAATTCGCAATCAAGGCACAGGACCAAATTTCAATGGTGCTGAAATGAGCGCATTTCAATCTTTTGATCCACCCATAAATTTTCGGATTGGTTTTGCGATGGAACCGATTCTCGATAGTATGCAATCATGGACAGTGTCCTTGCAACTCAATCATCCGAATGATAATGCAGAGAATTATTCATTGGGGACCGAATATGCAGTCACATTCTCTGAAGCATTTCCCGCAAAGGCAATCATAAGAGGTGGATATATCATTGGGCCCGGTCAGATATCAGGTGGAGCCGGAATTCAAGTTCCCATCAGCGGAATGGAATATATATTACAGGCGGATTATTCATACACGAATATTTCTGATCTCGGGGGGATACACAGGTTCACTCTTGGAATGCTGTTTTAAGTGTTCTCCTATTCTGAAAAGTGTTGAAGAAAAGTGTCAATCTTTATTGACACATTGACATCACATCACACCTTTTGAACCTATTCTCAAAGTTGGTGCAAAAACTCATACATATCATACAAGTGGCTTCCATGCTTGTTTCTGGGGTAGTGCATAGTACTCGAAAAAAGTTTGGCACGAGTTTTATATCATATTCTTGTAGAGTACATTGACATGATCAATCAAAGAAATGAACATAATATCTTAGGGAAGCATAGAGTGATGTAGGGGTGAAATGACATCCTGGGGCTATGCGCTTACACTTGGTATCGTCAAGCAGGATGAGGGGACATCCAAGGGGATCTTGAACAATACCATCACAATTGTGTCGGCGAAGAGAAAGGGGTACGGTAGGGGCATGTATCGGGGGTGTATGTGATGATGACAGGGTGTTGGAATCATTGCATGCATAATACGGTTTCGCCGTATCCTGTGCCGAAAATATTGTAGATTTACAATCAGGGTTTTGTTGTGAATCAATTCATACAAAGGATAGAACGATGAAAGCGCATGTAAACACCATCTTGATTGCAATTGCAATCATTGTATCGACATCAACATTGGCTGATGCAGTCATTAAACGTTATAGCATCGACAATGGAATTTTGGTTACGGGATTGGGAAGTAGGGACTTCACTTCAGATTTGATCATATGGCAATCTTCAGTGTCTGCACGAGCAGCTAATTTGAAGGAAGCATATACATTGATTGAAGGAAGAAGGCAAAAAGTAAAGGAATATCTTGTTAAAAAAGGCATCAAGAATGAAGAATTAAACATATCATCGATTGATATTGAGAAAGAATTTCAGACCATGTCTGAACCAAACGGTACTTCATATTCTTTATTTGTTGGCTATAAACTGACTCAAAGAATCACGGTGGAGTCACAAAAAGTGGATCTCGTTGAGAAAGTTTCCAGAGAGGTGAGCGAACTGATTGATCAAGGCATAGAAATCATCACTGAAAATCCGATGTATTATTATACCAAATTATCGGAATTGAAATTGGAGATGATTGCTCAGGCAACCGAAGATGCAAAGAATCGTGCTGAGAACATTGCAGACAAATCAGATGCTTCATTGGGTAAACTTAAAAGAGCATCGATGGGGGTATTTCAAATTGTCGGTCAAAACACCGATGAAGATTTCGAATCAGGCGGATCATTCAATACATCATCAAAGAACAAAACAGCAACCATCACGGTTCGATTGGAATATGAAGCAGAATAATGCTGCATGAAGAAGAAGTGTAGGGGTATTTTTACATTATTAATTGGGGTAAGCAATGAAACAGAAGTTTCTGATTACTATGTTATTGGCATTGGGATTAAACAATCTTTATGCTGATGAATATCGATGGACAAAAATTAAGGATAAAGGGGAATTCAAACATGAGAAGCTTGGATTTAGCTCTACAGGGTATGACAGAGTGCATAATCTCATTTACAGCATGAAATATGTTGATGACACACTTATTGTGATGGCTTATGACATACGTCAACATGTATTTATTGAGATTCCAAATCAGGGTGCGCCTAATGAATTACGAACATTCACATATGATTACACGAATGATCGACTGATTGCAGTACGCAGTGGAAGGGAAAATCTTTATGCATTACCTTCATCTGGTGGTGAATGGACACAGATTGCGACAGGCTCATTTGATAGTGAAAGTTATAATGCCGGATATTTCTGGAATGACAAAACACAATCTATGGGATTTGTTGGTGGATATGGATTGTATAATCTCAATAATTGGGTTTGGGAATATAAAGACCAATGGGTTAACACCATTGCGAATAATGCATTTGTAGATAGCAATACTGTTCCCATGAAGCGATGTCCTTCTTTGGTCCTTGGAAAACCTGGTGAGAACAAAGTGTATTTCGCATCAGGATATGGCAATGCATCCGGAAGTCAATTTGAACAAGAATGCACTATAGGTGAACCATGGGCAAATGATATTGGAAAATATTGTTGGTTAAAAGATGTGTGGGAATTAGATCTCAACACGAACAAATTCTACAATATTCTTCCGGTCAATCATGAAAGTTATAAAACTGAAGGTGCAGTGTCATATAATCATGATGATAATAGTTTTGTCAAAGTAGGTGGATTCATACCACCAAATGACTTTATACCGGGTTATGACTGGGCTAGAAATCAGTTCTATACCATGGAAGTCATGGTGTTCAAACCGGGTACGACAAATGGGTTTGAAGAGGTGACAACAGTTGGTGATATTCCACCAGTGATTCGGGTGTCAGAATTGGGACAGAATGCAGTTTTTTATGATGGGAGTGAACAACGCATATTATATTTCCGTGCTGATGGAATTTGGGCTTTATCAAAAACGAAACAAACGACTGAAAAGGATTGTCAGTATTCAATACTAGAAGTAGATACCACGATTTGCAAAGGAGAAACAGTTCAACTATCTATTGTCAAACCAATTGATACAACTTGCTTTTCATGGGACAACAATGTTATTCAGTATTATCTTGAAAATGGTGCATCACCAAATCCTGCAAGATTTCCTGACTCTAAAAAAGGAGGATATATTGAATTGGGTACATTTGGTCAACAAGACCTCTTTTCAATTTCTATGTGGGTGAAGGTACCGGATGTGCAACCAAATATTTATGGTGTTTTGCTTGATTGCAGTCATGGTGGTTCTAGAAATTGGGTTGTACAAACATTGGATGGCGGAAAAAAATGGTCTTGGAATGATTTGGATTTTATATTGAAGCCAAATGAATGGCAACATGTTCAATTTGTCTATAATAAAGGTACAAAGAAGATCTATGTCAATGGAGGGCTTGTAGCAGAAAATTCTACGCCAATTAGATATTCAGGCATTCCATCATTAACACTTGGTAATTGGAGAGAGGGCGGAAGAAGATTCAAAGGCTGTATCGATGAGGTGTATATAACATTGGAAGAATATGTGTTTACAGCTAATAATCTTCCGAGAAGAATTGAAAAACCATCACATACTGCTTTCGGATTGTGGCATTTTGATGAAGGGTCCGGTGACGCAGCAATGAATGCATTGAACAATAATGTAACCTTGATCAATAATTGGGTATGGAACAAATACCCTGATCAACCAATGAAAAGCAATCCGGTATATGAATGGTCCACTGGTCAAAAAGAACCGTTCATCACTGTAACACCGGTAAAAACCTCTACTTATTATTTGACTACCACCTATGGTGCAACAATATTTGTAGATTCCATCACAGTATATGTTTCAGAATCTAATGTTGATATTTTTGGATACACCAAGGTTCATGAAAAACAAGTTAATCACTCATATTATACTGCCTATCACGAGGGTAGTAGTTATAACTGGGAAATCAGTGGGAATGCAGTCATAGCAAGCAATAATGGTGGTTCTTCAATTCTCGTTTCTTTTACTAAGCCCGGATTAGCATATCTTAAAGTGACTGAGACCAATAAAGAAGGATGTATTGCAGATACAATGTTGACAATTACAGTATATAGTTTAACAAGTGTTGAAGAAGGAACAATGGGAGCACATGTCAACATTTTTCCAAATCCTGTTAATCAAGAAGATGCAATCGCTGTAAGAACAATGCTATCTCCTAATGGACAAGGATTCGTTGAATTATTGGATATGATGGGTAAACAATTATTCCAAACGAGCACACATGCGGGAGATTCATATGAACAATTCACAACCAATATCCCCGTTGCATCTTTGGCAAATGGCATGTATCTTATCAGAATACATGATGGAAGTCGGAGTTATGTAGAAAAACTTCTGATCAATCGCTGAAATGAATAAAAAAGGCATGATTTCCATAAATCATGCCTTTTATGTTACATCTTCAATCCTATTTCACGAAGTCTTTCATCGAGATATTCACCTGCAGTCATGTCTGCATATTGCTTAGGATTATCTTCTTTGATGCACGAATCCAAGCATGTCAAATCCATATTGGATTTTGGGTGAAGGAAAAATGGTACAGAGAATCTTGAGGTACCCAATAATTCTCTTGGTGGATTTACCACACGATGTGTTGTTGATTTCAATAGATTATTGGTTAAACGCTGGAGCATATCGCCAACATTCACAACGATGTCTTCCCCTTGTGCTTTAACCGGAAACCATGTACCATCACGAGTCAGCACTTCCAATCCATCGGCACTAGCCCCAATGAGTAATGTTATGAGATTTATGTCTTCATGTTCTGCTGAGCGAACAGCATCAGGCGCTATAGAGTCAGGATCTGTTATCGGAAAATAATGAAGGGCTCTTAGGATAGAATTACCATTATGGACATGCTTGTCGAAATATGAATCCGATAAATCAAGATATCGAGCAATTGCTCTTAACAACTGCTTCCCTGTTTCCTCAAGCTGTGCATATACTTCTCTTAGTATATCATTGAAATCTTGAAGTTCCGAGACCATGATATTTTCGGGGTAATCATGTCTCACAGGGTCATCGTCGAGTACGGTTTGCCCACATTGCCAGAATTCTTTCAAATCAGGTGTTAGTGCATCTTTTGCCTTTTCTCTTCCTTTGCCAGTATAGCCACGTTGACCAAAGAGTCCGGGAATTTCATAATTGCGCTTGGATTCTTCAGGAAGTGAGAAAAAAGCTTGAATCTGCTTATAAAGTTCATCAATTCTGGAGGCATCCAAACCATGATTTGCAATCATCACAAAACCGGTGTCATTGAATGCTTTACCAAGTTCTTGAGAAAATGCATGTTGCTTTACATGATCATCACCAATGAAGTCAAGTAAATTCAAGCGGGGTATATTGATTGCGGGCATAAGAACTCCAAAAATTGCCATGCGAAAATACACATAAGAATTCTAACTTCATCAAAGCATGAAAAGCAGTATCCCATACGGTAGTTGTGCGTATTTTTGGATAATTTAGACTAAATCAATCGTTGAAACATGAGATATGTATGAATACCAATGAGAATTCTCGCATTGAGCAAGGTAATATCCTTTTGCGTGAAGGAAAATTTGAAGAAGCCAATCAGCATGCCCAACTCTATGTAGATGAATTGAAATCCGGTATATATGAAACGCAGGAATTGTATGAAGCTTTGAATATTCTTGCATTTTCATATATCAGAAGAACATTGTCAAAAGACGCAATTCCCATTGTGCAGGAAATGCTGTCGATGTGTAAGGATTTACCGGATGACATACGTTTGACAAAGACATTTAGATGCAACAATATCATTGGGCTATTACTTTTTGAATTAAGCAGGAGCAATGAAGGTTTGTCATATTTGGAAAGGGCTTATGAGATTGCCTTGGAGCTGGGAGACAAGGACAATCTTTCCACCATAACAGGAAATCTTGGACTTGTTCATTCTTCACTTTCCAATGATGTGAAAGCATTGGAATTGCTCAGATTTTCAGAAGATATTTCGAAAGAACTGAAAACGTATGATCATCTTGCAATTGTTTCAGACAATATAGCAACCATATTCAATAAGCATGGTGATTATTCCAAAGCTCTGGACTATTTTTCAAAGGCTTTGGAATTGCATACGAAGAGCAATGCAAAAGATGGAATTGGAAGAGCTCTTGGACATATTGGCTCAGTATATTTTTCCATGAATGATCTTGAGAAAGCACAAGAATATTTGTTTAAGGCATTGTCAATTCATGAAGAAATTGACTACAAAAGAGGCATTGAAACATGGCATGAGATCTTGGGGGATATCATGCTTGAAAAAGGCAATGCAGATGAAGCGTTGAACCATTTTACCAAAGCAATAGAAGTAAATCGTTTTCTCGGAAATCCAATAACAGAGGCAGTGCACATAGGATCAATCGGCGATGTTCATTTGCATAAAGGACAATTGGATGAAGCATATGACTGCTATAACACTGCACTGGAAATGCTCCGTGATTCCGAACGCGTTGGTGATTATTATGATAATCTTTTGCAAATGACAAAGATTCAGTCAAATCCGGCATTTGCTCAGCACGACATTTCAAAAGCAGAATCAATATTGCTTGAAACTCTTGAATTATTGCGTAAACTATCTCTGAAGTCGATAGAATTGGCATATCTCATTCATTTGTCCGATATGTATAAATCGCAAGGAAAATGGGAGGAAGCCTATCAGTTTTATGTTTTGTCCATGAATGTGCAACAGGAAATCAACTCGAATGAAGTTCGGGACAAGATTAAAGACATGGAGTTTCAACAAGCATATCATCAAATGGAGCAACAAAGACTGGTTGAATTAACCAGACTTCAGGAGAAAGAGCAATTGCTTCATGAAATTCTTCCATCACATGTGGCGGAGAAGATTATTCGTGGAGAAAAAACTATTGCAGAGGAATGTCATGACATGACAATCATGTTCGCTGACATTGTTGGCTTCACATCACTCTCTGAACAGTTACAACCATCTCAGATCATCGAATTGCTCAATTCCGTTTATTCCAATTTGGATCAATTGGCAGAAATGCATGGAATTGAGAAAATCAAAACCATCGGTGATGCATATATGGCTATTTGTAATACTGATGAGAATTTAAAAGAACATAAGAGGCAAATGCTTACATTTGCAAAGCAGATACTTCATTCTTGCAAAGAAATTACACTTCCGAATGGTGATTGCTTGCAAGTAAGAATTGGTATTCATTCCGGGCCAACCGTCACGGGAGTGATTGGTACAAAAAAACTCAGCTATGATGTATGGGGTGATGCGGTGAACACCGCTGCGAGAATGGAGTCATACGGAGAACCAGGAACGATTCAAATATCTCAAGAGTTTTATGAAGAAGTCAAAGATTTTGAGGTGGTGAAATCGATGCACTTCCTCACTCAAAAAGAAGTGGCAATGAAGGGCAAAGGAATGATGCACACTGTTCTTCTTCAATTATGATAGATATACATTTACAATTTTGATAGGTTATTTTATGAAACATGTGTTGACAATATTGGTTCTTATATGTGGTTTCGTCCAAACTGTACAAGCATCAAGTGGTGGCATTACAGGAAAATCACAAACAGGTTGCGGAGGTTGTCATGGAGGACAAAACAATGCAACAACTGTATCTCTTCGAGAAGGTGCCGGGCCATTTACCGTTCAAGCGGGTAATTCAAAAACATTTACGGCTGTCGTTGCTCATGCGACTTTGACCAAAGCCGGAATGAATCTCAGTATAAAGAATAGCTCTAATGTCAATGCCGGTACATATTCAGCATTGAGTAACTGTAACGATTCCGGAGGCGAGCTTACACATCCAACACCCGCAAACATGAATGGCGGAGAAGCTGAATTTGGATTTACATGGACTGCCCCTTCAACACCGGGTACATATACAATCTACATGGCAGGAAATGCAATCAATAATAATGGCAATGCAAATGGTGATTCTTGGAATCTCATGAATTCCATTACAATCAATGTTGTGAGTGGATCATCCATTACATTGACAAGTCAAACCACCCCGAGTACTGTTTGTAGAAGCAGTGCCGTTAATGTGACTTGGACCGGTGATGGCCTTTCGGGCAATACAATCATTGAAGCATCTCCAAATGGAAATGCACCATGGACCCCAATTGGTTCTGTACCTGCTTCCACGTTAAACTATACATGGAATATTTCCGATAATCAAGCATTTGGTTCCAATTATCGAATACGTGTAATGAATGGAACTGCTATCGATACAATCGATGCTCCGCTTTCAATTTTACCGATTCCTGAAATACTGACGCATTCCGCACCATTTGACACAGCATGTGTCGGTACAAACAAAACGTTGAGCATTACGGTAAAAGCAGATGAGAATTTTCTGACATTTCAGTGGTATAGGAATAATGTGTTGATTCCCGGTGCCACGAACAGAACATTGAATATCACTCAAGTAACAGAATCCATGGCGGGTATCTATACATGTCGTGTAAAAGGTTGTACCGAAATAAATAGTAATCCGACTTCATTGTTTGTTCCTGTGCAAACAGCAATCATCAATCAACCCACTTCTGTGAATGGATGTAAAAATGCACCGGCAACATTGAGCATTTCAGCAAATGGTTATAATCTTTCTTATCAATGGAGGAAGAACGGTGTAGACATTCCCAATACGAATAAATCCTCGTATTCGATTGCTTCATTACAGAATTCCGATGCAGGTACTTACTCATGTATTGTGACAGGTTATTGCGGTAATCCAATCACAAGTTCTTCAGCAACGATTTCGGTTATTCCAAGTCCTGTTGCCAATCTTGCATTTAGTAATGATACAGCATTATGTGTCGGAAAACCATTTAAAGTATCTGCAACAGGAACGGGTGGAACAATCACTTCATTTATATGGAAAAAAAATGGTACGATTCTACCCATAACGGATACCATATTGAATTTTGCATCATTATCAAGCACCGATGCAGGTTCATATTCTGTGGCCGTAATGAATTCCTGCAATGAGATGTCAATTGAAAAAACAATCAATGTCATTGTCAGAGAGTTGCCATTGATATTATTACAACCACGAGATACTATTGCTGTGGAAGGAACAATCGCATCCATGAGAATAATTGCAAGTGGATCCGATCTTCGTTATCAATGGCGTAAAAACGGCATCATTCGTCCGGCAGATACAATTGCTGTTTTGACGATACAAAATGCTGTTCTTTCAGATAGTGGTTCTTATGATTGCATTGTGTCCAATGCTTGCCAAATAGTTACTTCTTCAGCAAAGAAATTGTCAATCACAAAAGCTCCAAGCGGACCAAAATTAACATTATCGCAATCTGTGATAGATTTTGGCTGCATAGATAAAGGTACAAATCAAGACAAAACAATTGAAGGGCTTCTTAAAAATGATGGCGAAGAAGATTTGATCATTACCGCAATGAATATTGCCGGATCACAAGCTTCACAGTTTTCAATTCTTGGAGCAAAAACCTTTACTTTGACTCCGGGTCAGGCACAAACTGTTGTATTGAAATTCACGGCAGGTGAATCGCTTAATAATACTGCAGACATTACGATCAAGAGTAATTCAACAACGGGTGACAGAGTACTTGCCTTGATTGGCAAAAGTTGCTTTGAGCGCATCGATACAACAGTGTTCAATCTTGGTAAACTCATTTCGGGATCGCAAAGTCTCGATACAATTGTGCGCATTTGCAATACAGGTAGCAAAGATGCAAGCATCACCGGTTTGTCCATCATCGGATCTGATAAGTTCTCCATTAAAAATCTTCCAACATTTCCTTTGTCGATTCCTGTTGCAGAATGTAGGAATATCAATATTTCCTTCAATGCAATCCAACCAGGCACATATACTGCTGGTCTTCTGACTACATCATCAAGAGGTACATATACCATTCCATTGAAGGTAGAGATTGCAACATCTATTGAAGAAGAGATCTCCATGCTCCGCATCATGCCGAATCCTGCATATAGTATTTGCAGCATTTCGGGGATAGGAAGTACCAGAATTGAATCAATCAGCATGTATTCTTTGATGGGAGGCATGATTCGGATGATGTCCGGCCCATTCATGGATGATACCATCGATCTTCCACTTTCAGGACTTCCTTCGGGGCTCTATGTGCTGCGACTACAGTCAAATGATGGTCGGATATACACTAGACAAATCATGAAACAAGAATAAAAATTGAGGCCTGTCTTACCGACAGGCCTTTTTTATGGCGTTTTTGACTGATTGCTCGAAATATTTCATGAATGGACAGTGTTTGGCATAATCTTTTGGGGTACAGTATGGAGAATCTTCACAAGGAATAAACATGCGACACTTCATCATACTTTGTTTGACTTTGTTCATTTGCCATAACTCAATAATGAACGCTGCAGAACCCGCAAAACGACATACCGCACGTTTTGCAGGAACATATATGTTTGGTTCTGCCATTCATAAAGATGCCGATGAAGATGAAGATGATCATGTTGGTCCCGGTGGTACAGTACTGTTGTATCCTGAATCAGATTCGACCATGCTTTTTTTCATGGAAGTAGAAAAAGGCGAGCCCGCGAATGTGATCGGAAGGTTGACGGGAAAAATCACATTGAAAAGCAATAAGGGAATATTCACTCTGAATAATCCGCAAGGAATTCCTGTTTGCAAATTGTCATTCCAAATCGAAAAACGCTTTTTGGATATTCGCACAGTTGATGGCCTTGCCGAATGTGGCTTCGGGCCGGGAGTTCGAGCGGATAATAGATTCTTCCGTTATAGCGGAGAAATTCCGGAATGCTATGAAATTGATGGAAAGAAAACTTGTTTTGAGCAGACACTTGAAAAGAAAAATGCCGTTGCTACACCTGTGATTGAAAAGAAGCCGACCCCAGGTAATGGCAATCCTTTATGAATCCTGAAATCGTTAACCTTCCTAACACACTCATCATAGGTAGACATCTTACATTACCGATTGATGATCACAATGTGTTTCCACTTTGGAAGCAATTCAGAACAGAGCAATCTGCAAGCAATCTCATGGGTGTTGACCTCTATGCGATTCAACTCTATGCAGAATGGCCACCAAAGAGCATGATCACACATTGGGCGGGGATTGAGAAAATAGATGGAATTGCATATCCCGATGAATGGATAATGCATACTTTGGGTGCCGGAACTTATGCCCGTTTTATACATCGTGGTACACAAGCAGACTTCCCAAAAACAATGGCGATGATTTTCACCGAATGGTTGCCATCATCGCCATATCACTATGATTCCTCAAGAGCACAATTTCAAATCATGTCAGCAGACTATGTGATGAATGATCCCGAAAGTGAGGAATATGTCTTCATTCCCATCGCTCAATAATACATCGCATCAATCGCATCTTTGTATTTGGCTTCGACAAATTTTCTTTTGACTTTTTGTGTCATTGTGAATTCGCCTGCTTCCACGCTGAATGGTTGACGCTTGACGATGAAATTCTTCACGCGTTCAAATTTCGCAAGATCTTTTTCGAGTTGTTTCATGTCTTGTTCAATCCAATCATGTATGTCTTGATCCGGAATGAAGGGATCGACTTCTTCGAAAAATGCATCATTCTTTTTGAATATCTCTTTGATATCATCTTTCGAAGGAACGATGATTGCCGTGAGAAATTCTCTTTTATCACCTATGAGGAATATCTGTTCGATCTTCGTGCTTTTTGAATATTGATTTTCAATCGGCGTTGGATAGACATTCTTTCCGAAGCTATTCACGATCATGTTTTTGATGCGATCGGTAATCTTCAAATATCCTTTGTGGAATGTTCCCACATCACCTGTATGAAACCAACCATCGGCATCCATCACTTCTGCGGTGGCTTCGGGTTTATTCAGATAGCCATGCATCACATTCGGACCCTTCACGAGAATCTCGCCTTCAGGACAAGTAAAATTCTTGTCGAAGGTTTCATAAGTCTGAACCGTATGCATTTCTTTGGTATCAGGATTCTGAATGGCCACTGTGCATCCGGGAGCCACACGACCAACTGTTCCATAGACTTGTCTCTCGAATTCATTCACTGATACAAGTGGTGAAGTTTCGGTTAATCCATATCCTTCCAGAACGAGAATATCGAGATTCTTGAAGAAGATTCCGACATGTGGGTAGAGTGCCGCACCACCGGAAACCACGATGCGCATTCTTCCGCCCATGCGTTCACGGATTTTACTGAATACCAATTTGTCTGCAATAGCAAGTTTTATGGAAAGCAATGCACCGGGTTGTTTACCATCTTCATTGAGCAACCGCTTTGCATCACCTTGACTGAATGCCCAAAGAAAAATCTTTGATTTTAATCCTCCATCCGCAAGTGCCATTTTTTGCACACGATCATAAATGCGTTCAAGCAAGCGTGGAACTGATGCCATCACTGTTGGGCGCACTTCCTTGATATTTGTCGCGATTGTTTCAATCCCTTCCGCAAATGCAATTGTACCACCTATATAAGTCGAGAGATAATAGGATGCGAGTCTTTCGAAGACATGACATAAAGGAAGGAAAGACAAAAAAACATCATCGGGTCCGATATTGCTCACGATGGTTTTTGCCGCTTTGGCATTGCTCATGAAATTCCCATGACTGAGCATCACACCTTTTGGGACACCGGTTGTACCTGATGTATAAATCAAAGAAGCAAGATCATCTTCATGAATCGAATTGAAGATTTCTTGAATTGTGGATGCATATTCAGATTGCTTCTGTTTTCCATGTTCAATGACATTCTTGGCACTCATTACTTTTTCCTGTGACTCGATATCAAATACAGTAAAGATATGTTGAAGCGATGTGCCTCGTTCATCGATACCAAGTATTCTTCGGAGAAGAAAAGGTGTGCCTACAAGAATTGCTTTCGACTCACTGTCTTTCAGGATATATTCTATTTCGGATTCGGATAAGGTTGGGTACAGTGATGCATTCACCAATCCCAATTTCAGACATGCTTGATCGAATAAAATATATTCCGGAGAATTTTCCAGAATAAACGCTACACGATCACCTTTACGTAAACCCATGTCGTGCAAAGTAGAAGCAATTGCATCGATAGAGGAAAGAACATCGCCAAAGCTAATTTGTGTATAAGCGCCTTGGACTTTTTTCATGAGGAATGGTTGATCCGGGCCTCTCAATGTATGTGCGGAATTGAGAAAGAAGCCGTGTAAAGAGTGTGCTTGCATAAGCATATTCCAATAATGTGAATGAGTGTAATCTACGAAAAATCAATGATTTGAAAGAAGATAGGTTTCCACCGTTGAATACATCGGAATCGTTGCGTAATTTGCGACTGTCAATCATCTTTTATGGATTTACATGCACACCTTACTACTATTATTAGCGCTACTCTGTAGCTCGTCGCTGCTTGCGCAGCATATACAACAGTTTACGCCTTATGATGAATCATTTTCGGGTATCATCAAAAGTCATAAACCGAGTTTCGACGCCTCATATCCCGATTGGGCCAAAGAACTCTATATATATCCAGCCAATGCAGAAAAAGTACGCATTGGATTGAATACGTATCTCCAACAGAACCCCAATGCACATAGTGCAATCATTCGGTATGCAAAGCAGTGGTTGAGAGCTACTGCAGATAATGCTGATGCGCAGGGAATGGTTCAGCTTCCATCAAAAGATGTGCAAGCGTATGATTCAAAAGCCGAACAAACTCTTGCAGGTAAAGGGAAGTGGACATTTTGGGGTCCGAATGAAACATTCTGGCTCAATGAATCCGGATCGGCCACTGCACCAAAAGCATGCCCTTGGCAAGTGAATATTTATGCATTCGATGTATCGGAATCCAATCCTTCGATTCTGTATGCAGGAACCGAAACGGGTTTTGTTGCTAAGTCTACCGATAAAGGATTGAATTGGACTCAATCAGGAACAGATTATTATTTCGGTGGTGGCATAACTGCAGTTGCCATTCACCCCACAAATCCTGAAATAGCATTTGTAAGTGGAGGAAAGCAAATTCATAAAACAAGTGATGGTGGCAAAACTTGGACGGCGATGCTGACTGAGCGCTTCGGAGCAGATCGTTTGAAGATTGATCCAAAAGATCCCAGCATTATGATTGCAGCTGCACCGGAGGGAGTATATCGTTCAGAGAATCAAGGCTTAACTTGGACAAAAGTGTGGAATATGCCGGCTTATGATATTGAATTCACGCCGGGCAATTCCAAAAATGTGTATGCGCTCGTGAAGGAAAACACAAATTTTCGATTGGCGCAAAGTACAGATGGCGGAAAGACATTCACCAATCAATCTGCATTTCCTACAGACATTGTTGAGCGTTCCGGTGGATTGCTTGCGATGACGCCTGCAAATCCCGGAATCATTTATGCAATCTTATTGAGCACTGATGATATTCCACATTTGCTTAAAGGTCGAGTTGGAACGGCAAATCCTCAATGGACGACAGTGAGAAAAGGGAAAACGACAGAATTTCCAATGGATAACTGGCAAGGATATTTTGACTTGGTATTGGAGGTGTCACCAAAGGATTCAAATATGTTGTTCACAGGAACTGCATCATTGTATAAATCAACCAATGGCGGTTCTACATTCAGCATCATAGGTGGATATGGTGGAAATATACCTGTGCATCCCGATCAGCAAGACATGAAACTTATGTCGAATGGTGATTTTTGGATTTCGACCGATGGTGGTTTGACTTTATCCACCGATGCATTTTCAAATCCGAATAATGCATTCGCAAGAAATAATGGCATCGTAGGATCGGATTTTTGGGGATTTGATCAAGGTTGGACTGAAGACATCATCATTGGTGGTCGCTATCATAATGGCAATACTGCAATTTCAGACATGTATCAACCCAAGGCATTGCGCATGGGTGGTGCTGAATCACCGACCGGTTGGGTATTGCATCATAAACAAAGGCATGTGGCATTCAATGATTTGGGCAATGGTTGGATTTTACCGAAAACAGCGACCGGAAAACCTGAAGGACGATTCGTCTACAGCAAATTCCCCAATATGGAAGAATATGGTGGAAGACGCGGAAATCTTCTTCATCATCCTACATATAGCACAACTTTGTTTGTGGGAGAAGGAAAAGGATTTTGGATGTCTTCCGATGCAGGCTCAACATGGGATTTGATGCATGCTTTTGATAATCCCGTTCGATTCATGCAAATCAGTTATGCGGAAAAAGATCCCATCATCTATGCGGATATCGTGAATGAAGGTATGTATCGCAGTGATGATCTTGGAAAAACATGGAAAGCCAAATCATCATTATATGTCACACCGAATGGAACGAATGCATGGAAAGGAAGAACACATATTTCCGTTTCTCCGACAGATGGAAATGTGGTCTATGCAACATTTTCCAATGGCACATGGAGTGCGGATATAGGAAAAGTTTTTCGCTCCACTGATGGCGGTGACACTTGGTCGGACCATACAGGTACAGTATCGGAATACTTGAAATGTACTGTTATTCAACCCGATAAAAACGGCAAAGACATCGCATATCTCTTCACGAATGCAAAGAATGCGAAAACCGGCAAAGTATATTATCGCACAGCAATGATGACTGATTGGGAATTATTCAATGAAGGATATCCGGCAGGTATGAGTGTGAATCTTGCATTGCCATTTTTCCGTGATGGGAAACTTCGTGTTGCGGGAAATGGTAGCGTATGGGAATCGCCGATGATTGATACAAGTTTTACGCCGATTCCAAAAGCATGGGTAGGTTCACAAGTGGTATCATGTGGTGAAGACACCGTTGCAATGACTGATCATTCGCTCTTTATCAATCGCAATGCAAAGCGTACATGGAAGATTGAACCCGAACCTGTTTGGATCAGTGACAAGAATGCAATGAGCCCACAAGTAGTCTATGGGGAAAAAGGAACATATTCCGTTTCACTCACTTTGGAGCAAGATGGCAAGACATATACATCGGTAAGTGTTCCAGTCACCGTAAAATCATGTCCTTCGATTGAAACATGTGATAATCCCGGTTTGCTTCCCAAAACAGATTGGCATCTCATGAAATTTTTTAGTCAGGAAGTGAATTATCCCGGACTTGCAGAAATGGCGATAGATGATGATCCAAATACAATTTGGCATACAAGATGGAGCACGGGCAATGATACGATTCCTCATGAAATGCAGATAGATTTTGGATTTGAATATAAGGTGTTCAAGTTTGCATATCAGGGAAGAGCCGATGGAGTGAATGGTCGCGTGAAAAACGCAGAATTCTATTTTACCAAAGACACAACCGATTGGGGCAAAGTATATCCCGCTACATTTGACAATAGCAGTGCGATTCAATGGCTGAAATTGGATTCGGCCGGACTCAATGCACGATATGTGAAATTTCGATCTTTGTCAGAAGTCAATGGCAATCCTTGGACAACGGTTGCGGAATTTTATGCTCAAGGTTGCATACCACCAAAGCCAAGTCCAGTAAAGGAAGAAATGGCTGTTTTGACTGTTTTTCCCAATCCAACCACAGGTTTTGTTACCATACCATTATCGGGTTTGAATGTGAGACATATAGATATTATCGATCTTCAAGGTAGAATAGTTCGTAGTTTTGAAGGACCATATGATCACAATGACATCATGTTGGACTGTTTCGGTATTGGAACCGGTTTGTTTCAAATTCAGTTATATAACCGTGACGATGTCATATATCGTTGTACAATTGTCAAACATTAAATTATTGAATAGATGAAAACATTTGTTTCTATATGTTTTGCATTGGTTGGATTATTGCAATGCGACCTCAATGCACAAGGATGTGTGGCCACACGTGGTATGAGTTCTTGTGGTGGTGGTACGGGAATTGGCATGGGAATTAATTTGTCACCCGGAGAATGGAATCTCGTTACGGGATATAGATATTTTGAATCATTCAGACATTTTCGTGGTGATCACGAAGAACCTGAAAGAGTTGCAAATGGAACGGAAGTCTGGAATTGGTCAAGCTTTTTGGATGTCACGTTGAATTATGGCATTACCGATCAATTATATGCCACTGCAACTTTGCCCTATATGCACCATAATCGTTCATCGATGTACGAGCATGGTGGAAATCCACCAAATGGTCTTGGTCGAAGAAATTCGACAGGTTCATCCGGATTATCGGACATTCGTTTTGGTCTTGGGTATTGGTTGTTTGAACCATTTGAACATGATTTCAATTATGCAATCGGGTTTGGTGTGAAGCTTCCGAATGGACAATTTGATTGTCAGGATTTGTTTTATAATCAAGGTCCGAAGCGCGACACCAATATGCTGCAATTCGTGGATCAATCCATTCAATTGGGTGATGGTGGAACAGGAATTTCTTTGGATATGCAAGGTTATCATCCTATTTCTCATGAGATTGCGATTGCAATGAATGCATTTTACATGTTCAATCCACGTGAAACAAATGGTATTCCAACATTGAGAAAAGATGCTTTTGGCAATATTTTGGAATATTCCGTTCCAGATCAATATGGCGCTCGCATCGGAGCATTTTACAATTCAACTTTTGGATTGAGTGGATATTTCGGTGGACGAATAGAAGGCGTTCCATCACATGATGCATTTGGTGGAAGCCGTGGATTCAGAAGACCCGGCTATTCTGTTGCATTTGAACCAGGGATGTCCTATGCATTCAATTCCATGTCTGTATTCTTCAGTGTACCTCTGGCTGTCTATCGCAATCGCGTTCAAAGTTATGATGATCTTGAAAAGACAAGAGTCAATGGTGTGTTCACAAATGGCGATGCAGCATTTGCGGATTATGTCATCAATCTCGGCTTCACATGGAGATTTGGTGGCAAAGAACATGCGATGTAAATATTCATCACAACCATGAACCTTCACATCATCTATCGCATCTCAGATTCTGGGTATTCCAAAGTGAAACCCGCATATATCACAAATGAACATTGTCTGAAGAATGCAGCTAAGGTATTTCATGATGCAGAATTTCATGTGATAGCGGATAATGTATCGGAAGAAACTTTTGCGATGATATGTCGATATGTACAACCTGAGTACATTTCTCGAGTTTCCATAGGACATGGTGCAGGGACATTCAATCTGGGACTTGATTTGGCATTGACTTTTCCTGAAGAAGACATCGTCTATCATCTTGAAAATGATTATCTACACAGACCAGGTTCTGAACAACTCATTCAGGAAATCCTGCATCATGGTGCATCATATTGCAGTCTCTATGATCATCCCGATAAATATAGACCGCCCTCTTTGGGAGGCAATCCATTTGTGGATGTCGATGGAGGTGAAGCAACAAAAGTCTATTGCATTGGGTCATCTCATTGGAAAATCACGAATAGCACCACCATGACTTTTGCTTGTAAAGTCCGAACTCTCAAACAAGACATCAGAATATTAAGGAAATGGACGAATAAAGGTCATTGTCCAAATGATTTCAAAATGTTTCTGGAACTTCGGAAGAAGGGTAGGGCCCTCATGACACCGATTCCCGGTTATTCAACACATGGCGAAACATTGTTTTTATCTCCGTTCACCGATTGGGAATCCATCGCATTATCAGAGTGAACCGTTAAGATTTGGGCATAAATCATTATCTTTGTAACACTTATTTCATCAATTCTATTCATCAAGGATAATACATGATCCGTTCAGCAATCATTGCAATGGCATGCATCGGACTATTTTCTGTCCAAGCATGTTCACAATCGTCCGATAAAGGAGCACCAATGGAACTCAAAACCCAGAAAGACAAAGCAAGTTACAGTATCGGTGTTAGCATCGGTAAAAACTTGAAAGACCAAAAAGTAGAAATCACTACAGATATTTTGGTCAAGGGTTTGCTTGATGCTTATACAGGTGCAAAAACACAATTGACAGAAAAAGAAATGGGTGATGTCTTAACTCAATTCCAACAAGAAATCATGGCTAAAGCACAGGAAGAAGCAACCAAAAAAGGTGGCGAGAATAAAACAAAAGGTGAAAAGTTTCTTGCCGACAATAAGAACAAACCCGGTGTGAAGTCAACCCCAAGTGGACTTCAGTATTCTGTGATCACAGAAGGCACAGGTCCAAAACCAATTGCTTCCTCAACCGTAAAAGTACATTATACCGGAAAGCTGATCGATGGCACAACATTCGACTCTTCAGTTGATCGTGGTGAGCCGGTTGAATTTCCTCTCAATGGTGTTATCAAAGGTTGGACAGAAGGCGTTCAGCTCATGAGCAAAGGTTCAAAGTTTAAATTCTATATTCCTGCTGAACTTGCTTATGGTGAGCGCGGAGCAGGCAATGCAATCGGGCCAAATGAAACATTGGTATTCGAAGTTGAATTGCTTGATATCGTGAAATAATTTCACGACTTGAATATTCAAAGCCCGACCGTGAATGCACTGTCGGGCTTTTTTTCTCTACATAAGAATGATGAAAGAGACGAGAGAACAAATACTGGGTAGGGCAATTGACCGACATATCTCTGTATCCGCCGGGGCAGGAAGCGGGAAGACACGGGTATTGGTGCAGCGATTCATACACATTTTGGAACAATATCCGGGGATTGACTTATCATCCATCGTGGCAATTACATTCACAAGAAAAGCCGCAGCAGAAATGATGAAAAGAGTCATGGATGCAGTGGAAGACAAATTGCATGATGCTATCAATCAAGAACGAATGCTTGATGTGGAAATGTGGTCGAGAATCAGACAACATCTCAATGCCGCAAGAATTTCTACCATAGATTCGTTTTGCAGTCAAATTGTCCGTGAATATCCAATCGAAGCGGGTGTGCCACATACGCTTTCTCCACTGCCTACAAGTAGAGCAGTCACAATGCGCATGCAATGCATCGAAGAAGCATTGATACATGTACTGCATCCGGATCATCCATCAAAACAATTGATTCAATCGCTCTTCCATAAACATCATCATTCGACGATAACAAAGGCATTAGACCATTTATTGCAAAAAGGTTCATTGGCATTGAAGGTTCTCGATGAACTTCATAACAGGCGAGATGAAGACATAATAGAACATGCATGGAAATCGATTCGGAATGATTTGCTGGAACATATGAGCACAATGTTCATTGTAATGGCTGAATTACCTGGATTTCTTGATTCACAATTTGTTGATGCGCACCTTGTGATGCAATGGAAATCGCTTCGTAAACAATGCGTTGAGATTCTTGAACAACCATTACATGATGAAACATTCACATTTTTACGATTGGTTGATGCATTGTCCAAGACGATAGTTTCTCAATATGTGACGCAGAAGAAAACACCGGCAGTGAAATACACAAAGTTCTCCGATATTTCCATTGATGATTGGATTATTTCCAATTATGGTTTGATCGAGGAAATACGTAAACAATGTGATATACTAAGCAAGATAGGTGAGATTGGTGTAGCTCTTGATGGCTCTTCTCTCTCCGCAGAAAAAGAAGCAATAAGATTTTCTCGCTTATTGCTTGACATTGCTCTTCATGCCTCTCAATTGTTTGAAGCATATAAAAGAAATGAAGGCACGCTGGAGTTTAACGATGTGCAAACAATTGCCATAGAATTGCTAGATCATCCGGAGGCGGGTCCTAAAATAAGGTCCCGAATAAAGTTTTTGATGATTGATGAATTTCAAGATACCAATGCAATGCAATATGAATTGGCTTCACGCATTGTTCGATCATTAAAAGGTGAACAGAGCGATGATGATGATGTAAATCTCTATATCGTCGGGGATCCCAAGCAAAGCATTTATGGATTTCGATCTGCAGATGTCCGCGTATTCGGCACTGCATCAAAAGACATACAGCAGGCAAATCTTCTCAATGTTACAGTATATCATGCAGAACAATTGAATGATGAAGAAAGAGCTGGTAAGTTATCACTTTCAACTTCATTTCGTCTTCTGCCGGGCATCATTGGATTTGTCAATGATTTGTTTTCATCACTGATGGGTAAAAAAGCGGAAGGATATGAAGTTGCTTATGAACAGATGATAGGTGGACGGAACATAAGCAATGACTTTTTCGAAAAACAAGAAATAGGAAGTATTTCATTTTTGATTCGTACACACACAGATGAGGATGAATCGCAATCGATCATGGATGAGGCGGGTTTGATTGCCACTGCAATCAAAGACATGGTTGTGAATAAAAGCAAGAAAGTATGGGATGTCATAAAGGATGAGCAAGGCATTATTCAGCATGTTTTACGTGATGTGAAATTTAAGGACTGCACCATTCTCTATGAAAGAAGAACCATGGTAAATATACTCATGGCTGCTTTAAGATCAGAAGGTATACCGTATTTCACTTCCGGGAATAAGGGGTTTTACACATCTCCGGCAATCATTGACATCAGAAATTATCTTACATTTCTGAGTAATAGAAACAATGAATTAGCTCTTGCAGGAATATTGCTTTCACCATTTTTTGGTGTGAGTGATGATGAGTTATATGCAATTAGGAATGCATATGGCAGAAAAAGTCTTTGGGTGGCAATGAACGAATATGTCAATGCAGAAGCGGAAGCTACGCAGCATATAAAAGAAGCGGTTATGATTCTTTCGGCATTATTGGTCAAAGCTCAAACAATGTCCTTACCAATCTTGATTCATACCATTCTGGAGGCATCTCATTGGAGAAATATTGTCAAAACCATGGAGGATGGAGCTCAATGGTTGGCAAATGCGGAGAAGTTAATCGGTATTGCTCGTGAGTTTGAGCAAAGAGGCTTCAGACATATTCATGCATTTGTGCAAGAATTAAATCTAGCTTCAGATTATGATGATGAATCCGAAGCACCAATTGTCAATACTGAAGATGCCGTGAATTTAATGACTATTCATGCATCGAAAGGACTTGAATTCCCGATCGTCATGCTTTATGACACAAATGCAAAAGAGCGAATTTCACAGCCGGCATTGTTTGAATCCGATCAATTCGGGATAGGTTTGCCACTCATCAAAGAATATCGCGTTTCAGGAGCACATGAAACGTCTCAATCATTGATGTCAATGGCTGTGTCCACAGAAAGAAAAGCAAGACTCTTAGCTGAAAAGAAGCGTTTACTCTATGTTGCATTGACAAGAGCAAAAGACCATTTATTCATTTCCGCTTCTCATAAAGAAGGTAAAGAATATGCCGAACGCAGCATGATGCAATTGATTAGTATACATTCCTCGGCTTATGAGATTGCACTGCAAAACATCGAAGGAACTTCACTATATCATACGACAATACCAGTACTTGATACTGATCAAGAAATCGTGTTAAATCGAGAATTGGACATTCCCATTTCAATCATTCGCAAACCTTTTGAGATTCAAACTGAAGAAGCGCAGGAAAGTCCGATTCAAGAAGCATCGTTTCATTTGTTCGAGAAGTCAAGACAGGAATATAAAGATGAATGGTATTCCACCTCTCAATTCATGTTGCTGCAGTCTGATGAAGATCGCTTTAGAAAAAAATATGTATTTGGATTTCCCGATACAAAAGCAGATCATCATGCAGGTTTCATGAATGATGAAGCTCATGGTGATATATCAGCCGCTCAATTTGGTATTCTTGTACATCGCGTCCTTGAACAAATCAATGCATGGATTCAACAAGATGGTTCAATCAATGAAGAACTTTTGCATTCAATCATCAAAGAACAAGTGAATGAATTTATGTTATATTCATCTGAAAAAGATGAGATATGTTCACGATTACTAACACTTTGTAGAACGATACATCAATCTGATTTCATTCAATCTCATCTATCAGTGATTTCAAAAATCAAAACTGAATATTCATTTACCATACCAATCGATGATGATTTTTTTGTTGTAGTCTATGATGTGCTCATTGTAAAAGAAGATGGTAAAGCCGAGGTTTGGGATTGGAAAACAAATGCATGTTTCACAAAGACTGAAGTTGACACCCTTGTTAAAAAGTATGAGCTTCAGATGAAATATTATGCATATATCCTCCATTTGATGTATCCATTGCAGGAAATCATCACAACCACATTATTATTCACAGGGATGATTAACAATGCCGATCAGCAAAATTGGATTAGGGAATTACATTGGAATCGAGATGATATGCCCATGATTCGAAAAGAAATAGAAGAACACATTGCCTCTGCCAAGAAATCCACTTTATTATAAAAAAAGCCACGCATAAGCGTGGCTTTTATATCGAACTCCTCGGCCCGATATTGGCATAAAGTGCCGAATCATATTTCAGAGAAAATTTTCCAACCTCCGTCAGCATAGACATAGGTGAAATTATTTCCATTAAGTCCTTCTGAATTGATTTCAGGCGCATCACCTTGAGTGGTTCTTTTATGAATTACATATAACACTTGTCCGGTCTCACCTGTTGTTGGTAATGTAATTCTATCAATTGCTCCATCATTATTGCTTTGAATGATGATCAATGATGCTGTTCCTTGTAATACAACTGTATTGGTACTGTCAATTGTTACATTCATTACCATGGGTTTCATTGCAATGGAATATGGTGTTGCGGTTGTACCATTTCCGGTAACTGAAATCACGCCACTTCCTGTGACCTTTGTTTCGGAACCATTAGTCGTGGGCTTATTTGTAAGATCTGCATAATCTTTATCCCAAGCCATAAACACAGGATCTGACTCAACAGTGAGTGCGGAATCAATTCTTTGAAGATATGTTGTATCCAATAATGCAGCTGCCGAAGCACTGAAAACCGGGTCCAACTCATTCAATAATTTGGCATTCCATCTTGCTGTATCTTGAGCAGTGATGGCTGCAGCAACCGATTTGGTGAACATGGGATCTCTTTCATGTTTCACGGAATCGGCATGAAGTGATTTATGTGCTTGAATAGCATATGGTACAGTTAAAATCTGGCTGACTGTAGTAATACCATATTCAGTTCCACCAAGCGGATCAGTCTCAGTTCTCAGGAAATAGGGTCCATTTACCCACTCTATCGATTGGAAAGCTCCAAATAGTGGATTTCCTGCTCCAATGTGTAGAGTCAATAGTCCATTTGCATTGGTCTTTGCGCTATGTCTTTCAACATAAACCGGGCTGCCAAATTCAGAATTTTTCAAAATGCTTATGCGTACAGACACTGTACCATTCACAATCAAACCTTGGTTTCCATTACGAATGATGGCTTGATAAGACATTGTCTTTGGAACATCACCTGCAATCAATGTTGAGAATTGTACAATTCCCATCAT
>VGWD01000022.1 GCA_016873735.1 Ignavibacteria bacterium | reverse complement strand
CAATATATTTTTCAATTAGAAAAAATACAAGACAAGATATCTTGCTTAAATCCAATATTAACAATAGTATAGTAGACTAAGTAATTATTATTGAAAAATATCCCCCCCCATCATTTACGACGGGGGGTTTGTTCAAGTAAACTAACAAGCATACCATGATCATATTGTTGCAGCAATAAGTCAACTAGTTCTTTTTGAGAATTCTGTTTATCTCGAAGAAAGTTGACAATATATTCATGTGTTTGTACCCAAGAAAAACCACTATTTTTCATGCAATATCCTAATCAGTATCTAACTAATCACAATTTAAATCAGCACTTAACTTACTTTGATTTGACCATATTTTTGAGTGTTTCTTTCAAAAAATCTAAAAACTGTGGGTTAGATACTTTAAAATCATCTTTTAATCTTAAAATAATTCTGTCTGATTGAGAATTAAGGGAACGAATATTGACCGAACTTGGAAGATTAAGTTTTTCTGACAATGTATCATCAGTATCAAAGACTTCAATTTCTAATTGTTTAGCAATATCAACCTTTTTCATAGAGTTCGGCTTGATTCTTATCTTCAATGCAAGATATTTAGAACCCGAATACAGACTAAACCAATTCATACCGTGAATTTGGTAAGTAATAAAAAGCTTATTGGAAAAGTCAGGAGCATCTACTTCAAAATTGTCCCTAATAAGATCATCGAGTTGTAAATAGATTTGTTTAATTCGACTATTCATTCTTTTTTCAAGATGCCAAGTTTTACCACCAGTTTTCCAGGGCTTTGTTGTGTTATTCTTTGTTGCTTTACCAACCTCTGAAAATCTGTTCACTGTATGCGGAATAATTATTCTAGGTTGGATTAATAGTTGATCACCTTCTTTGTAACTGTCTATTTCAATTATTTTAATATCAATGTTTCTTTCATAAAGCCAAAGTGCAACACTACCTAATTTATCTTTCACTTCAGATCCAACAATTATCATCCGTTGATTTGTATTAATATCGGGAATCTCTTCGATCCCAGAATTTGTACAGAATGTTTCAAATTTTTCATTGAAATTGAATTCTTCGTCTGATTCTCCTAGATAACTTTTGGCATGATGTTCAAAATCAGAAAATTCCCACTTTGATATATAACTCGCATATCGTAATGATTGCATATCCACTGGTGCAGACATTCTACCTCTTTTTAGTTCTATAATAACTGCATTTCCACTAGGATCAAGTGCTAAAAGATCTAATCGTTCTTTTACTTCTGGTATTATTATTTGTCTTCCAATAATAAGCAATGGTTCACCTAGAATATCAGTACTGTTTTCAATCCAGTCTTCAAGATGCTTTTCGAGGATTTGTTCATTTTTAAGTTTTGTTGTTGAAACCTGCTCAGGTTTGTTATCAGAAGTTATTTTCCAGAAACTCATATTAGTCATCACTAAGTTTGTTGATTATAAAGACAGGTTATTCTTCCCATCCCACCATTCATACGATCATTCCTATTTGATCAATGCTTCCCCATTAATTCCCGGATTCCGTATGTGAATGGGGTAAATATAGGGAAATTATATGTTCCTCGGTTAGGCTTATTCTTCGGTTTTTCGTCTCGACTTCGCTCGACAAAAAGTACTGAGCGTAGTCGAGGATTGTACTCCGAGCGAAGTCGAATAACTCACCCCGTCATGCTTCGCATGCCACCCCTCTGTCACGAGGGGAATGAAGAAACACTAACCCAATATCTTCATGCATTCTTTTATATCTGGGCAGATGTAATCGGCTTCGGGAATATTGGAATAGGTTCCTATAAGAATGGTTGTTGTTCCTGCTTCTTTTCCGGCTTGTGCATCTGTGATGCTATCGCCGATCATCCAAGATGAGGAGAGATTGATATTGAGTTGTTGTGCGGCATCGAGAAGCATGCCGGGTGCGGGTTTACGGCGTGTTGAGTTTGTGCCATCAGGATCCGGACAATACTCTATTGCATCTGGAGCAAAGCCATGTTCTGCGAGAAGAGAGCACATATATGTATGCACATCCGCAAGATCTTGCTCTGTCATGAGTCCTTTTCCAATTCCTTGCTGATTGGTGACAATCACCGTCAAATATCCATGCTCTTTTGCCCATGCGAATAATGAAAGTGATTCCGGAATGAGTTTGAATTCAGCCGGCTTTGTGACATAGCCGCCGATAATACGCTCATTGATAATGCCATCACGATCGAGAAATAGTGCTTTGTTCATGACTTATCCTTTGCATTGGTCCAAATATCATGCAGGATTGCATCCAATTGCATGAAAATCGCATCCCATGAGAAATGCTGTTCAATGAGAGTTCTTCCATTCAAGGCCATGCGAATGCGTAATGCAGGATCATTCAATAATTGTGTTGCATACTCTATCATTTCATCCGAGGATTTTGCGATGAATGCATGCTCACCATGTTTGATCGGTATGCCTTGAGTGCCGGAATCTGTGGTGATCAAAGCACAACCCATTGCAAGAGCTTGCAGAGCTTTGTTTTGAATGCCGGATGCACCTTTGTGAGGATGAAGAAATATGGCAGACCGATAAAAATACTCTTCGATATTCTCCACATCGCCGTGAACATGAATATTACTCGTCTCCAAATTGCGAATTGCTGTTCCAGGACTCGATCCAACAATGGTCAAGGAAAGATCAGGAAATAATGCTTTGAGTCTCGGGAAGAATTCCTTGGCAATAGTCATAGCCATCATCGCATTTGCCAATACATGCAATAAGCCCACAAATACTATCCCTTTTCTCGATTGTAATTGTTCTTCCGTTGAAGCAGGCATGGCTTCAAGATCAATGCCATTTGTGAGAAGCACATATCGTGCTTCAGGCATCATAGCATGCATCGCTTGAATATCGGTTTCTGTCACGCAGGTCACGCAATCAAAACACTGTACCGTTTTTGGCTCATATTGCTTGAGTTTCATCACTTCCCATAAGCGAGTCATGCGCTGAAGAATATTCGATGTCGAGGAGGCCGAACGAGATTGATACAATACCCGGCAATCCTCTGCAATCAAGAGTTTTGGAATGGGTATATGCTTGATATATTCAGCAGTGCGCATGAAAAATGCAATGGCCATATCATAGCGCTTTGACTTCAATTCTTTCTGCACCAGAGCATGAAATTCCGGTACATCATAAAAGGCGATTTCAAGTGGTTGATCAGTCCAAAGAGTTTTTAAGCTTCTTAGACCATTCTTCATTGCTGTAACTGTCACAGTATGAACATTAATGCCAAGATCAGTAAGTGGTTTTAATCGTTCTTTGCTTGGTGGTTCGCCATGAATGCACGATATCAATGTGACATTATGATGCGCAGACAAATGCCTTAGCAAATGAAAAGACTTTATCCTATCGCCACCCACAAGTGGATAGGGAAAACGAGCTGTGAGAATTAATATGTTCTTTTTACTTTCTGATTGCATCATGCTTGATCATCTCCTTCAGGCAATAATGCAAATCTTCCGGCAATCTGTTCTTGAATCGGATCTAAGAATCGCGATGGAGAACCGAGAACCATGCCGCTATCTCTGTCAAAGATGTCAATCGGATAGAGCATATACAAGTGTTCCTTCGCTCGTGTGATTGCCACATACATCAAACGACGCTCTTCTTCGATATGCTCTTCATCAATGAGCGCTTTATTCGGAGGAAATTTTCCATCCAATGCCCACGGTATGAACACGGTGTTCCATTCGAGTCCTTTCGATGAATGTATCGTAGAAATCGTGAAATATTCATCTTCATTGAATTCTTCGCCAGCTTCGGCTGATTCCGAGGGTGGTTCAAGCGCCATATCAGAAAGCATGGTCGCGATGTCTGAATATCGCTCAGCAATCGCTGAGAATGTCTCGATGTCTTTCCAGCGCTTAGCGCTATCATCATGTCTCTTGCGAAGGATAGGTCTGTAAAATTCCCCGGCGAGATAGAGTTTTTCCTGAAGTGAAATACCGGTATCCATCATGGAACGAATCAATACTATTAAACGAAGTATTTCATCTTTGCCGCGTTTGATATCATGCCAACCATGATCTATCGACACATGCAAAATGCCATCTGAGATCTTGTCTGTGATATCAGATGCCGTGCCCGGTCCAACTCCCTCGAGCAGTAAAAGCAATCGATGCCAAGCCAGAATATCAATCGGATTATTCGCAACCCGAAAGAAAGCCAGCATGTCCTTCACATGTGCGGTTTCTATGAATTTGAATCCACCGAATTTTCTGAATGGTATTTGTGCCTTGGCAAGTTCGATTTCCAAATCGAAAGACATATATCCTGATCGAACGAGAGCCGCCATTCCATTCAGAGGTATGCCATTTTCTCGTAATTCAAGAATTTGCTGCACGATGAATGCCGATTGTTCTTGTTCATTTCTTGTGGAAATGATCATCGGCTTCTCATCGGAAAGCAGTGAACTGAACAATTCCTTTTTATACCCGAATGATGCTGATTGCAAAACATGATTGGCGCAATCTAGTATAGGCTGAACGGAACGATAATTCTGTTCTATCGAATAAAGAGCACATTCAGTGAAAAGGGCAGGAAATTCCAGAATATTTGCGTGATTTGCTCCTCTGAAACTATAAATGCTCTGTGCATCATCACCGACTGCCATCACATTAGCTTGCTTTCCGGCCAGACCCTTCACGATGCGATGTTGCAAACTATTCGTATCCTGATATTCATCAATCATGATGAATTGATACTCTTTTTGCAATTGAGAAGTAATATGCGGTTTGGTTTCAAGGAGCATCAACAGATAGACAAGCAAATCATCATAGTCCATCAAATGATGTTGCCTTTTATAGTTCACATAATGCGTGAACACATCAATGATTGCATCCTGTTCATGGAGAAATTGAGGATATTGTTCTTGTAGAATTGATTCCACAGTCTTACACATATTGACCGATAATCCGTAGATCGTTGCAAGCGTATGTTTCTGTGGAAATCTGCGTTTACTTTTATTGACCGTCTTTCGATTACGAATGAGATTCATCGCATCTTCAACATCCGATTGATCAATCACTGAAAAAGTTTGATTGAAACCAAGTTCAGGAGCGAAACGGCGCAATATCCGATGCGCAAAAGAATGGAATGTTCCTCCATGCACTTTGTCGCAGCGACCACCAAGCATTGTGGAGGCTCTGCGAAGCATTTCCGAAGCCGACTTTCGCGTAAAAGTCAGGAGAAGAATATGTTCGGGAGGAATGCCTGATTCAACCAGCCGGGCAAGACGATAGACCAAGACGCGCGTTTTTCCTGTGCCTGCACCTGCCAATACAAGGGCAGGACCCTTCATATGACATACTGCTGACAATTGAGCAGGATTTAATTCTTGCTCATATGGAATCGTAAAATGGAGATGTTCGCTCTTCGCTATTACATCCACTAAAGGAGCCGAGTTTTGTGAGCTGCGAAGGACGAGTTTTTTCATGGAGTGGAATCACGCAATGTCAGTGGTGCTTAGAATGGTTCTTCTTGTTGATCATCATCATCAAAAAGATGATCATCATCAAGTTCATCTTCGTCAAATGCCAATTCATCATCAAAAGAATCTTCATCATCCCAACCACCCGTTGCGAGATCAGATTCGAGAAATTCTTCCAATTGTTGAAGCATGGCTTCTTGGGATAATAATTTCACCAAAGTTTGCGCATGTTGCTCAGCATCGGCCGATGAACAATTCCAAACTTCTTCTTTCATATATGCAGGAGTTTTTTTGCCAATGGCCATCATTCCAAGAATCGCAGAGTGATTGGTTATGGTCGTGGTTGCATCTGTATCGGCATTTGTGGCTCGAACTTCGAATGTCGCAAGTTTGTCGCCTGTGGTCCAAATGATGTCGATATAGAAAAGATCCCCTTCGAAACTTTTCAAATGCTGTTTGTTCTTCATGACGATGCTTGAACTTGAATGAGTGGATTGCAAAAATTGATGGTGCAAAGATACAAAAATGAGAAGAAAGCTCAAGGACTGAGAAGTTTATCACGCAAGGACTTATACTCGGGATCATCCTTGAATTCAAGGGCTTTACCAATATGATGTAGTGCCTTTTCGGTATTTGATTGCGATTGATAGATGATGCTCAAGTGATAGTTCACGATCCCATTGCGATCAATGTCCTGAACAAGTGCTTTATTGAGTATATCCAAAGCTGCTTGTGCATTTCCCAATTTGAATTGCACCCATCCATAAGTATCGAGATAAGAAGGATTATCGGGATATTGAGAAACTGCAATCAGCGACATCCTGAGCGCTTCATTCAAATCTTGATTTCTTTCCGAAAGAGCATAAGCGAAGTTATTGTTATATGATGCATTCAAACTGTCTATGCGTAAAGCTTCTCTATAGCAAGAATCAGCTGCACCATGTTGATTGAACGTATCATGCAAGCTTGCGAGTTCCGCCCATGCATCTCCATCATTGATATTTCTGCGGACTGCTTCTTGCATGTGCTTCAATGCCATTTCCGGTTGTTCATCTTGTATGGATTTTATACCAAGCAAAAAAGGGAATATGGATTGTTCGCGAAACTTTTCAGCATAGCGATTGCAGTGATTGATGAAGAGATTGCGTTCGTCTATACGCAATAATTCATAAGCCAAGCCAATGCTTTCTTGTACATGTGAAGTATCGGCAATTGACAAAGCACGATCATGATAGTATTGAGTCAATGATTGAAGTCCAGCATGTTCTGCAAGGAGAGCGCAAGAAATAGTGGCTATCCACGATTTGGTATTTATCTTTTTGAATAACGTGAGATGACTTTCAATTGATGCAGCATGATTGACTGTGTCATTGGTAAGCAATATCGTCATCAAAAGCGATTGATAATATTCTTCGAGTTCTTGATCGAGTGAAGTAGGGAGAAATGATGCAATTGTATTCAATGCCTCATCGACATATCCATACAATTGATAGGCCTCAATGAGCAATGAACGAGCATAGGCATTATCGGGATGAATTGCATGATGATTGCGCATGAGCTCGATATATTCCTTTTCCTTGTTCATGCGAACAAGCAGCATTCCATATCGTTTGACAATATCCGTTTCAAAGCCCGTTGTATTGATCAATTTCTGAAAATAGATTTCAGATTGTTCCGGGTAGAGATATTCTGTCAACCCTGCAAGAGCTAACAATGTTAGCTGATCATTGGGCTTGAGAGTTTCAAGTTCCTGAAATGTCTTGAGCGCTTTGTCATATTGTTCATGTTCCACATAATAATCCGCCAATTCCTCTCTGGCAGGGATCAGTGTTGAATCTAAAGCAATTGCCTTCTCCATGAATTCTATTGCAAGATCTGTTTTTCTCATCTTGAAATAGCATGTACCCATTGAATAGAAAACCATTGCCGATGTATCCAAATGCAAGATGCGTTTATATGTTTTCAATGCATCATCATATTCTTCATTCAATTGTTGTTCGACGGCCTGAATATAATAGTCGAGAATGATGCCTGTCATTCTAGTTGAGTCCGCTCTTGACAAGGGAAGAGGTTTGCTTCTAAAAAAAGAAGGAAGTGGTTTTACTATGCGTTTATTGGAGGTGTTGATTTGTGTTTCAGGAAGAGTTGATGCACACCCCGCAATCATGGTCATCGCACAGATGATCAGTACAATTCTGAACATTGTAATGCTCTTTGTCATCATGATCGATTTGAAGTGAGCAAGCATAAAAAAACCCCGCTTGAAGCCAAGCGGGGTACAAGAACATATTCTAATATCACTTTGAAGCAAGATCTTTCATCATTGCAGCATAGCCCTTTTTGTCGAGCGTACGCAATGCGCGAGCTGTTGCTTTCACTGTGATGAAACGACCCTCTTCCGGAATCCAGATGCGCTTCTTCTGAAGATTCGGAAGGAAACGTCTGCGTGTACGATTATTTGCATGAGAAACATTGTTTCCGTAGCGGACGGTCGTACCGGTTAATTCACAAACCTTTGACATTGTCGTATACCTTGATATAGAGGTGTTTTCAATTACTTATTGAGACTGCAAATATAGCAGATTCTACCCATACGGGCAAACAAATATCCTTTGAAGATTCTGGATTTATGGCGATTTACGAGCCGCTTCCGCTATGTTCAGTCTTCTTGCGAGGCCCAATTTCATGGGTGAAAAGGTTAAAATCGGCCTTCCGGCAGCTTTTTGGGCTGATATGAGGATTGCATAGACAAGTCCGTGATGGACCCAGAAAATCCAATTGATCCAATAATATGTTGAGAATGAAAATGCTATATGGGCTATCATCACATAGGGTGCAATTGCGGTTAATGTCAAAAGATCAGGAGACAATGAAGATCTGAATTCAGCATTCCTTGATGCATGCAATGTTCTTTTGAATAGATGTATGAACAATGCTGCATAGGCTACAAAACCAAGTGTTCCTCTTTCCGCGAGCAAACCGGAATACAAAGAATCTGAAAAGGAAATCGGGTTCATTTTTGAAAAGTATTCATAACAACCGGCTCCAATTCCGGTTATGGGATATTCTGCCCAAATGGAAAATCCTTGAAAAATGGTTGACAATCTGCCGAAGAATGATTCTCCAACTATAGAGGTTCCTCTTCCACCACCGGTTGACAATACATCAACGATTCCACCAACTCTTTTTGTGAACAAATCAAAGACGCTGATGCTGACATATTGACTGACGATTGCATCGGTGATCAAAATCAATACGAAACCTCCGGCAATTGATGAAAGAAGAGTAATCTTTTTTTTCGATTGTTCGAATATCAATGCCCAAAGCGTGATTAAAGAAATCGAAAACAATGCAGTCAGTGAAAAAGTGAGAAACATGCCAATGATAGCCGGTATCGCGATAATCGCACGAAGTAGCTTTGATTGCAAGAAAGGTGTTGTGCCACGCAAAAATGGGATGAGCAGGAATGTCAGGACAAGTGTATTGAATTGGGCATAAAACGATGGTTCACTGAAAATGGATGTAGCTCTGAAGAAATTCTCAAAGCGCAAACTAAGCTGCGTCATATTGTCCATTGAATGATAATTGCGAATGCTTATCGACACATTATTGATTGGAATCCAGGCCAAAGGCAAATCAAAAGCGCGTGCAAAAATCTGATAGATCCCGAATATATTGATTGCAATACTCGCAATGAGCATGAAACGTATTGCAGATTTAAAAGCATCCGCTGAATAGATTCCTGAAGCGAATAGTATGATGAGCAGCCATTTGGAGAGAAAATTGGTACTTGTTTTCAGCCATTGTATCTGCATGTCTGAGGAGCCCGATAGCAGGGGAGCAAAGACAGAGGCATACTCTGCAAAGAGGATTGCAAAGAGTCCGGCAAAGGCCCATCCGGGTAATGTCTCCACCGGCATGCCTTTCCAAATGAATTGGTATAAAGCAAAAAAGATCACAAGCCATGAACTTACATCAGCGGGGGTGATGCCATAGGTGCTGACATTGAAGAATTGGAAAATATTGATCCAGCATGCCACAAAGACAATCGATATGATCCATGCCTGAGACTTCATGAAGCTTGTTCCAATTGTTGTTGCAATGATGATGCATCATGAATGGGCAAAGAACAAGCATAGTCTTTGCAAATGAAAATGGCAAGATCTTTTGTGGTTGTTTGTCTTGATAATGCCGGCGCAAAAGACTTGATATCATGTCCATCTTCAGTATAGGCAATAATAGCATGCGGAAGATAGGTCTGCATGATTTGCTGCACACATGCATCACGTTCCTGACCCTTGCCTTTTCCGGCAATCACGATTTCTGATCGCATGCCTGTCATGAACATAAGGGCAGTCAACCCAGCGGAGAATCCCATGGGATATGACAGAAATTGTTTTCCATTGGCATTGATGAGAGCATATGCCATATTCATATATGAGGTATTGCCGGTTAATGCACCCAATTGGGCAAATGACATAATTGCAATTGAAGTGCATGAAGGAATAGCGCCATCATAAGCGGATGCATAGCGATGAAATGACAATTCATTTCTATCAGCTTGTTTGATTCTTCCACCATCTTCAATGAATCTATCTGCAAAAATCTTGGCATGTGAAATGCAATCAATCATATAATGCTCTTTGCCTGTGGATGTATACAGTTCAAACAGAGCATGCATCAAATAGGCATGATCATCTGCCATAGCAGGAATGGAAGCTTTGCCATTACGATATCGATGAAAGAATGTAGTGCTCTCTTGCATGTGTTCTTTGATGAATGCATAAGCTTTCTCAGCAACTCCAAACCACTCGGGTTTATTGAATGACCTTCCTGCCCGACTCATTGCATGAATCATTATTGCATTCCAGTCAGTCAATATCTTATCATCCAATAATGGTGATATACGCTTTTCTCGATATGCAAGACATGTGCTTCTAATGGATTCATAGAGTTCAGGTTTTATCTTTTTGCATTTATCATCCAAAAAGAGACTCAGAATATTTTTTCCATTTTGACATCTTGTTGCCTCATCAATATAATTACCATCACTAGAAATCTTGAAACATTGCTGTGCGAATCTGAATTCTTCTTCCGTAAGTAAATCGGACAATTCCTTTTCCGTGAACAGATAATATGTTCCTTCTTCGCCCTCGCTATCGGCATCTTCAGCGCAATAGAATGCGCCTTCCGGAGAAGTGAGTCTGGATTGTACATAAGAAACTATTTCTTCGGCATATTCAGCATATGCATCATCTTTGGAATAGAGCCAAGCATCAGTCATAGCTTCCAGAATCATTGCTTGATCATACAGCATTTTTTCAAAATGCGGGACAAGCCATTGTCTATCTGTGCTATATCTATGATAGCCAAAGCCGATATGATCTTTCATGCCGCCTAATGACATATTGTTCAGCGTACGCAGAGCCATCTCTGCCAAGGGTGCTTGTTTTGTGAAATGGGCTCGACGCAATAAATATATCAGATGATGAGGACTTGGAAATTTGGGAGCGGTTCCGAATCCTGCATATTCTTCATCGAAGCGTTCCACGAAAATTGCATCGGCCTTTTCAAAAATATCAGGTGGCAATTCACCGAATTGTGATTGTATATGATGATCGGTCAATTTCTCAACAATGTCCTTTCCTGAAGAAATGATTGCATCTCGTTCATTGCGCCATCCTTCGGCGATGCGTATGAGAATATCCTTAAATCCAATGCGCTGAGGAATTGACTCTTTTGGAAAATATGTTCCCGCAAAAAAGGGGAGTTTATCGGGCGTCATGAAAATGGAAAGTGGCCAGCCACCATGGCCGGTCATGGCCTGACACATCTCCATAAGCGCAGCATCTATGTCCGGTCTTTCCTCGCGGTCAACCTTAATAGCAATGAAATTCTGATTGAGCAGATCCGCGATTTCTTGATCTTCAAAAGATTCATGTTCCATTACATGACACCAATGGCATGTGGCATACCCGATACTGACAAAAACAGGTTTTTGTTCTGCAATGGCTTTTTCGAAGCTATCATCATTCCATGGCATCCATGCTACCGGATTATAGGCATGTTGCAATAAATAAGGCGAAAGCTCATTGATGAGAGCATTCGCCTTTGAAGATTGCTTTGACTGTGGATGATTATCCGCCATAACGCATTTTGATATTGGGGATCAAGTATTCTTTGAATGTTTTTTCTGCATCATAATCGGGTGACCAATTCCAATCACTGCGAGCTCTTGAATCATCGACCACGCCGGGCCAGGAATCAATGATTTTTTGTCTTTTTTCTTGCGGTTTGAATGCAATTGAAGCATTCGGGAATTCAGCTTGGACAATTGTTTGAATCTCATCTGCTGTCGGAGAGAAAGATGTCACATTATAGACTCTGGTGCTAAGTTGTTCTATACTTGCAGATGCAAGATGCAAGAGTGCTTTTACGGCATCAGGCATAGCCATGAAGGGAATCTGTGCATCCGGTCTTACAAAACAATCATAGTGCTTGCCTTGCGCCGCATTATGGATCATCTCCGGTGCATAATCACTTGTTCCGCCTGTTGGAACCGTGAATGCTGAAATCAAGCCGGGGAAACGGAGCGCGCGAAAATCCACGAAACCGGATTCCTTTTCAGGTGACAATCTGCGATAGCAATCAGAATAATATCTTCCAAGATGTTCATTGTATAATTTATTGATCCCATACATCGTGATTGGCGAAGCAAAGTCATCTTCTTTTGCCGGACCCGCCATGCGTTTTGTATCAAAATCGGCAATGCCATAAGCTGCGATCGTGCTTGGGAACAGGACTTTCACTGCGGTATTTGTGCGTTTGCCTATGCGATATGCCAATTGCAATACATTCATTGTTCCATCAACATTCACATGATGAGCTCTTTCAGGATTTTTTTCTCCACTGGTTGAGAGGATTGCCGCCAGGTGAAATATATCACTGACATCATATTTTTCGATGTCACGAATAACTTCATCATCACAAATATCACCGATGATCACTTCTTCGCATAATGAAGCTTGATGTTCATTCAATGGTGAAAGATCAACTGCAATTATCGTGGCTTGTTCTTTGGAAAGAGTTTCGAGCAATAAATGACCGATTTCTCCATTTGCTCCTGTGATGACAACTGTTCTTTGAGACATGATAGTATTTGTAGTAACCGTGAATATGTGACTTTCTTATCAGACAAAACTACGAAAAGAGAGGAGATTTTGGGGGTATTCGAGTCTTAAGCTGCTGAATTGGTATTTTTGCATGAGTTCAATGGAGTATGTATGCGTGCTTATCTCACACCATCCGGACAAAAAGCGGCGGATGATTATGCTATTTCGAAGATTGGAGTGTCTGGTTCTATTCTCATGGAGAATGCGGCAAGCGGTTCGGCTCATTGCATCGCAATGTGGTTGGATGCATCAGCAATTCGCGCAGAAAGACCATCGATTCTGATTCTCTGTGGATCCGGAAATAATGGTGGGGATGGATTTGCGATTGCGCGTCATCTCTATTGCATGAATAGATTTGAAGTGACTATCTATCATGTCGGAAATATTGATGCTATGTCCCCTGAGGCAAAGGCAAATCTTGAATCTGCGCATGCGCTAAATATTCCAATCTCATTCATACATCAAGATGCATTATCCACTCTTTCTTTTGATGTTGATTGCATCGTTGATGCTTTGCTCGGAACAGGCGCAAATGCTGATATATATGGCATGCCTTATGAGATATTGAAAAGAATGCATGAACTGAATGTGTATGAGAAGTCTTTATGCATTGCAATTGATATTCCATCGGGCATTGATGCCGAAAATGGTACGGCTCATCACTATGCATTCAAAGCGCATGGAACATGTACGATGTTCAGTGAAAAAGTCGGTATGCAATTATATCCTGCCAAACAGCATTGCGGTGAAGTGGAAATCATCATGTTGGGAGTTCCCGAGCATATCGCTCAAAATAATGCATCGGTATTCTCACTTGAGGATCAAGACATTCATGACATCATTGGCATTCGGCATGCACAGTCACATAAATATACCTATGGTAGAGTGCTGATTATTGCCGGCTCAAGGGATATGTCCGGTGCACCTGCATTATGTGCAATGTCGGCATTTCGCACCGGTGTTGGGCTCGTTGAAATCATGACTCCGGTCATCCACCCATCATTGCCTCCGGAAGCTCTTCTATCCTTGATTCCAATGGATGATGATGGTGGAATGAATGTGGATTCTTTGATGACTCATGTGAAAGATTCCCTTTCAAAAACGAATGCGATTGTCTGTGGTCCGGGTCTTGGTATTCGTGCCGGACAACACATATTCCAAGAATTAATGAAGCTGAATCTTTCCATTACTGTAATACTCGATGCTGATGCAATTCCAAATTCCATAGTGAATGTGCCATCCAATTGGGTAATCACTCCTCATGCAGGAGAATTTGCGCGCATGACAGGATTGGAAAGATCCTCAATAGAAGAATTCCCCTTGAGGCATGTCACGCACATTTCCAAAGAAATGCAATGCATTGTGCATCTTAAAAGTGTACCTGCATGCACATCCGATGGAACAAAGACCTATCTCACGAAAACAGGAAATTCAGGCATGGCAACTGCCGGATCCGGTGATATTCTTAGTGGAATGATTGGAGCATTATTGGCAAGAGGAATCAATCCTTTGGAGGCAACAGCTTTATCGGCAATGCTTCATGGAGAGGCCGGAGATTTTGCACAATCAGTATTTGGTGAAGAATCAATGTCTGCAAGTGATATCATTGCATCCATACCACATGTATTGGATCGTTCATTGATGGATTCGTGGGAAGATGAAGCATGAAACATGTGATAGACATAGCACTCTCACCATTTGAGGCATCATCGCCCGAACTGATTGTTGCGCATGCTCTTCATCAAGCAGGTATTTCAGAGGATTCATTGACTTCGCATACAATTCTGAAGAGGTCCATTGATGCACGTGGAAAAAATCCAAAGATCATGTTAAGCATTGCATTATATGTCGATGAACAAGCGCCGGTCATTCCTCCCATTGCAAAAGGATTTCGAGATGTATCTTCCGGAAAACGCATCATCATCATTGGCGCAGGGCCTGCAGGGTATTTTGCCGGACTTGAATGTTTATTGCATGGACTAAAGCCGGTGATCATAGAGAGAGGAAAAGATGCTCGAGCTCGAAGGAGAGATCTTCGTGCAATTCAGCAATTCGGCATCGTGAATCCTCATTCTAATTATTGTTTTGGGGAAGGCGGAGCGGGAACATACTCCGATGGCAAATTGTGGACGAATTCAAAAAAGCGTGGAGACATCAACAAAGTATTGCAATTGCTTGTTGAACATGGAGCGCATGAACGCATCCTGATTGATACACATGGTCATATTGGATCAAATAAATTACCCGGCATCATACAAAACATTCGTGCCACCATCGAAAAATATGGTGGTGAAGTGCATTTTGATTCTTGGGTGACGAGATTCATCATGAACGGTGACCGCATGATCGGTGTTGCATGCGAGGATGGTAGTGAATTCATGGGTGATGCTGTTATTCTGGCCACAGGACATTCTGCCAGAGACATATTCACCACATTGCTGGATGCCGGCATACACATTGAGTCCAAGCCATTTGCCATTGGAGTTCGAGCGGAGCATCCGCAAGAGTATATTGATGAGATACGTTATAAGCAATCCCCTCGAGATTCACTTCTTCCTGCATCATCCTATAAACTTGTGGAACAAGTAAAAGGCCGCGGTGTATTTTCCTTTTGCATGTGTCCCGGTGGCTTGATTGTTCCTGCTGCGACATCTCCCGGAGAAATCGTTGTTAATGGAATGTCCATGTCGCGCAGAGATTCACCCTTTGCAAATTCAGGAATCGTTGTAGCCATTGAGCAAGTGGATTTGAAAGAATATGATATCTATGGAGCGCTTGCAGGAATGCACTTGCAATCAGATATCGAGCAAGCAGTGTTCGCATCTGGTGATGGTTCTCAACAGGCACCGGCTCAGCGTTTGCAGGATTTTTTATCCGGAACAATCAGCACATCGCTTCCCAAAAGTTCATATATCCCCGGACTTTTTTCTCATGACATATCCTCATTATTCCCGAAATCTTTAGCAGAACGTTTACGCATGGGATTCAAGGCATTTGAGCGAAGCATGAGTGGGTATATTCATCCCGGAGCCATCATTGTTGCAACGGAATCAAGAACAAGTTCACCTGTTCGCATCCCGCGTGATCCCGCCAGTCGGGAGCATGTTCAGATCAAAGGGCTATATCCATGCGGTGAAGGAGCAGGATATGCAGGTGGCATTGTAAGTGCTGCAATGGATGGACAAAATACCGTCATGGCAATTGCAATGAAATTGGGAGTGAATGCATGAGACCCCATCCTGATTTCGGTGTCTATCTACACATTCCATTTTGCGAAAAAAAATGTGTGTACTGTGATTTCTATTCTCTGGAAAACATGGAACACAAAGATGTGTTTGTTTCCTTATTGATTGAAGAGATCATTGCCGGTGCAAAGAAATATTCAGATCACTTGCGTCCAGCAACGAGCGTGTTTTTTGGCGGTGGCACGCCATCTCTTCTCACTCCTGAGCAGATTTCGACAATTATGGAAACACTTCGCGATCAACTCACAATACATCCCGATGCTGAAATCACGATGGAGTGTAATCCCGGAACGATTTCCATTGAATCTCTGCGTGGATACAAACAAGCCGGTATCAATCGTTTGAGTTTTGGAATTCAGTCATTCAATCAGGAAGAATTGAATTTTTTGCATCGCATTCATACACCGGAAGAAGGGAAGGTAGCTGTACGCATTGCCAGAGAAGCAGGTTTTGACAATGTGAACATTGATATCATCTTTGCATTGCCAAATCAAACAATTGCATCATGGACATCGACTCTTGAGCAAGCAATGGCTCTAAATACAGAGCATATCTCTGCCTATAGCTTGATCTTTGAAGAAAAAACTCCATTGTTTTCCATGTTGCAAAAGGGATTGGTAAAACCACAAGATGAAGAGCGTGATGCAGAACTTTATGCTCTAACCATTGATGCTCTTTCCAAAGCCGGATATATCCAATATGAAGTCTCAAATTTTGCAAAACCCGGTTTTGCATGCAATCATAATCGAACATATTGGCAAGCCAAGGAATATCTTGCTTTTGGTCCTTCGGCTCATGGTTTCATAAGCAAACAACGCTATTGGAATTACAGAAATCTCAAGCGATATTTCGAAGCAGTCAGATTGCATGGAACGGGAGAAGCGAGCATTGAAGTCCTCACGGATCACAATATGCTCTATGAAACCGCTTTTTTGGGGATTCGCTCGGAGGGACTTTCCAAACGGCGTTTTCTTACGGATTTCGGCATTGACCTGCATGCCATGATCTTTGATCGCCTTGATGCACAAATTCTCAATGAATTTCTGCAAGTTTATGACACAGACGGAGATACGATAATCTCGCTCAATTCTTCGGGATTTGCCATTTGTGATGAAATAAGTGTTAGAATCATTGCCTTATTGGAAGAAGCGTTGGGTTCTGAATGGGATGCGAAAGGGTATGAAGAAGAAGATGATTCCATCATTGATCTACCCATATTGCAAGATAAGACGCGGTAATATCAAGAAAACTTCCTATCTTTGCTGCTCTAATTTCCTGCCCAAACTATGTTGATTTGGGCTGTTTGAAACAACAACCACAGGAGCACAGAATGAGCATTCGTCGTTTATACGAGAGCACATTCATCATCAATGCCGCCCTTGAAGATCCGGATATTGAAGCGGTCGTCCGTAGAGTAACCGAGTATATCGAGAATCATGGCGGTCAATTTGTTGAGATGAACAAGTGGGGGCGTCGTCGCCTTGCTTATCCAATCAAGAAGAAATACAATGGCTTCTATGTGTATATGGCCTTTGAATCAGCATCCGAGGTATTGCCTTTGATTGAGCGTTTCTTCACTTTGGAAGAAAATGTCCTTCGTCATTTGACCTTGGAATTATCAGAAAAACTTCGCGAGCATCGCAAGGAACGTGCGCTCATTTCCGGTTCAACAATTCCTGCTGAACCTATGGAAGAGAATGTTGCACCTGTGAAAGCTCCGGTTGAAACAGAACTTTGATTTACCCATTGATACACGAGTTATCATATTCCCGAAAGAGATGAACCTATGAAAATCATTCTTCGTCAAGATGTAGAAAACCTGGGTAATATGGGTGATATCGTGACAGTCAAAGATGGCTATGCACGTAACTACCTCATTCCCAGAAGTCTTGCATATTATGCATCACCTTCTTACATCAATGTATTTGAAAGTGAGAAGAAGCGCCACATGGCAGAGATTGCACGCAAGAAAGAAGCAGCTGAATTGCTTGCTTCCAAATTATCCGAAATTCAGGTTAGCGTTCCAATGAAAGTTGGAGAAGAGGGCCGTTTGTTTGGTTCCGTCACTCCGCAGATGATTGCACATGAACTTGCAGTCATGGGGCATGACATTGATCGTAGATCCATCATGATTGATGAACCGATCAAGTCATTGGGTGTTTTTGATGTAAAAGCAAAATTGCATCCTGAAGTGATTGCCACATTCAAAGTGTGGATCATCAGCGCATAATAGAGCATGAAACTTGTTTATTTGAGCACATCACATTGATGTGCTCTTTTTGTATGGAGTCAACTCATGAATGCATCATATGAATCTTTGAAGCAACTGGTATCGATAGATTCGCCCACAGGCTTTACGCACAATGCCGAATCTTATGTTATGGAGTATTTGCAAAGCAGAGGTTTGAATCCCAAGCAAACTCATAAAGGGGCGGTGAAATTGGCATTTGGTGAATTCCCAACAATTGCACTTGCTGCACACTTGGATACGCTTGGTGGCATAGTGTCGGGAATCAAACCAAATGGTACGCTCAGCATCTCTCCGATAGGAGGATTGGGCTTGATTAGTTTTGAAGGAGGATATGTTCGTGTTCATACGATGAAGGGTACCGTATTTACGGGAACATTTTTATTGAATAATCCTGCTTCACATGCCAATAAGCTCACGGACACAGCGCTAAGATCGATTGATTCAATGCATATCAGACTTGATGAAGAAGTAACCACAAAAGAAGCATGTGAAGAATTGGGGATTCGCGTTGGTGATTTCGTCTGTTTCGATCCTCGTTATGAGGAATTACCCGGAGGATATATCAAGTCGCGATTTATGGACAATAAAGCATCATGTTATGTGTTGTTTCGATTGGCAGAACATTTGGCTGAACGACATATCACCATTCCGGTGGAATTCTTTTTCAGCAATTATGAAGAAGTGGGGCATGGAGGTTCAGGCGGATATGCAGAAACAGTGAAAGACTTACTTGTTCTTGATATGGGTGTTGTGGGTGATCAATGTGAGGGAAGCGAGACTCATTGTTCGATTTGTGCAAAAGACTCCACGGGTCCATATGATTATGCACTAAGAAAAGAATTGACTGAGCTTGCAGAAAAACATTCGATACCGCACAAAGTTGACATCTATCCATATTACGGTTCTGATGGTTCGGCAGCTTTGCGTGCAGGACGTGATTTCAGAGTTGGATTGATCGGACCGGGCGTTTCAGCATCACATGGCGTGGAGAGAACTCATAAAAAAGGCATCGAGGCAACAATCGAGTTATGTCTTGCATTCTTGCGCAATAGATTCCCCGATGCAGGAATTTGATTTAGCGTCCGCGTAGCATCGCACGAAGCTCTTTGGTTCTTTGTATTGTTTTCTCTTCAAGACAATTATTGAGAATCATCGGTGCCATGCTCCCACCCTTATATTCATTGGCTTCTTTTTTGCAAGTGGATTCTTTTCGAGAAATCCACTTTTTTTGCGCACTTTTCAATGATGCTTTTTCTTGTTCATTGAGAGCTGACATAACTTGTTTGTAGACTAAATTTAATTCTTTATCAGCTTTCATATATGCATCATATGCATCTGCATTCATTTCCAATTGTGTTTGTGCATGTATTGTCACAGTCATACATGCAATTCCCATACACATCCCGATTAACATTCTCTTAAACATTTAGGCTCCGTTTATTTATGAATCACAACACTGCCTTTTATGGTATGTGTGTGAATTGTATATACTCCATTTGAAAGACCAGAACAATTGATTGCTTGCGCCGGCCCGGGTAGATTCATGATGAGATTGCCTTTTGCATCATGAAGTTGAATGTTGATTTGTGGTGTAGAAAAATGGATGATTCCAGTTGCAGGATTAGGAAAAAATGCATCACCTAAGTCTTCCTTCACATGTACGGTTATACATCCATAAGTCTGATCGAATTGTCTTTGTAATTCAGTGATTGGTTCAACTCTCTCGCCATTTGATGTAACCACGGACAAAGAAATATATGGTTTATTTGCTTTATCCGTTGGCTTTGCAACTTTGATGAATGCAAAGAGTGAAGAAGTTCCATTCGGTTCACAGCGAATATCCGCGCCTACGCTATTGGCTCCTTGCATGGCTTCCATCATGCGGCAAGCCAATGTGCCTTTAGCTCTCCGAAATCTAGTTTCCATGGAGTCCAATATGTCTTGTCCAAAGAGGATATTTCCTTGAATGGCATAAGCAATGCCATCAATAGACCCGGTGACATGATTTTTATAATCAATACATGCCTCGCCTGTGAAACCCGCTGCTTTTGGGGAAGCGCCCATGAATTTGACAAATCCATATTGGCGGATATCCGGATTATTCTCCACATCATTCTGTGAAACCCATTCGGCGATTTGTTCAGGAGAATCACTCGTTCTCATTCTTTGGGCCGCTCTTTGTTGATTCGTAGCCAAATATGCGGCTTGCGAATTGATGGCTCCTGTATCAGGAAAGATTTGTCCCAAAAAAGAAGCATCGGTGATTCCGAAAGCAATGAGATCTACGCATGATGCACCTGCGCTTCCAACTTCACGTGTTGTTGAATCGGCGCATACAATTGAAAATGTATCTTGTGAATAAAGATCGGCACCATGGCAAAGCGCCAAGAAAAAAATGAGTACAAGTATTTGCATGTTCATGATCCCTTACGTTTGAATATCATAGTTGAATAGGGAGCAATTCTTCCTTCTTCCGGTAATCTGATATATGATGGAAAGTGCATAAAGAATTGAAATTCTTTTTGTAACGTGAAGAACTGTTCTTTGCTAGTAAGATTGTGAAGAATCAACAATGAATCACCTCTTGTATAAGCCAAAAGACCTTCTCTTGATGGATAGGAGGCGATGTTTCCATTTGATAGATCGCTAAATGCATGACGAACCGCAATCAATTGTTTATAGTGTCCCAATATGGAGTTCAATGCTTGTTGCTGTGATTCAACAGAATGCGTGGGATCAATATTGAATCGCATTTGCTCCCATTTGGTTGTATGAGGGTCTTTTCCATGATTGGTCCAAAGAATCGGTTCTCTTATGGCTTCATCAGGCTTTTTCCCAAGCATGCCTATTTCCTCGCCATAGTACAAGTATGGTTGACCAGGAAGTGTGAGAAGTATACTTGCTGCCAACATCCCTTTGGACATATTTCCATTTAGTTCACTCATGATTCTGTTTTGATCATGATTAGTCAGAAATATGGCATCGATGCAATCCGGACGCTTTGCCTTATGAGCTCTGATAGATGCTGCCAATCTATCAACAAATCCTCCGGGATCTTTTTCATCTTTCAACATTGCAAGAATTTGTTTTCCGAGATCGAAATGAAAGTTTGCTTTCAAACCTGCAAAATATCCTGTTACGATTGAATCCGCATTGACGATTTCACCAACGAGATAGACATCTTTTTTGACCGACTCAACTCCTTTCCGAAATTCTTCCCACCATGCAATGCTTTTATGATGTTCATTGAGTTCATACACATGTTGCGCGGCATCAAGTCGAAATCCATCTATGCCTACTTCTGTAAGCCAGAATGTTGCATGATCAATCATTGTTTTGCGAACGAATGGATTGTCGAAATTAAGATCAGGCATCTCTCGCCAGAAAAATCCATAATAGCGACCTTTGGATGCATCATTTGAATCAACCTTATGCCATTGCCAAGGTAAACCTTGATTATATGGCTGCGCCTGCCAGCGATGGGTTTCCGATTCATTGGCCCAAAGATAATAATCGCGTGATTCGGCAGCCGGATTCATTTTAGCAGTGCTAAACCAAAGATGCTGCGTACTGGTATGATTCACCACATAATCCATAATGACGGAAATATCACGAACATGTGCTTCCTTCACAAGAGTTCTCATGTCTTCAATCGTTCCATATTCAGGATCGATTGATCTATAATCTTTCACATCATATTTATGATATGTCGGAGATGGATGGACAGGTGTAAGCCATATGCCTTTGATTCCAAGATTTTTGAGATAATCCAATTTTGCTATGATGCCCGGGATATCTCCTATGCCGTCTCCATTTGAATCAGAAAATGATCGAACAAAAATCTCATAGTAGACAGATCCGGGATTATTCCGCAATTGTTGGGCAATTACATTTGTGGATAAGCAAACTATTATGGTGATTAATGTGATGAAGTGTTTCATTTGATTGTAATCGGATAACTAAACATTGTTTGTTCTGACCTGAACTGTAGAAAATACATGCCAGTAGAAAGTTTTGAATGCACGATTAACTCTTCTTGTTGATCGCCTTGCTCTCGAGCCGACATAAGCGTTTCGCTCAATATTCTGCCATTGAGATCCATGAGCACGATTGTCATTCCACGTACGGGAATCGATAGTCGAAATGAAAGTCGAACCGACAGACTATCAAGATTATACTCCAGATCAGTAATGAGTGGAAGGGTTCCCGCTGATTTGACTGAAGATGGTATCGGTGGAAAAAAAAATTCCAGATACTCATTCATGTGAGCTTTCCAATTACCCCAACTATGTCCTTCATTGATTTCTTTATACTTATGGATATAACCTCTTTTGTCCAACACTTGCTTGAATTGCTTGACCATAGGGATCAATTGTGGAATGTCATAATTACCTATATCTGCATAGACGGAAATTGGTAGTGATGGATAAACATCATATCCCGTCATGATGGAATTGATCACATTGCTGGATTGAGCAGCAACTTTTGCAAACACTTGTGGTGATTTCAGTGCGCAATATAGTGATATGTTCCCGCCATTCGAAGCACCGGCAACTGCTCTGTATTCGGGATTGCGAATGGTTGAGAATCGACCATCCACCCAATTCATGATTTCTTCTGAAATGAATTTCTCAAATTGTACAATTGAATTGCCTGCATATTCAGGTGTGCGATTGACCGCCGGAACAAAGACAGCAATGATTGGACGAATGCGGTTCATTGCGATGAGTCTGTCAATAATTGCTGGAGCTTTTGCTAAGTTCACATAATCTATACCATCATGGAAGAGTATTACCGGATATTGCAGAGCTTGAGAATATCCAGGTGGGAGATATACTTTGATTGCGCGAGAATTATTAAGAGCGCTTGATCGAAATGTTGTATCAAATATGGTCCCTCGTTGGATATCAGCATTGCCAATCAATTCCGGTTGATCGGGATATGCCGGCATGCGCAATTCTGAATTGGGTCCGAATCCTCCGGGACAAGTCAGTGGATTTCTTGGATCCAATATCCAATTCGTTCCATTGATCAATTTATAATCCAATCGAGCATCGGCAGGGAAAGTTTTTTTCACATAATGGAGATCGGTTCCTGCAATTCTCTGCATTGTATCTCCACGCTGCGACCATTGCGTATGATCACCGGTCACGATGATGCGCTGAGCACTTCCTCGGAAGACAAATATGCAGTCATTCTCAATTGTGAGTGGGAACACTGTATACTTTTGCATGAAAGAATCAATGACTGCTTTTTTTGCAAGTGAATCAGTGGATTGCGCAATCTTATCAAGCAAACCATTGAAATCTTGTGCATTGGCTATTGTGCAAGTCAGAAGAAAAGCAAGAAGCAAGTTCATCTTCATTCCTATTGGACGATGAATGGATGTTGTCCGATTACAGAACCATATTCATCCACATGAATGAAGACAAAAGCTCCTGTTGAATATGGACCAATATTCACTTGTGCATCTGTGATTGATATTGTTTCAATTAGATTGCCTTTCATGTCATATACCTTTCCAAAACCGCCAATATTCTTTAATGTTATGATTCCTTGTTCGCCGGATTGCAATGGATGTGGCTTCAAGGATTCTTCTTTGGCAAACTCTTCATGAATGGATGTAACAGGCCAAGCTTGCACATTTGGTTTGGGGAGTTGCTTGGAAGACAAGACATGAAACTGACCCGGTTGAAGTATTAGAAGATTTCCCTGCGAAGAGATATCAAGTGAGGATCCTGTAAAATAATCAAACCATGTTCCGGGTTTTGGAACCTTTGCAAGAAATGTTCTTGGCTTCATATCGAAATTTGCAATGATATATCCATCCATGTCCGGATGTTCCAAAAGAATGGTACGAAGAGTATCAACTCTTGAAGCTTTGAATGTGATTTTTGATTGCAATGAAGAGAATGTAGGATATGATCTGAGTGCAATCAAAGCTGAATAGGTATCATAGAGTCTTTGTCTGCGTGCATCATTTCTATATGACCACCGCTGTGGCTTGACGCTTAATCTGATGGATGCATTATCTGTACATGTTTCGGTCAATTGCAAACCTGCATCATATCCGATTTCTCCGAATTGCCATATCATGCGTGGTCCCGGAATGGGGAAGAACATTGCGGCCATTGCACCTGCTCTCTGCAATGCAATCGTTGTATCTCTTGTTGTATAAGCGCCTGCGGCTTTACCATAGCAGAAGTTCTTTTTGATCAAGCGTTCTTCATCATGACTTTCCATATAGGCAACATTTGCCGGCACATTCAGGGATCTATTGGCAAAATACACTTGTGAGGTGCCATTGTCTGATTGACCCGAAATCCATCCCATGACGGCTTCCGATGAAGTGGGATTCATATTATGCCAAATCATGAATCCATAATCGGTCAACTCTCGTTCTTCTCTTGCATCGGCAAAGTGTTCGAGGATGAGATAAGCGGTTGTGTCGAATGACCGTATACGATTATACATTCGCTTGAGAAGTCTGACGCGTGATGAATCATATGAACTCCAACGAGATGTATTATTCCCATAATCCACTTGCGTGAATCCTTTGGATAAGTCAAATCGATAACCGTCAAATTTGAATTCTTCCAGCCAATAGCGATTGAAACGATCAATATATCGTTGATATGCCATGCTTTCATGATTCATGTCATTGAAGACATTGAACGGATGCTTGGCAGTGACATTTGCATAGGGATTGATAGCAGATGGCGGACCATATTTTCCATCGGCCCACATTCTGATGAGAGGATTTGCGCCTGTCAAATGATTATGCACAACATCCAAAATCATAGCCATGCCCATTCCATGGGCTTTGTCAATAAGCTCTTTCAAATCGAGTTCTGTGCCATAATATTTATCAACTGCAAAAGGGAATGCGGGATCATAACCCCATGAACTATTTCCTTCGAATTCGGTGATCGGCATAAGTTGAATTGCATTGACACCGAGTTTTTTCAGATATTCCAATGAATCAATCACTGCACGAAATGTTCTTCTGTCGGTGAAATCACGAACAAGCAATTCATAGATCACAAGGTCTTTCGATGCCGGTCTATTGAATTGATGTTTCCATTGATAGGGAAATTCTTCTTGTTGATTTGCCGGACGCATCGTGAATACAGAAAGGAATTCATCTGTTTTGTCTTTTGGATAACGCTTCAAATTGGGATAGCGATTTTGTGCTATGATTTCATCATCATTGAATTCAGAAAGGGTTTTCCTGCCATAGGGATCTGCCACGATGATCGAGCCATCAATCACATATTGATAACCATATTCAGTTCCAATGTTCAGATTGGACAGCGAATACCAATAATAGGCGCTGTCTTTGTCGATCGTCATTCTATTCATCTGATATTCAGGAAGGACCTTATACTCATTGAAATCCCCGATGAGATGAACTGTTTTGTGATAAGGAGCAAATAAACAGAATAATACCGTTGAATCATTGATGAAATTCAAACCTTCTCTCATGCCATTTGGTAATGAAGCTTCAATGGTTTTCGCAAATACGAAAATCGTCATTGATACAGATTTCACATTGTTTGATGTGTCTGTGGCTTTAAGTGTCAGGATGGTTGTTCCGGGTTTTGCGCTTGAAAATGTATAGCGAAGCACTGTATCTGTTCCAACATCTTTGAGCAATGAATCACCTGAATACAATGCAAGTGATTTTAACTGAGTGCCATTGATTTGCACTTTGCCTTCGATTGTCAATTGTTCATTTTGTTCAAGATTGACCGTTGATTGAGAAGGTATGGAAAAGAAAGGTGTAGCGCCGGGTCTGGAAACTGGAAGGTAAATATCCTTCCCTCCGGTTTCTTTTCCTTCTTGGGTTGAAGAAGCGCTTCTGAACACGAATGTCAATTGAAGAATTTCTTCACTTTGTGGCACATTGTAATATGCACGGATATTCGGGATGGTCAATCGCCAGCGATCTGTACTCATTCTGGCGAGTTTGGTCTCGGGTGTGTTTTGGCCCCAATTGGTTTTTACATAACGCCAATCTGTGGGACCGGTGGAGCGATTTGTGATCACTCCTGTATGAGCATAGACATCACCTGTGAAACCTCGTAAACCGGCTGTTCCTCTTTCCGCATTGAAGGTGATTTCAACCGAACCATTAGGGTCGGGAAGTGCAGGTATTGATGTTATGACTTGGGCATTCGATGAAAACCCGAACATCGAAAACAACAAAACAACATATATCCAAAACATGATCTATATCCAATGAAATGAATGACATAAGCATGCGCAAAATTACGCAAGACAATGTAGAATGCCTCATGTGGTAGAAATAAAAAAGCCCTCTCGAGCATTCCCGAGAGGGCTTGAAACATTACAATTCCGTGGATTAATTATTCACGATGATTGTACCGCTTGTTCTGTATGATCCGGACTCAATCGTATAGATATAGGAGCCGGCTGCAACAGGCGCATTGTTTGCATCTGTCTTGTCCCAATACAACATGTAATTTGCAGGAACTTGCATTTCATTGACAAGTGTACGAACCAAGTTGCCACGAATATCGAATACTTTCACAGCAATTGGTTGTGCTGTGTTCAATACGCGATAGCGAATCATGGATACTTCTGTATTGGAAGTTGGATTTGGGAACACAGGGCTAAGGTCATATGCAGTGCCTTGTCCATCACGAACAGCAGTTGTATTACCTGTGATGATCAATTTAAAATCAGACAAACCTTCTGCTTTGCCTTCTGCCTTTCCGTCTTTTCCATCATTGAACACTATTCCATAATGCGTCACAACATCAGTGTTGTAGAATGTTTTTGGAGTAAACATAAAAGAAAAGATATTCGGAGCTTGCTGAGTCATCATGCCGATAGCTTCATTTCTCCATCCATCAGGATCGAAGGTAGTTTTAGTGCCATCAGCGCTGCGACCCGCATTTGCCCAGAAACCTGTACCTGCACCTGAGTGAAGAAGACATTTTGCTGCGCCATTCATTGAAGCAGGGCCATCAGGTTTTACATCTGCAGCAAGCGGATGCATTTTGTCTGTAAACACGACCATGATTACATCTTTGTCAGATGCATATTTTCCATCAGCTGAAAAGAATTTGATGGCATCATATTGTGAGTCACCACCTTCTTTCGCATAATTGATTTCAATCGGCATCTGTGCGAAAGCCGGTGCTGAAAACATGGCGCCAAACGCCAAAAGGGTAAGGAATTTCTTCATGAAAACACCTTGGGTAAAAAGTGTGAAAAAAATAAGTGAGGAGCTTAAGGAGTCTGCAAAGCCATGGGATATATGGCTTTGCAGATATTATGCGAATTTAATAAACAAAATTGAAACAAGGATTCCTTATTTAAAGAAGGATCATGGATTAATTTCGATTCCGGGATTGCCCGAAACTTCACTACTTGGGATTTTGGCAAGGAGTTTATTGTCATTCCAAGCCAAACCTCTGATATTATTGGACTTAATACGCTTTAAATAGTGAAATCTATCACCCTCGAAACACATTTCAAGCCTGCGTTCTTTCCCAATAAGGTCAAGTAGTGCTGCTTTGCCTGTGGTTGAATTGTCATCAGCTAGCCCCGCTCTTTTGCGGATAAGATTCACATTTGCCAATACTTCGGACTCCGGTTTGCCGATTTCAAGACCGGCTTCAGCATGGATGAATAAGATTTCGGCATAACGAATAACATTCACATTTGCGATGAGTGTATCATATTTTGTGCAATAGCGAGTTGAACCGGATTGCTTCACATACTGTTCCTTGCGTAAATCTGTGCTTGGACTTGCATCCAATGCTGCAGCAAAATCAGGAGATACTGTGAATGGAGGTTCACCGAATACAGTTTTTTGATACATGCCTCGAATGGCTCCAAATGAATTTGTTTGTGTGGTCAAAGCCATTTGGAAAATGGACTCTGAATTTCCGCCTTTGAAAAACACATCGCGGGGTGTTGCAGCCAAACTGAATTTTCCGCCTTTTTTTATGAGGTCTGCATATGCATATGCATTTGCAAAATCATTCTTTTGGAAATAGACTCTTGCCAAATATGCCTGAGCCGCCGATTTGTTTGCATAGCCATCGCGCTTTGCATCGCTCAGTAAATTCTCACCTGCTTTCAAATCGCTGATCACTTGGGCATAGCAATCTTCGACTATTGAGCGGCCAATCGCCAAACCGGCTGTTCCACGGGTGGGTGCTGTTCTAATAATCACACCCGGTTGTGAATTATCCGGTTTGTGTCCGTATTGATGTCCCCAAATGCGAAGCATTTCAAAGATCATCACACCACGGATGAATTTACATTCGCCTTCGATTTGACTTTTTTGAGCATCGGTCATGTCTTTGATATCAGGCAAAGATGCCAAGACATTATTGACTGCATTAATTCCACGATAGGAATTATCCCAGAAACCACTGAATGAAGGAGTGAAGAGCGACATATTCTGTGTCCAGATCTCCAAATATCCATAATCACTTCCTGCATAGACGATATCACCGGCAAGTGCTTCTGAAGGTGATGCTGGAATACCCGAGCCCAAACTACCTTGCAGTGAACTGTAAATGCCGGACATGGCCACATTTACCGAACGTGCATCGGACAATGCTGCTTCGGTGGACAATTGACCTTCATTGCGAACATCCAATACATCTGAGCAGGAACTCAGCATGAGTGTACCGGCAAGGATGATGGAGAACATTCTCATTATTGAATTTGTATTCATTGTTATACCTTATTGCTTCAAATTTAGAAATCGACATTGATACCGAGTGTATAGGTCTGTGCTTGTGGCGGAGTGAGATAAGTCACGCCTTGATTACCATTTCTTTGTTGATCGGCATTATGATCTCTTACGACCTCAGGATCCCAGCCGGGGAAATTTGTGAATGTAAGTAGATTGATACCTGTAAGATAGACGCGGAATGTGGAGAATCCCATTCCTTCTGTCATTTCTTTCGGCAAAGTATAACCGATGGTCAATTGTCTTAAGCGAAGGAAATCACCATTATAGATGAATCTATCTGTATTGATGTCTCGATTGCCTTTGAGTGTCAAACGAGGAACATCGGTTTCTTGTCCGGGCTCAGTCCAGCGATCGAGAGTCTTTGTCATTTGATTCCAAGAGAATCCCATATTGCCCACCAAGCGCTTACCGGCATCATCATAGATGGTATTACCAAGTTGATACACGAATTGTGTTGTGAAATCAAAGTTTTGATAGCGAATGGTATTCGTGATTCCACCGAAGAAGTCAGGATAGTTTTTTCCGGTAGGTACACGCCATCCTGCATTCCAAGGAAGAGGCACTCCCGATGTATCGCGGGCTTCTTCCAAAGTGAGTGGTCTACCATTCAATCCATTATTTGTGATGATTTTTCCATCAGATCCTGTTTCTGTTGTAGGACGATAATAGATTGGAAGTCCGGTTTGAGGATCCACACCTGCTGAACGTACGATGAAAAATGTTGCAAATGGATAACCGGTGATCGCTCTTGTTTCACCGAATCCCAAATCAACGCCATCGGGATTTGTGATGGTACCGAGTGAAAGAATTTTGTTCACATTATATGTGATATTGAAGTCTGTGCTCCATTCAAATTCGGGAGTGCTGACATTCACTGTGCGAATATTGAATTCAAAACCGGTATTGCTCATTTCGCCAACATTATTGATGACGGAACTGAATCCGGAGGAAGATGGAACACGTTCATTCAAGAGCATGCCATAACTCAAGCGATCATAATATCCGATTGAACCGGAAATGCGATCATTGAACAAACCGAAGTCAAATCCTAAATCCAATTGTCCTGATGTTTCCCAAGTAAGATCGCTGTTGGGCAATTGACCCGGCATCGTACCGGGATTTCCATTATAATTGCTTCCTGTGCTATACACACCTTGCCAAGTGAAATCGCCGATGGCGGCATTGCCGGAAATACCATAACTCGCACGGATTTTTGCGAAAGTGAGGAATTCATTTCCTTTCAGGAAGTCCTCATTGGAAAGAATCCAAGCAAATGAACCTGCAGGGAAGAAACCATAACGATTATTTTCACCGAATCTGGATGAACCGTCGGTCCGAATGCTCAAACTGAAGAGATAGCGATCCATCAATGTATAGCTAGCTCTTGCCAAATAGGATATCAAACCGAATTCTGTACCAAAGGCATAACCATTTCTCACTGATGCAGATTGCGGAGTTGTGAAATAGTTATTGGGGAATGTATTTCCTGTTGTACCAAGATCGCGTTGTTCTGACCTTTGGGATTCCATACCTCCAATGAAATTCAATTGATGATCATCCAAATCAAGAGCTTTCCATGTGAGAATTGCATTTGTTGTCCAATTTACGACTTGCACCCGGCGTTCTTCCGCTGTAGGATCTGCTGAAATCACGATTGGAGAAAAACGATCTTCGCGTAAACTGAGGAAGTCGATGCCGCCTGAGAAACGAATATTCAGATTATCTGCAACATTGATTTGAGCATACCCATTTCCAAGCAATCTCCAAGTGGTTGCGAGGAAGCGTCTGTTTTCGAGATCCGCAACAGGATTCAATCCTGTTTGTGGACGCCAATATGCTCCGGTTGAATCATATACCGGGAAAATAGGTAGTGATGCCGAGAAGGCATTGCCGAAACCACCGGCCCATGCGGAGTTCACGCGATTGTTTTCTTCACGATTGGCATTGAATGATACACCGATGTCCAACCAATCATTTGCTTTTTGATCGAGCGTGATGCGTGTATTGATACGCTGATAATCATTTCCTACGATAAATCCATTCTCATTGAAATATGTAGTATTGAAATAATATTTTGTGAACTCATTCCCACCTGTGATAGTCAAAAATGCTTCACGTGTATTTCCGACACGCAATGTTTTGTCCAGCCAATTCGTATTTGCAGCTGTTTCACGAGTGAATCCTTGTGGCATGCGATAATTGTTGAGAGAGTTTTTTAAAGTTGTATTCGTATCAATCAAGTTTTGCATGTCTTTCCATGTTTTGCCTTTATTCAGTTTGAGCAAAGAATCGACCATGTCATTTTCTCTTGCTTCATAAAACAAATCAATCCATGTGTCTCTATCAACAAGCGCCAAACGATTGGATTCCGTTTTGATGCCTTGTGATACGCCCATGCTGATACGTGAAGTGCCGAGTTTACCACGCTTCGTGGTGATAAGCACAACGCCATTGGCTCCGCGAGATCCATAGATGGCTGTAGCGGCGGCATCTTTCAAAATATCGATGCTCTCGATGTCATTTGCATTCAGGAATGATAATGCATTTGCATTTGTTGCGATGCTACCTGATCCAAAATCACCTGTTGTGATTGGCACGCCGTCAACCACATATAATGGTTGGGTATTCGCGGAGATTGATCCCACGCCTCTAACGCGGACTGTTGCTGCAGTTCCTGCCATGCCATTGGATTGCAGAACTTGAACTCCTGGCGAGCGACCCTGCAACAATGATTCAAAGCTTGGTGCCGGACGATTTACGATCTCCTCTGATTTCACGGTTGAATAGGATCCTGTTACATCGCGTTTTTGTGTGGTACCATAACCTACGACAACAGTTTCATTCAACTTGAGAAGATCGGCTTCGATTGCAAAAATTGCTGATGCCGTTTCGCCATCTTTGACCGATACTGTTTTGGTTTGTTTTTTATAGCCAACAAAGTTCACGGATAATTTATATGTACCACCTTTGCCGACTTTGATGGAGTATGAACCATCTCTTGCTGTAAGGCCGCCCAATGTTGTACCTTCAACGCGCACGGTTGCACCTTTGAGGGGTTCATTGGTTTTATTATTTGTGACCTTACCAGATATCATGGTCTGGGCCATGGCTTCGATGCCTGTCCAGGAAATCATGATTGCGATAAGAAGAGCGTATGGAAGTCGCATAAAGCTCCGATGATAATTATGAAACAATAAACATGAAGTTACTTGCTATCAGATCCGATGAATCCATAATGTGTGATATAAGCATAACAGAGAATTGGAATCACGAATGAAATGTGCAATCCAAAAGAATCAGCAGCTATTCCTTGTAGAGCAGGAACCACTGCCCCGCCGACAATTGCCATGTTTAATAAACTTCCGCCTTTATTTGTGAGCGGACCAAGATCTTTAATGGCCAATGTAAATATGGTGGCAAACATGATCGAGTTCATGAGTCCTACAAGTAACATGGACCACATTGCTATGCTTCCTGAAGAGACAACACCTATTGTCACGAGGAGTGCGGCCAATATTGCTTGAACGCCAAGTTGTTTTCCTGGATGAAGTGTTCTTAGGAGTGCGGATCCGATGAATCGACCAATCATGGCACCGCCCCAATAATATGCGATATAACCGGCAGCTTCGGATTCTTGCATATTCGCTATGGTGGGAAGTCCCATGAAATTCACGAGGAAACTGCCAATCGCAACTTCACCTCCAACATATGCGAAAATGCCAAATACACCCAAGCGCAGTCTTTTGATCTTCCATACATCAGCATAGGTTGTTGAACGTTCTGCATCACCCTCCACGGAGGCAATCGAAGGAAGATGGAGCAACAAGACAATCAATCCAAGTAGAATAAGTGCTCCGGCCAAACCTAAATATGGCATCTGCACAGATGCTGCTTGTGAAAATTTATATGCTGTTTGTTGCACGGCATCCATCTTCATGATTTCTGCCATGGACAAAGTACCTGCTAGAATGAAAAGACTGCCGAAATATGGAGCGACTGTAGTACCAACTGAATTGAAGGCCTGTACCAATACCAATCTGCTTGATGAAGTTTTTGCCGGACCGAGTACACTCACATAGGGATTGATCGCAACTTGCAGAAGTGCAAAACCCGCAGCCATAGTGAACAGTGCAACAAGGAAAAACGCAAAGGAGGGAAGTGATGCCGCAGGATAAAACATCATGGCACCAATACCGGCTGTGAATAGACCGATTGATGTTCCTTTCTTATATCCGAATTTTGAGATGATGCTGCCTGAAGGAATCGCGGCGAAAAAATAACCGAAGAAAAAGGCAAGTTGAATCAGCGATGCTTCAGCATAACTTAAGTCAAACACGATTTTCAAATGCGGAAGCAGTATATCATTCAAACACGTAATGAATCCAATCATGAACATGAGAGATGCCATGATGGCAAGCGGTCCTGCATATCCTGATTGTTGTTCCTGCATTGAATGAGAAGTTGTACTTTGTATCGCCATACTATGTGTCCTTAAATTCCTGTGCGAAGTCTGCCGAGCATTGCCGCTCCGACCAAACCTGCATTATAGCTAAAATGAGCTTTTCTGATCTCCGCCAATTGGGCGATGGTCGGCAAAGCTCTTGCTTTCAACGTGGAAAGAGTTGCATCGTAGAAGAGGGAACTCGATTGGGAAATACCACCGCCAATCACAATTACGCGCATATCAAGAACTGCAAGTATTGTTGCCAAACCCAAACCAAGCAATGTACCTGCCTGCTTCATGCAGGCAATAGCTGCTTCATCGCCTTCATCAGCGCAATGCGAAACATCCTCTACATCCAAATTTGAGTATGAATGAATCAGGGAGTTTGAATGATTCTTGGCGATCTCTTTGGCCATGCGAATCAATCCATATCTACCGATATGATGTTCCAATGTTCCCGTCCGATATGGCAATTCGTCACCGGGTTCATCATCAGCTCGAATGATGATGTGTCCGATTTCACCGGCACCCCCACGCTCACCATGGAAAATGGAATGATTGACGATGATTCCACCACCAACACCGGTTCCCAATGTGACATACAGAAAATGTGAAGCATTTTTTCCGGCACCGAGTTTCGCTTCAGCCAAGGCAGCTGCATTGGCATCATTGTCAATGGCAACCGGTAATGTTGTTGCCGATTGCAATAACTGAACAAGTGGCACAATGCCCCAGCCGGGAAGATTAGGAGGATAATAAATGCACCCGTCTGTGGGATTTACTACTGAGGGGAAACCTACGCCGAATGACAATAATTCAGGGAAGGCATCGGAAATATCATGTATGAGTTTCTGCAGGCGCGAAACCATGTGTTCCGGACCTTTTTCCGGTTCGGTTGGTATGGAGTCTTGAAACAATATGGTACCATCCTTTGTGGTAACACCATATTTAATGCTCGTACCGCCTATGTCTATACCTGCAAACACGAATATGCTCTGAGATTATCTAAATCCTTGAATTTCAGTTGTTTTCATAGGGAAAGGTGCTTTGAGCCGGAAAGCAAATTTACAAAAAGATAATCCTTGTGCAATATTCAAGTTATGCACAAAAAAAGGGCATCGTGAGATGCCCTGATATCACCAATTAATGCTTGTTTTCGTGGTTGGATACGGGATATACACCACTTGCACAGGAATCGTTCCTTCATTTGCTTGAGATCCAAGTGGATCAAAGTTGCTAAGAGCTTTCATGAATGAAATGCGCTGTTTGGAGATGGAGGCGATTTTTCCATTAATTCTAGCGGACGACATATCACCAAAACCATGCATCATGATTGCAATGGTTGTAAAATGAGGTCGATATCCATTTATGATATCGTCAAAAGTCAATGCTTTTGATTGTGCTTCATAGCGGATATTGATGGAAGAATAAACTCCCTTTTCATAGGAATAGGTGAGTCCATCATCATGATACAACATTTGTTGCGAGATGCCGGAATTTGCTGCATATACATGGAGGAATAATGTATCGGAACTTTTTTGACCAGTATGTTGGATCACGCTTTGCATAGGAATGATTGCTCCACCTTGCACAAACACAGGTAATTTTTCAAGCGGTGCATCAACATGATCTTCGCTAGACGATGCATAAAGTGCATCTGAGTAAAAATCATACCAGGGTTGTGAACCGGGGAAATACACTTTTGCAAATTCCTGAGTGGAATTGACTGGTGCAATCATCAATCCTTTGCCAATAGTGAATTGATGTTGATAGCGTCCATCATAGATTTTTGAGTCAAATGGATATTCGATTGCAAGACTTCTCCATATAGGCAAACCTTTTTGCTGAGCTTGATAGAAAGACGAATACATATAAGGTAGCATCATATAGCGGAGATTGAGATAATTTCTTGCAATGTCTTCCACGCGCTCACCGAATGACCATGGCTCCTGATCTTTGTTGTCGACACAGACATGCGCTCTTGAAAGTGGTGCAAATGCTCCGATAGAAATCCAGCGAGCGAATAACTCTTTGGATGGATTGCCGGAAAATCCTCCTATGTCCATACCAACATAGGGAACACCGACTAGTCCCAATGAACTTAACATGCGCACTCCAAGCATCATGTGATCATCGCTTGAGACATTATCGCCGGTCCATACAGCACTATATCGTTGAACACCGCTGAATCCTGCACGTGTGAGAATAAACGGTCTCTCGTCTTTGAGTAATTCTTTGGTTCCTTCAAATGTTGCTCTGGCCATTTCAAGACCATAGACATTATGTCCGCGACGATGAGTGCCTGTTAAACCCTCGAATGAAAATTCGACAAGATCGGGGAAGCGTTGACCCCAAGTAGCAGGTTCATTCATGTCATTCCAAAATCCTCGGATGCCAACATCAACCAAACTCTTGAATGAATTGCCCCACCATGTGCGTGTATTGGGATTCGTGAAATCGGGAAAATGACACCAGCCCGGCCATACCTGACCTCGATAATCAGTGCCATCAGGATATTTCAGGAATAATTTGTCTTTTACTCCTTCTTCATAGGCGGCATATCCTTTTTCCACTTTGATACCCGGATCAATGATGACCGCGGTATTGAATCCTTTTTGTTTGAGTGTTGAAATCATTCCTTTCGGATTGGGAAAACGATCTTTATTCCATGTGAAGATTTTGTATTTGTCCATATAATGAATATCGAGATACATCACATCTGCAGGAATATTCTTTTCTCTGAATGTCTCTGCAACGCGAAGCACTTCTTTATCAGGATAATAACTGTATCGACATTGCTGGAAGCCCAAACTCCAAAGCGGTGGAAGCGTTATACGTCCTGTTATGGAAGTATAGGATTCAATGATTCCGGAAACAGTGGAGTGATGAATGAAATAATATGTCATATCACCATCTTCTGCGGTGAATGAAGCAAAGCGATCATTCGAAGCGCCAAAATTGAAATGTGATTTATAGGAATTGTCCATGAAGATTCCATACATCACTTTCGCTCCTTCTGATTCATGCAAGCCGATATAGAACGGTGTTGACATATAGATTGGATCGGCATTTGTAGGATATCCGAAATAATCTGTGTTCCAATGGGTGTATCCTTCTCCTCTTCGATTTAATCCGCCTGTCTTTTCGCCCATACCTATGAATTTTTCATCGGGGATGAGTCTTTTATATGTCGTCACTTCCTCTCCAATCCAACCTGTTCCAAATGCTGGTTCATCTTCATTCAGGAGAGTACCTGATTTTGAAATGAATCGAATACGTATCGGATTTTTTGAAATGATCATCGTCATTGAATCAGTCTCAATACGATATGCTGTTGGTGTGTCTTGAGCAGTAAATGCAGTAGTTGGAATTAGTCCCGGCTTTTGTGCATAGCTCAGCGTGTCCGGAATTCGACCTGTCTTAGTGATATGCACTTTGATGATTGAAGGGGAATAGACCGTTACTTGCAGTGTGCCTTCTTTTGATTTGAACAATGCACCATGTTTTGTAGACTGCACCGATTCAGCTATGCCAATCGCAATATGTTTATTGTATGCCTCATCAGCATTCACATCTTTGGTAAGCATAATGAGTAGCAGTAGTAAAGACATCATAGAAATTCTGTTTGAGGATGAGTTAATGTTGTTCCAATATCACAAGTATACGCATTGTATTGTGTTCATATTCATATCGAACTTCTTTTGCCAAATGCTCAGTGATGAAAATTCCACGTCCATGTTCACGGTGTATGTATTCCGGCAATGTGGGATCAGGTATCGAGGAGCGTTCAAATCCGGGGCCATTATCTTCGATGATGCATGTAATCTTTGGGTTTTCAAAGTGAATTCCTAAAGAGACTTTACCATTTGGAATATCAACGCTGCCATGTTTAATGGCATTTGTCATGAGTTCTGTTATGATGATAAGCAATGCATCTATGAGTTCGGTTTGATACTCTTTGCAAGCGCTTAGGGCAAGCACATCTTCACGAAGTAGTCTGATGGTGGAAATATCTGCGGGATAGGTGAATGTATGATCACATTCGGCGATTGACCCTGGATTGCTATGTGAATGTTTGTTGGCCATGCATCATTTTCCGATTGTCACTGCAATGCCACGATGCAAAACTCTTCCAAGAGATCCACCGCCTGCATTATATGTTCTTGCCGATGCTGTTTTCACTGAGCTCAATACATCCTTGCTTACTACACTTGATAGCAGTGCATATGCACTTTGTAATCGGTTTTCAGCCAAAGGTGAATTGTGATCAGTACTACCTAAATCATCAATTAGGGGTGTCAAGATGATCGGCTTGCCTGCCTTGCCGGCATCTACTATGCGATTGATAACGGTTTGATCTATCCATGTGAAATCCGATTTATCAAAATCAGAATATCCCAAGATGAATTCAGTATTTCTCTCTGATTGCATTGATTCTCGTTGTTTCTCACGCAAAAGGATTGGTCGTACATATAATTCAATTCTTCCTTTTGTTCGCAGATTGGGTTCCAGTGTCGCAAATGATTGAGCAATGAGTTTTTGCGTTTCAAGTGGATATGTTGGATGCGGTGAAAGTTGAAAGGTGATATCCGGTTCTTCGATCGTCATGGTCTTTGATGTTCCGAGTGTAACCATTCCGGCTATGTTTGCTCCAGCGATTGATGGCTCGGAGAGAAAACGCAAAGATGTTGATTGGAAAACATATTGCGTGTCTTGTATGACATGGTTGGGCAAGGTTCCGTCTGCAAAAGACACCATGACCATT
>VGWD01000021.1 GCA_016873735.1 Ignavibacteria bacterium | reverse complement strand
TTGATTGCGGATACAACTGATATCATGAATCCGATTGCCAATCATCTTCCGGCTAGTACGATGGGTGGAGATGAAATCCTCTATATGCAATCAAGAATTGGAAACAATGCTGGTTGGAGTTCTTGGAGCGAAATGACTGCCATCCGATTCTCGGAATTACAACAAGGACAAGTGCCAAGCATCATTGTGATTCGTCCAAGCAATGATACTGTGTTAACATATCCAAAAGGGGAAAAACTAAGTCTTGTGATCTCTTGGCAAGTACAAGCAAAAGACAGCATCTTGCAGTCCCAAGTGCGTTTTTCACCACATCTTGCATTTTCTCCCAAAGCAGATACTGTGAATGCCGGGCTTGCAACTTCAATCAATTTGCCACAATTCATTCCGGGCAATGATTCAGTTTGGTATATGCAGATACGGTCTCTAAATATGTATGGATGGAGTGCTTGGAGCGCTATAAGAACATTGACATTCAGAGAGCAACAATTGAGTTCCATCGATGATGCTTTGATCAGCTATGGCATATTCCCTCATCCCATTGAAGATATTCTTCATATTCATCATCAAGAACTAAAGTCTTATGATATAATAACAATAAACGGAGCATCCATCATGTCCGGCATGACAAATACTCCGCTTAATGTGTCATTCTTGCCCAAAGGTATATATATGTTACGATTCAAGAATGATGAACACATGATTCGATTCATCAAACAGTAATCATTCCGCTCCGATTACCGGTAATTTAAGACCAATGAACTGTTCATTGAATTTTTTGATTTCGACCAATTCCAATGCCTTGATTGCATCAAGTTCTCTTTGAATCAATCCGGTGATGTGTTTCACTGCAAGATATGTCTGCTCTGTTGGCCTTGCATCAGCAGATGCGATGGTCGATGTCAATGCAGCAAGTTTATTGTTGAGCTTCATTGGATGATTCAACAAATCTTGCCCTGCCTTTGCCTTGTTTTGTACCAATCGTTGTTCAATAGCTGACAATGTATCAATGATTGCATTTCCCAATCGCATGATGTCTTTGGTTGTGGATGTATCTTTCACTTCCTTTTTCATTTTTGCAATTGCTTGATTGATGGAAGAGCGCATGTCTTTTATTCTGTTGACTGCTTTATGCGTCTCGGTCACTTTTGCATTGACCGAAGCTTGTAATTCATATTGAGCTTTCAGATCTTCCGTTGATGCACCTATTGCCGATGCGATGTCAAAGACCTGTTTTGCAATAATACTATCCCCTTTTTTAAGAGAAACCGAATACGTGCCCGGCACAACTTTTGGTCCTCTGGTTGATGCACCCCACATAACAACCGGTGATTCCAATGCAGGGGCGCTGTGCATGTCCCATACAAAACGATTCAGACCTTTTTGCAGCATGAGTGCCGCATTTTTCACTTCCTTTCCGGGCTCTGTATGATAATTGGTTTCTGTCTGAGCTTTTTCACCCTTCATATCTTTGTCAGATGAAAACTCACGTAACACTGAATCTTTTTCATCTCGGAATTGCATGGTGATTGGTTGATTGTCTGAACCATCCCAATGATAATACACCATGACTCCATTGGGTAAATTTTCTCCGGTTTGCATCATGGGAGCAGACCATGAGCCACCATCTATTCGCCAGCTCATGCGAGGCTTGAAAAGTGTCAAACCCTGAATTGTTTTACCGGCTGATAGTCGTTCTTTTGATGCAATAAATCGTAGCGGTGTAATATCATCCATTATCCAAAAAGAGCGGCCATGCGTTGCTATCACCAGATCTCCTTCGCGCTCTTGAATTGCGATATCATGAATCGGGGTTCTCGGAAGATTATTCTGGAATGTCATCCACGAATCACCGTCATTTGTTGATATATACATTCCTGTTTCGGTTCCTGCAAACAAAAGGCCGGCTTGTTTTGTGTCTTCACGAATCACGCGTGTATATGCATTGTCCGGAATACCTTTTGTGATGATGTTCCATGTACTGCCATAGTTTGTTGTTTTGAGTAGATATGGTTTTCTATCATCTGCTGACTTATATCGTGTTGCTGCGATATAGGCGGTTCCTTCATTGAAATGTCCTGCTTCAATAATGGATATCAGAGCAGGTTTTCCTCCATTCGGTAGATTTTTTGGAGTGACATTGCTCCAAGTTTTTCCACCATCACGTGTTACATGAACCAAGCCATCATCACTTCCGGCCCACAGTACATCTTTGTTCAAGGGAGATTCACTGAAAGAAAAAACCGTGCAATATGTTTCAACGCCGGTATTGTCTTTTGTTATCATGCCTCCCGATGCCTGCATTTTGCTTGTATCTTTTGTTGTGAGATCATCGCTTATGCGTTCCCATGCCTGACCATCATTGGTTGATTTGAATACATGATTGCCGCATGTGTACAATACTTTTGGATCATGCTTTGAAAAGACGATGGGATATGTCCATTGAAAACGATAGGGATGAGTTGCCGCAGCACTTCCAACAACGTTTTCAGGATAAACGCTCACATCTTGATCTTGCATGTTTTTTCTATTGAGTCTTGAAAGAAATCCTCCATAATTTCCTCCATAGATGATCATTGGATCTTTGGGATCAACGGCGATATATCCGGATTCACCTCCCGCAGCGATAAACCAATCGGATTTATCAATAGACCATCCAAGTGAGCGAGATGCAATTCCGATGGAAGAATTGTCTTGCTGACATCCATATACGCGATATGGTATTTGATTATCGGTTGTGACATGATAAAACTGAGCGGTTGGAATATCAATATCGGAATATGTGCTTCCTCCGGTATTGGTTATGAATGCGCCACCATCATCTGCGATGATAAAGCGATCCGAATCTTCAGGGTCAATCCACATATCATGATGATCGCCATGCATGGTTCGCATACCTGAAAATGTTCTACCTCCATCGGTACTTCTAAATATACCTACATTCAATGCATAGAGTGTTTCGGCATTGCGAGGATCGGCCACTATATGTGAAAAATACCATGGTCTTTGGCGTATGTTTCTATCCTCTGAAACCTTCATCCATGTTGCTCCTGCATCTTCACTTCTGAATAAACCTCCATGTTCATGTTCAATCATGGCCCAAATGCGATCTCTTTTTGCAGGTGAACATGCGATGCGAATCTTACCAAGAATTCCTTTTGGCAAACCGGGATTTTTGGATAGTTCTTTCCATGTGTCTCCACCATCGGTGGACTGAAACAAACCGCTGCCTTGTCCGCCGCTATTCATGCTAAATGCATTTCTATATGCCTGCCATAAAGCTGCATACAGTACTCTGGGATTATGTGGATCTCTTTGAATGTCTATGGCACCGGTGGAATCTGCAAATGCACCTTGCCCTTTTAATACCTGTGTCCATGTAGTACCACCATTCGTGGTTTTATAGAGTCCTCGCTCTGGATTCGGACCAAATATTCTTCCCATTGATGCAATCAAGACCTCATTCGGATTATTTGGATGAATGGATATCTTGGCTATGCTGCCGAATGAAGAAGGACTGATTGATTTCCATGTTTTACCTGCATCTAGTGAACGATACATGCCTTCTCCAAAGGAGATATTCCCCCGAATATCACATTCACCTGTTCCAACATAGATCATCGAATGATCCGAGGGTGCAATAGCGATTGCGCCGATTGATGATGCAGTGAATGTTGTATCGGAAATTGAAAACCAAGATTCACCTGCATCTTCGGTTTTCCATATACCCCCACCTGTAGCACCAAAATAATAGATTTGTCTATCGCCCGGGATACCCGTGCAAGCCAGAGATCTTCCTCCGCGAAAAGGTCCTATATGACGATATTTCATGCCTTGAACAATGGATTGCTCCAATTGTTGCGCATGCATGTGAAATGAAAAAACAGATAGAAGAATTAATAGTAGCATGAAAATTCTCTCAATTAAACATGTAGCGAATATACAATTGTAATATGAAAAGTTGGGGATGGAATGGTATACAATAGACAAAGCAGTACAATGCATAACCATATTACTGCTGCATTTTTCTCTGCTTGAATAATTCAGGGCTTGGGGCGAGTCGAATAGATTATGCGTAGCAATGGACGCTTTTTGGAATCCGGATCATTGGGACCATGGAATACAAGTCTATCCAATCGAGTGCGATCTCTATCGATGAATGGGAATATCTTCAATGTTCCTACTCTCGACTTTCGCAGCAATGATTCAATCAATGCATTTACCACTGAGAACTCATAGACATCCGAACCATTCTTGGCCCAACCGGAAAATTCCCGTATCAGATTTCCACTTGTGGAGTCCGTGAATTGCGCAGTCAGAATTGAATCTCGAGGTTGATTTCCGCGTACACTCGATGCACTATCCAAAGTCAATTTCAAGACTGCACCATGAATGGCAATTCCCGAGGGCAATTGATTCAATGAAATGTCCAAGCCACCATAGACACCTGTTCCGCAATTCACGATGATTTTATCTGATTTGGTGGATGGATCAGAAGTGAAAGACCCATGATAGGCGGTTTTGACAAGTATGGTATCATTTTTCGTGGCATCATTTTTTCTGCAAATCACGCGTATTATCATTGCTTCATCGAGCAATTTGGCATTTGTTGCGGGGTCCACGATTAAAGCTGTTCTGGCAAATGTTCGAATAATATTGGAAACCGGTTTTGGAACAAGTGCAATTGCATAAGCGGATTCGGTATTGAATGCTGAATCCTTGATCTTCTTTTGCTTTATTTCGAACCACGATTTGATCAAGTTTGGTGATAAATCGCAGAAAATTTCCGGCATCGTATCACGCAATGCAATCGAAGCATCAAATGTTCCTTGGGCATTGCTTTCCAAAAAACCGGCTTGTTGCAATGTGTCAATCGTGGCACGTGGTGTCCATGGTTTTGCTATTGGGAACACATCAAAAGCCAAACGATTCGACAAGGTATCGCCGAATGCATATCTCTTTGGTTGAAGAGACAATTGCGCAGAAATGATTTGATATGTACCGGAATCAGGAATATTTTCAGGCGTGAAACGAAGAAGCACAGTTGAGGTATATCCTTTCGCAGCCCCCAAGAACACATCAACGGGATATGAAGCGGATGGCTTATTATTGAGTAAGCTTGATCCTATCAACATGGGAACTGAATCGGATGAAATGACGCTTGCATTGATGGTATCATTATGCAAGTCACTTCCTGCTATCGGACTTTGCTCATTGCATCCCGACATGATCAAGAGCAAGAAGGAACCGATAAACATATATAAGGAAAGCTGAATCGAAGAGCGATGTATGTTCATTAGAGCATGTCTTTCATGAGAGCACGATACAATTCACTGTATTGTCTGGCGGCACGCCCCCAAGAACGATCTTCATTCATGCCATTGAGGACCAGTGCATTCCATTGTTCTTCATCATCATAATGTTTGCACGCTTTGTCTATGGCGGCAAGCATTGATTTAGCAGTATAATCCTTGAACACAAAACCTGTGCCTTCACCGGTTTTTTTGTCAAAATCCGTGACTGTATCTGCCAATCCCCCTGTTGAACGTACAATGGGAACAGTGCCATACACCAATGAGTATTGCTGATTGAGACCACATGGTTCATACTTGGAGGGCATCAGAAACATATCTGCGCCTGCTTCCATCAAATGAGCCAATTCATCATCAAACTCAATGCGAAGAGAGAATTTTTCAGGATATTTCTTTGCCAATGCTTCGAGCTTTGGATAGAATGAATGATCACCCTCCCCAAGTAGAACAAACTGTATACCCTTTTTGAACAAATCCTTTTCAGCATCAAGAATAAGTTGAATCCCTTTCTGATCGATGATACGAGTGACCATTGCTATCAAAGGAACTCGCTTATCATGATGCACAGGCAAGCCAAATCTCTCAAGAACTGTTACTTTGTTCGGTGCTTTGTTTTCCAAAGAGGACTTGTCATATTTTTTTGTAAGATATGCATCAGTCTTTGGATTCCATGTGTTCAAATCAACTCCGTGAGCAATCCCCACCATACGATCGGGTTTTGCATTCAATACATCGCTCAATCCATTGCTGAGCTTTTGATCTGCAAGAACCTCTTTTGCATATGTCGGACTTACTGTTGTGATGCAGTCCGAAAAATGTATGCCGGCTTTCATGAAATTGACTTTCTTCTTATGCGACAAAGCATCAGCATCACGGGAAGAAAACCCGGTTTTTGTCAATGTCTTCATCAGAAAATCACCCTGCAATCCGAAATTGTGTATCGTATAAATGATCTTCGTTTTTGCAAACAAATCACTATGCTTCAATCGAACCAATGCAGGCAAAATCCCGGTTTGCCAATCATTGCAATGAATGATATCAGGAACCCAACCGAGCAACATGCAAGTTTGTATCACCGAATGCCCAAAAAACACAAATCGCTCATCATTGTCCGGATAGTCCAAACCTGTTACCGGATCGGCATAAAAACCCTTCTTTGCATCGAAATAATTTGAATTCGTCGTGATATATGCTTGAACCTTGGAACGAGGATTATTGATTGAAGAAGATTTCACAGTGGCATAAGATTCAGTGTCCCCGATCGGTATGGGAATGTCCCTAAGACGATTGATCTCATGAATGCGATTCTTTCTTTCACTGATTGAACCGTATTTTGGTGCCATCACTCGGATGTCATGACCCAATTCACGCAAAGCAAGGGGCAAAGAATAGGAAACATCCGCCAAACCACCGGTCTTGGCAAATGGATAGACTTCGCTCGTCACAAACAATATGCTTAATGGTTTTGCCATGGCTTGAAGTTCAACCTAAGGTGTATGAATACGCACGGGTGCCTAACGGAAAAATACGGATTTTTCTCGAATTTCCCCCCAATATCCCAGCTCAATGTGCCCTTCAAAGCAATAGTTTTCAAGGAATTGTCCCAAAAACAGCAGTTTTTTTCGCATTGCCAACTTTCTCCTTGAAATTTGACTGTTGTGGGTTCCAACTTTGCTGAAAACATGTATCTTCGCGACATGCATTTGAACTTTTCACATAATTCCGGACCAATTAAAAGCCACTTCATTTCAATATTGGTCTTTTGCTTATTCTTTTTGGTCCTTTTTCCCGAAATTTCCCATGGACAGGGCGTAAAACCCTTGAGAGGAATCATCAATAATTATGCGAAAGTGACCAAATATCATAGATGCACGAAATCGGTTGATGTGATTGGTGTATTTGGGTTTGCTCCAAATCAAAAAGTTCTGATGATACAAATGCAAGGGGCCAGGATAGATACCACCAATACTCCGGCTTTCGGCACTGTTCTACAATGGGGAAATGCAGGAAATTCCGAAATCTTGGTTATTGATTCGATCAAGGGCTCGACAATCATTTTCAAGCATGCTCCCATGCGTCAATATGACCCCGAAAAAGCACCTGTGCAATTGGTGACGGTACCTGTTTATGATTCAGCTGAAGTGAATATTTTCAATATGCCACTCACATGTGAACCATGGAATGGTTCTACCGGCGGAGTGCTCGCATTTGAGGTGCGGCTTTACTTTGAAATAGCAGGAATCATTGATATTTCAGGTAAAGGTTTCAATGGTGGAAGAGCAAGGGTCGGCTCTGGCAATTACAAAGTTAAGGATTATGCTCTCCCGGATACAGTTGTATTGGATGCAGGTGAAAAAGGTTCAGGCATTGCAATACTTTCTCGAAATTATCTCCTCGGAAGAGGTGCTCCTGCAAATGGTGGTGGCGGTGGCAATGCTCATAATTCCGGTGGGGGTGGCGGAGGTAATGGCGGGAAAGGCGGAATAGGTTCAAAAGATTTCCCACGCCACCACCATGATACACTCGCTCACATCGGAGGAATCGGTGGGATGAATCTTCCTTATCAACAATTCGTGAATGATTCATTGCCGAGATTATTCATGGGTGGAGGAGGTGGTGCAGGACATGACAATAACAATGCAAGTTTGTCCGGAGGAGCCGGTGGTGGCATCGCATATATCCGAGCGAATAATGTGATTATCAGAGATTTTGCTGTCATCAAAAATAATGGTGCCGATGTCGGAGGTCCTAAACCCGGAGCATCAAATGATGGCTATGGAGGTGGTGGTGCCGGCGGAACCGTTTACTTTGATGTGAATCGTTTTATCTCACTTGGCGATACACTCATCATTGAAACAAAGGGTGGAAAAGGTGGTTCAACAGCTGTCGGGATGCATGGACCGGGGGGAGGTGGTGCCGGTGGTGCCGTACTCTTTAAAAATTCAGCATCAAGTCTTGCAATCATAGACAATATTGGTGGCATGCCCGGACTCAATACAGCCCATAGAAATAGTTATGGAGCTGAACAGGGCCAAAAAGGAATCATAGTTTCCAATGTGCAATTCAAAGAAAGTTCCTTTGGTGTGATGTCTGTTTCCGCTTCGAAAGACACAACGATTTGTGAGAAGACATTGGTGCAATTATCCGTAAAACCAATCGGTGGTACAGGACCCTATACATATCGTTGGGAAGGAATGAATATCACAAATACTGATAGGCAAAACACAACTGCAAGACCTACAAAAGATGAAGTATATCGAGTGATCGTAACAGATTCCAATGGTTGCGTTGATTATGCATTGGTCAGTGTAAAAGTATTGCCGGCTCCAACGCTGAGCGTTCCCTCGAATATCATCAAAGCTTGCAAAGGGGACACCATCATTCTTAGTGCAAACAGCACGCAGGATTTAACATGGCTTGCCACAAAAGGATTGCTCGAAAACAAAGGGCAAAAAGTACGTTGCATTGTTGATTCCACACGCACATATACAGTCTATGCAGAAACACAATCAGGTTGTTCCGCTATAGATACAATCCGTGTCGAAATGGAAGAAGCACCAACCGTTTCAGGTATCCAGCGCATGATTGAAATATGCCCGGAACAAGATTCGATCGCAATTCCCGGCTCATTTACTTTTGGGGGCGTCCCACCATATACCTATGTATGGTACACACAAAATGATACGATTGCAAGAGGATCCATCTTTAAGCAAATCAATGTGAAACCATCAACAACAACAGTATTTCAACTTGCAATCACTTCACCAATAGGATGTGTATTCCGAGATTCGATTTCAGTGATCGTCAATCCTAAACCCAAAATCACTCAATTACGAGATACCATCTTGTGCAAAGGTGATGGAATAATGTTAGATGCAAGCGGAAGTGATGCATATGAATGGTTGCCAATTACAGGAATATCTGATCCAACAATAGCGAATCCAATCGCCACACCACAAGTGACAACAACGTATATAGTCAAAGGGATGTCATCCAAAGGTTGTACAATCTTCGATACCGTGACAATCACCATTGTTGATCCACCAATAAAGCCAATCATAAGCAGAAGAAATGATACACTATTTGTCAGTGGTAATGGATCACAATATGAATGGTTATTGAATGGCACTGTTCTTGCAAAAGGCAGAGATTCAATCAAAGTGATCGATACTTCAGGCTTTTATGCAGTCAGAGCATATTCACAATATTGCTCCACCTTGTCTGATTCCATGTTCGTGTCAATCGGTAATGCACGCATCATATTGGATTCATTGATCGTGAACAATAATGAAAAAGCGATCATGAATATCTCAATTGTCGACACTTCCGGGATTGAAGGAGCAGGCATCGCAGCCGTGGAATTGAGAATTTCATGGAATGCAACTGTTGCTGAAATTTTAAATCAGGGATTTAGTCAAGTTACAGGCGATTCAATAAAGTTTGCGACTCTGTATTTGCCCATGAGCAATGCCCCGATTTTGACCACTTTGAATATAAGAGGATTACTTGGAAATGCACCTTCCACAAGCGTGACGATCGAAGCTGTAAAGCCCATAGGTGGAATCTTGAAATATACCACCCGAAATGGAAATGTGATCATCGGCGACATTTGTTATGAAGGCGGCATCCGCTTATGGCATCCCGATAAATCATTTGCAAAGGCCGCCATCAGTGTGAATCCTCATCCAATTGTTCAAGATGCAGACATAATTCTACGCATACCTGAACAAGGCCCATTCTCTCTGCGAGCATATTCAAGCACAGGTAGTGAATTCCCTATTGTAAAAGGATTCACGTTGCCCGGTGTGATCACAGCAATATTACCATATCAAGGATTGAGTCCGGGAATGTATATGCTTCTTCTTGAAACAAGAACGGAACGCTGTTCGATTCCCATCATCATTCAGAAATAACATGAATCACATCAATAAATCTGAAGAAGAATGGAGAGAGCAACTCACAGATGAACAGTATGCTGTGACAAGACTCAAAGGTACGGAACGCGCTTTTACCGGAACATATTGGGATCATCATGAAGATGGTACATATTCCTGCATTTGTTGTGGAGCTCCCCTATTCACTTCGCATGAGAAATATGATTCAGGTTGCGGATGGCCCTCGTTTTTCTCTGCACCGAATCCCGAATTGATTGAAGAAACTCCTGATCATTCGCATGGAATGATTCGCACCGAGATCACATGTTCGCAATGTGGCGCACATCTTGGACATGTGTTTCCGGATGGACCCGCCCTTACAGGAATTCGTTATTGCGTCAATTCCGCTTCATTATCATTTTCAGCTAAGGATGCACATGGCAAAGAAGAATGAACAAAGTTTTGAAGATCAGATAAAAAGATTGGAATACATCGTATCCGTATTGGATCAAGGCAATGCACCGCTCAATGAAATGATGTCGCTGTATGAAGAAGGGATTGCATTGATCGGGGCATGCAAGAAAACACTGGATGATGCCGAACAAAAACTCACAGTGCTTGGAGCTTCTTGATCATGGCTTGGACAAACAAGCATTGCGAATCAATGATGAATCAGTGAATGCATGCAAGTAAGCTTCCAAATCATCCATTTCTTCTTTGGTGAGATTCAGGGGAATGATGTCTGAAGACTTATTGATGAATTGCTTTCCACCCGCATTATAATGCTCAATCACCGACCGAAGTGTTGGCAATGAGCCATCATGCATATAAGGATGCGTGAGAGCAATGTTTCTCAAAGTAGGAGTTTTGAATGTTCCAATGTCTGCATCTGATTTCGTGACATAATATCTCCCCTTGTCATAATAATGCGTATGCAATCCGGTGCTGTGAAATAAGCCATCAGAGAGATGGGGTCCGCCATGACACTTCACGCAATGCGCCTTTCCATCAAATAATAATTTTCCTCTTTGCTCTCTTTGATTCAATGCAGATTGATTGCCTGCAAGAAATGCGTCATGCGGAGTTGAACCTGAAACAATCATACGGGTGAATACACCAATTGCCATTGAAACTCCACCGAGAGTTATCTCTTGTTCACCAAATGCCTGTTTCCATAATTGAGATAATCGAGAAGAGTTGATCACCGCTTTCTTCACGATGGAATCAGTAGCATACATTTCATTCGGACTTCGCAATGCATCTTCGATTTGCCTTTCGAGCGTTGCGGATCTGCCATCCATGAAGAAAGAAGCCTGAAATGCTGAATTGATGAGCGTGGGAGCATTGCGCATACCCGATTCACTTGCCACGCCCTTGCTTACGATATTTCCTGCATCCGAAAACCCAAATGCTTGTTTATGGCAGGAAGCGCATGATACAGAGGCATCTCCTGACAAATTGCCTTCGTAAAACAAAGCACGTCCCAGTACAAACACCGGCTGTGAATATGATTGATGAGCAGAAAATGGAATGACGGAAATTCCACCGGGAAGATTCATCATTGATGGAGAACAGGAATCCATCGAAGGAGAAGTACTTTCTGAGCATGAAATGGCACATAATCCGATCATGAACATCAATAAGATGCTATATCGGATATTGTTTTTCATAGGAATATCAGGGATTGTCCTGAGAGAAGAGTCCCTGCATTTTATCTTTGAATTCAACAGCTTCCCTTCCCTTCAAACCAAGTTCAGCCAATTGCTCATCGGATGGCATGGTGAGTGATTGCAGAAGATATTTCATCACTTTCATTTCAGGAGCAGTCATGCGATGTGCATTCAGAATATAATCCTCGAATGCTTCCCATGCATGAGGAACAAATGGCTTCACCAATTCTGCAATTGCTTCTGCAAAAACGCGAATCTCATATTGGGCATGAGCATCAACGCGAAGTCTCAGAAAATGGAAAAGATTATGGAGATCAATCTTCCAATACCATTCTGTGTAATTCGAAACCGGCAAATTGATGCGGGCGATTTCACGAGCGATGCCTTGCTCCAGAAATTCCTGATATTGAGCATAAGCATCGTCCTGACCTTTCTTGAAAGCATCGGCTGCTTGTTCAGCCATGCCGTCGGGGAGCGTTTCATCTGATCTTCCTTGCTTATTCGAGACGCTTTGCGGACGAATGTCTTGAATTGACGGAGTGTAAAATTCATCCTTCATTTCAGAATATCGACCACTATATTCATTCACATTCGCGGTACGATGTCTGATCCATTGTCTTGCAACAAAGATTGGCAATTTCACATGAAATTTGAATTCCACCATTTCGAAAGGAGTGGTATGAGCATGGCGAAGCAGATAACGAATGAGTCCGCGATCTTCATGCACCTTCTTTGTTCCAGATCCATAGGATACACGAGCAGCTTGCACAATCGAGGCATCATCACCCATCACATCGATGAGGCGAACAAAACCTTTGTCCAAACAATCTATGCGTTTATCGAGAAGTGCACTTTTTTCTGAGGCATCAATGCCCATTCCATGCTCTGCCATGAAGCAATCCTTGCAAAAAGTAAATCAGAATGCATGCAAAATACGAAATCACCTGCTTTTCTTGCTATATCGGGCTTGCATGTGGATAAGACATCATTCCATTCGGAATTCGTTTGCAGAGAAGCGTTCATTTCATGATTTTTGAGTCATCCTAGGAGTAGATGTATGCTGAAAGATTTCAAAGAATTCATCAATAAAGGGAATGTTCTGGATTTGGCCATTGGCGTGATGATCGGTGGTGCCTTCGGAAAGATTGTCACTTCACTTGTCAATGATATCGTAATGCCTCCCCTCGGAGCAATCAACAAGGTGGATCTCTCGAATTTCTTCATCAGCTTGAATGGCATTGATTATCCAACATTGAAAGCAGCAAAAGATGCCGGTGCACCAACATTGAATTTAGGACTGTTTTTGAATTCCATTTTGGATTTCGTCATTGTTTCCGTCACAATTTTTGCCATGACGAGAGCGCTCATGAAATTCCAACAGTCAAAAGAAGGCAAAGAAAAGGAATGTCGGTATTGTTTGATGAAAATCCCTGTGCAAGCAAAGCGTTGCGGACATTGCACCATGGATCTTCAAGAGCAATCATGATGTTTTAGGGGTAATCTTCATTCACATGCAATCATCATGACCTTTCTCAATCCACTTGTTTTGCTCGGTCTCATCGCGGCCGCAATTCCCGTGATTCTTCACTTATTGAATCTGCGGAAATTGAAAACCGTTGATTTCAGCACTTTGCGATTCATCAAAGAATTGCAGAAGACTAGCATTCGTAAGCTCAAAACACAGCAAATCATATTATTGATTCTACGAACATTGATTATCATCTGTTGTGTGTTGGCATTTTCGCGTCCGACGATTCAACGTTCAATTCCTGCTCTTGGTTCTCATGCAAAAACAAGTATCATAGTCATTTTGGACAATTCTCTGAGCATGGATGTGTCGGATTTGGGTGGCAATCGTTTTGCGAAGGCAAAGGGGATGGTCAAGCAAATCGCAATGGCAATGAAAGAAGGCGATGAATTGGCATTTCTTCCTTTGTCCGCAATAGCAAATCAAAGAAAACGAACATTTAGTCGCAATCCTGAATTTCTCTTGAAGGAAATCAATGCTTGTGTTCCTGCTCATTCCACTGCAACAGTCAATAATGCTTTACGTGCTTCTCAGGGTTTGCTGGATGTATCTGTAAACATCCACAAAGAAGTATATCTGATCACTGATATGCAGCGATCGCACTATGCATCGATTCTTGCTGATTCATTGCAATTATTTGATGCACAAACAGGAATGTTTATCATACCGATGCAAAATGGAAATCCCGCCACGAATATTTCGATAGACACAATCATCATGATGACCACGATGTTTGAGAAAGACAAATCAGCAGACATCCAGGCGCGTCTTACCAATAGTGGAAAAAATGATATTCGTGGATTGATCATCAGCATGTTATTCAATGAGCAGCGCGTCGCTCAAAAAAGTATAGACATCGAGGCAGGTGAGTCGGCAACAGTCACACTGTCCGCACCCCCGAAATCCACCGGCATCATACGTGTACGCATGATGATAGAACCGGATGCACTCGAGCATGATAATGTTCGACATGCCTCATTCATCATACCGCCACCACCAACTGTTGGCGCAATTGCATCAGGTAATTCGGCTGAATTTCTTCGCATAGCTCTTTCAAATATTGTTGGTTCTTTTGCTACATATGCTGCCGATCAGGCAGGTGTCGTGAATTATGATGAGCATGATATCATCATTGTGGCCGGAACTCTTAATCGAAATGAAGCAAGTAGATTGGATGCATTCATTCAATCAGGTGGGACTGCTCTCATTTTTCCGGATGATCGATTCGAACCGGCAGAGCAAATCCCCGCATTGTCATTGCTTGGACTTGCGCCAATGAGCGTGCAGTCATTTAGCGAGCGGTCACCCGGACTTTGCAGCGGAGTGGACAGACAGCATCCTCTATTCAGAGGAGTGTTCAAGGGTTTGGAAATGGAAACCTCACTCAGCGATTCGCCGAAAATCAAAAAAGCATTGACTGCAAGTGGGGGCCAATCGCTCATTCAGATGCAAGGAGGCAGCTTTTTGACGGAGATACGTCGTGGTGAAGGCAAAATCCTCTATTGTGCCGTTCCCCCATCACCTGCATGGAGCACATTCCCATATTCCGGTTTGATGCCGGCAATGGTATATCGCGCGATGCAATATTTATCAGCCAAAGAAATGCTCACCTCCGAATTGATTTGCGGAGATGATGCAATCACAATGATTCCTACCAATGCCATGAAGAATCCTGAGCAATTGGTGCGTGTGAGTGATCCCGCAGGAACGGAATCACAAGTGCAGGGATTAACCGTTCCGGGTGGATTGTCTGTACGCATCGGACGATTGAATTATCCGGGAGTATATGCCATTCGAAGCAAGGAAGGTGAGTCACTTACAGCATTGACAGTCAATATTCCCGTACAAGAAGGTCATTTGGCATTTGCTTCAGAAAAAGATATGCTCAATGCAATCAAAGATCGCGTCAAAGAACCATCTCTTGTGCAAATACTGAATCAATCTTCACGTATCGGTGATTCAGTGGCAAAAGCAAGAGTAGGTACAGAGTTATGGAGACTGTTTTTGATTCTTGCACTGTGTTTTGCTATTGCTGAAATGATCCTCTCACGCAGCATTGGAAGATCCACCACTGAATGATAATTGTGGAAAACTCAATTCTTGATTTACCGCAAAAAAGCATCAAATTGCAGTGCATTCAATTCAGTTCCATTCGGGTTATTTCATGCAGAATGTCATCATGCATATTGACTCAGCTTTGTTTCAAGTGTTGAATGGAATACTGACCTCACCACCGACTGATCACCTCTTTATATTCCTTACATCAATCCGTCATACCTGGCCGATTTATGCCATCTTGGCTTTGTTTATCGGTTTCACATATAAAAAGCAAGGCATCATTGCGCTTATGGCATTGGCACTGACGCTTGGCATCACAGATCAGTTCTCGACACATGTGTTGAAGCCGATAGTGAATCGTGAAAGACCCTGCAGACAGGAAGCAACGATTCGTTTGCTCATTCCTTGCGGTCCAGGCCAATCATTTCCATCAACTCATGCAATCAATAATGGATGCCTGGCGATGTTCATAGGCATCATGTTTCCACACATGAGACTTTGGATTTTAGTGTTTGCATTGCTTGTGAGCTATTCAAGAATATATGTAGGCGTACATTATCCGCTTGATGTTCTTGGTGGCCTTCTCATTGGAGCAGGGTTCGGATTGTTCACAGCAATGATGCTTAGGCGATTCTCGATATCTACTGCAAATAGTTGACATATTACCACTTGGTAATATGTTTTCATCATGGAAAAATCACAGTTTGCTATTCAATTCGCAGACAAATCATATAATGTTTTTTTATCGTTCTTGCCATATTCTTGGCTTGAACTTCACATTTCAAGGAGTGTTATGAGACATTCAGTACTTTCACTTTGTGTAACTGCCATCATGGGTTTGGGTGTGTATTGCACAATCATCATGCCGGCTGCCATGCATGCTCAAGGCGTTACCAGCGGTGGAATCACCGGAACGGTCAGAGCGGCGAATGGAGGCATTGTGGCGGGAGCAAAAATCATTGCGATCCATATCCCCACAGGAACTCGATTTGGCGCTAATGCAAAATCAAATGGAACATTCACCATTAACAATGTTCGCGTGGGCGGCCCATATACGATAAAGGCATCCGCAGTTGGATATGGTGAATCATCATTATCAAATCAATTTGTAAAGCTTGGTCAAAACCTAAAAATTAGCATGGTATTGTCCGAGAAAGCAATTTCCACGGATGAAGTCACTGTCATGGCTCAAAAAGGAGTATTCGGAGCATCCAGAACAGGAGCTCAAACGAATGTGTCCAAAGAGCAATTGAATAATTTCCCCACCATTTCTCGTTCTTTTCAAGATTTTGCAAAATTTACCCCTCAAGTAGTTTCAACAGGTGCCGGTGTTTCCGTTGCAGGTAGAAACAATCGCTATAATAATATCCAAATCGATGGTTCAAATTATACAGATCTGTTCGGATTAGGCAGCGCAGGCACACCCGGCGGGCAAGCCAATACAAATCCCGTCTCGCTGGATGCGATTGAGGAATTCCAAGTATTGGTTGCTCCCTATGATGTACGCCAAGGAAGATTTACCGGAGGTGGTGTGAACGCAATCACAAGATCCGGTACAAATAAATTCGAAGGTTCCGCTTACTGGTTCACGAGAAGTCAATCAATGATTAGCGATTTGACAATCACCAGAAAGAACATTGCGAATAATAATCTCCTTGATCCGCTAACGAAGGATACAACCATCACAACCACATTTTCCAATTTCAATGAATTGCAAACCGGTGTGAGAGTCGGTGGCCCTATCATTCCTGACAAACTGTTTTTCTTTGCAAATGCAGAATTCACATCCCGGGTGCAACCGGTTGACAATGTGGCATTGACTCAGAATACAAGATCCAAGCAAATTGATTCAATCGCACAATTGGTTTCTTCTCATTTGACTTCAAAATATGGATATGCTCCGGGACAATTGACCGGTTTTGAAATCACACGTCCTTCTACAAAAGTATTTGCTCGTTTGGATTGGAATATTGATGACAATAATCGACTCACCTTCCGGAACAATTATGTGAGTGCTTATGATGACAATTATAGCAACACGGTCACAAGTTTGCGTTTTAGCGACAGAAATTATCGATTCAATAATTCACAGAATTCAACCGTGCTCGAACTCAATTCTTCATTGGGGAATGACATGCACAATGAATTGATCGTGGGATATACTAGAATTCGTGATTTCCGTGAAGTTACCGGCAAGCCATTCTCAGCCATCACGGTCAATGATCCCAGCATGGGTCAAGGTGTCGGTATTCAATTCGGATCCGAAGAATTTTCAAACTTGAATAAACTCGATCAAGATGTGATTGAAATCACTGATAACTTTACAATGAGTTTGAATGAGAATCACACCTTGACAATCGGAACACAAAATGAAATTTTCTCTTTCAGAAATCTCTTCATCCGTGACGCCTATGGAACATATCGTTTCAATTCCTATTCTGATTTCGTGCTTGGAAATGCGGCATCCGTCAGTATGTCTTTTGCTCGTCCGGGATTTGCAAATGATTGGGCAGCTCAGTTTTCAGCGATGCAATTAGGTGCATATATTCAAGATGACATCAAAGTATCAGATAATTTCAAAGTCAATGTGGGTTTGCGCGTGGATGTCCCTGTGTTTCCCGATGCTCCATCATATAATTTCAAAGCTGAAAATGCATTTGTCAATACTGCAACAGTTGGCGTGGCATCCAATGGAAATGGATCCATTTCATATAAAAATGATTCAACAAGAACACTTGGATGGAAAACGTCCGAGATGCCTAAGTCAGCATTATTGTTCTCCCCAAGAGTTGGTTTCAACTGGGATGTGAATGGTGATCAATCATTGCAAGTGCGTGGTGGCGCGGGTATTTTCACGGGCCGCGTTCCTTTTGTTTGGATCTCCAATCATTATGGAAACACCGGTGTGGAAATCGCACGTTTGTCACTTGCTACAGCAGGTTCCGATACCGTTCGTTTCAATCCAACCATCGCAAATTCTTTGTCTCAGAATTTAAAGGATACCACAAAAGTTGCATCAACTACAGAGTTGAATCTCACAGGAAATGATTTCAAAATGCCTCAGACATTTCGCATGAATTTGGGATTTGACTATAAATTGCCTGAAGACATCATCCTTACGGTCGATGGTATGTACACAAAGAATCTGAATGAAATCTTCTACTCCGACTTGAATCTGGGCGATCGACGAGACACAACACAATTCGGTACACAATTGCCAGGCAATCGCGGAGTATTCGGCATTTACAATGGCCGCAATACAACCGCTCGCTTCCATGACGGTAGAAAAGGTTTCACCAATGTCATTTTGCTCAGCAATACAGATATGGGCTATTCTTATAATATGTCCGTGCAATTGCAAAAATCCTGGAAAGCAGGTCTGGATCTTATGGCCGCATATACTCACTCAGCTTCTTATGACATCAATTCCGGTTTGTCATCACAAGCTGTGTCTCAGTGGAGATTTAATTATATCCAAGACAATCCAAATACTCCAACGCTCTCACGTTCTTATTTTGACATTCCTCATCGCTTGATTGCATCCGCTGCTTATCGCATTGAATTGATTCCTGAAGTGTCACTCAAGGCATCATTGTTCTATGAAGGTCGTTCAGGCCAACCATTCTCTTATGTTTATGATGGCGACCTTAATGCCGATGGACAAACAAGCAATGATTTGATCTATGTGCCAAAAGACAAAAATGATATCGCACTCATAACCGGCACCTCTCGTGCCACTGATGCCACATATGATGCACTTGATCGCTTCATCACAAATGATGAGGCATTACAAGCTGCTCGTGGAACAATCATTGAACGTAATGTTGCTCGCGAGCCATGGAATAATCGCATTGATCTTCGGATCGCCGCAGATATTCGCAATCCTTTTGCAAATGGACATAATCTTGAAGTATCCCTGGACATCATCAATCTTGGTTCCAATGCCTATCGCTTTGTACCAAATCAGAGTGATCAGATGCTTCGCTTTGAGGGATTGGCAAGAACAGGCAATACATTTGGTGCAAATGGTGCTGCATTGCCCGTAGGTACTCCTCTTTTCAGTTACAGAGACAGAGAAAATGCATATCAGTATTCCGATTTGCTCTCCCGTATGCAAATGCAATTGGGTATCAGATATTCTTTCTGATGAAATCTCGATGTTGAAAATGGCCTCTCATGGAAACATGAGAGGCTTTTTTTTTGGCATGGCTATTGATGTTAAACCAATGAATGGAATTAGTGTTTAACTACTATTCCATTTTTTTCAGTTCATCATTTGGAGTAACATGATGCGAGCACTGCTTGTCACTCTCTCATTGTTGGTTATTTTTTCTAATGCTAAAGTACAAGCTCAGAGATATTTCCCCCCCTTGAATCCTCAATTGCAATGGGACACACTCTCAGCAATCACTCTGGGATGGTGTACTGAAAAAACTCCGGCTTTGTATGAATATCTTGAACGTTCCAATACAAAAGGGTATTTACTTCTCTATAAAGGCAGGATTGTTCTTGAAAAATATTTCGGGACTTTCACAAAAGATAGTGCATGGTATTGGGCATCAGCCGGCAAAACTCTTACTTCGGTATTGATAGGAAAGGCACAAGAAGAAAAATTACTTTCGATTGAAGACAAGACTTCAACATATCTTGGTTCTGGGTGGACTTCCACGCCAAAGGAAAAGGAAGATCTCATCACGATCAAGAATCAACTTACCATGACCACCGGATTAAATGATGAAGGGATTGATCTCGATTGCACCGATGATACATGCCTTACCTATCTTGCCGATCCGGGCACTCGATGGTCATATCACAATGCACCTTATACATTATTGGAAGAAGTTCTTACAAAAGCCACCGGTCAAACTCTCAATGCGTTTACGACAACCACACTCAAAACAAAAATCGGGATGACCGGCTCTTGGCTCAAGCTTGGCTTCAACAATGTATATTTCAGTACTCCACGATCAATGGCTCGCTTTGGATTGATGATGCTCAATAATGGAATTTGGAATAAGGATACCATCATCAAAGATCGAGAGTATTATAATGCAAGCATCACGCGCTCTCAAGTGTTGAATCCCTCATATGGATATTTGTGGTGGCTCAACGGTCAGGGTGGATATATGCTTCCAGGATTCCAATTTTTCTTTAATGGGAATTTAGCGAAAGAAGCACCGGAAGATGCAATATCAGGTATGGGTAAGAACGGTCAATTCGTTTCATTCTCCAAAGAACATGATCTTGTTATGATACGCATGGGTCAAGCACCCGATTCTCTCGGATATGTTCCGAATTTCTATATGAGCGATCTGTGGAAGTTAACCATGGATGTGGCTTGCAGAGCCACTTCTGAGGAAGAAACGATGATTTCTGAAGTAGAACCTCTCGTGATGCATGATGACATGATACGATTCACATCATTGAGAACGGATATCAATCGCATCGCAGTTTATGACATGAATGGAAGAAGCATGCACATGCAATACAATCAAGACCCCATCAATGTGGCACAATTCCCCATTGGGGTCTATAATGTGGTGATTTCATCAACAAAAGGTAATATCAATCAATTGATAGTAAAGAAGTGATCAGGATGCAATGACAAGTGATGGAATTTCTATGGCCAGAACATCTTTGGCATATCGTTCAAGATCTGCAATCATGTCCGGACATTCATAGGTGCAATTCTTCAAAAAGTCTGCATTAATGCTTTTGTAATACTCAATGCCGGAAAGAAGATTTGTCTTGAAAGCATTCAATGTTCTGAATGTATTCTGATTTAGCGTCAAAGCATTGCGGTCAATCTCTTTGTGTAGATATTTCACATATAATACAAGCTCATTGACGAAGAGCGATGCTCGTTCAACGGAATTTCTCACATTTGTCCGACCATAAATATGGTCGATCATCTGTGCCAATGTGATTGTACCTGAAAAATAAGCTAGATTCGGACCCGGACAAATGATCACACCCTCGGGCTTATGTTGCTTGTTCACAATGTCATTTTTCAATAGCGCCGTAGTGCCAAGACCGGTGCACAAACAATCCTTTTCAACGACTGCCGCAAATCTCTTTTTATATTCTTCTTCCGGCAACCCTGCTTGCTTCAATTCATCGAGCTTCAATCGCTGATACTTTATTGAGGATGTGCAAATGGGCTCTTGCGTATATTCCGTATTGGAAATAAGAAGTTTCTTGACGCATGGATTTCCGGGTTTTCCGGCAGCCACACGATCATCACGCAATTTTTGAGATCCACTTTTTCTGAAGTGATTGAATGGTATGCCAAGAGGCGAAGCGCCACTTAGATAATAATCATCCGGCTCGGCAGTGGCCAGTGCATTGAGAGTGGAATCATCCACATTGGTTGCTTCGGGAACAAGCAAGAATGGGCTTCCCCATCCCGTGCCGTCCAATTCATAAAAATCAATCAGAAACTGTTGTTCATGGGCCGTTCCAATTCCACCTTGATAGGTGATTCTTTGCATTGGAAGATCCGAAAAGGTTATTCTTCCTGTAGCTTCGAGTGAGGCATTGCACAAAGCAAACAATTCCTCTCGCATGGAGTGCCTGTTTTCCTTGAATGATTGCAAGATGGGTCCGCACAGTAAACCATCTGTTGCAAAAGCATGTCCACCGCAATTCAAACCTGATTCAATTCGGAATTCCGATACCCATATCCCTTTCTTAGCAAGTATCTTTCCTTGAACAACCGCACTACGATAATCACTCACTTTCAAAATCACACGCTTTTTCAGCATGCCATTTGCATTCGGATAAAAATCCTCAAAAGCAGCGATATAATTATACAAACGTGGATTATAGCCGGCTGAAAAAACAATGGAGGAATTTAGGACACTTTGAGCATATCCGCGAAGAGCCGTCAATGCATCAGATTGCTCAACAGGAAGTGGCTCGCCAGTTTTTGTAGCACCAAGATTATCAACCTTGGACATGATGTTCACATCAATATATCCCGGTACAATCGCCTTTCTAAGATCTCCTTCAAGGGCTGAACGCTTGTCCTGATCCGTACATAGAAGCATTTCACGGTATTTAGCTTTAACCGGAGAAAGCTCAGGCAATAACTCGAAATATTTGACGATGTCCGAACCAAATGTGAATTCCTGGTTGCGAATGCGCTCTATATTTCTCGTGACCAATTGATCGAGAACATTGCAATATGCTGTGATACGCTTGGCTCTGGAATCAAACTCTTTCTTGTCTATCGGTTCAAAAGGAATTCCATTCTTTTTTGAATGATGTTCCCTCATCATTTCCAACAAATCTTCTTCCATGATGGAAACAACGGAAGAAATGCCAAAATGAGCAACTTTCAAAGGTGTGTCAACCGAAAAAGACAATCCCATGACAGGGATATGGAAATCATGTATATAATTCATGCAATGTCAGATGTTTATCAAGAACTTACATTATAAAACTACGAATAATAGAGGGAAACAAATACATGAATTTTTCCCCGAAAATTCTTATGATGTTTACCCGGATTACAGACAGCATGGAGATTATGCACTAATCAAGCCGTATTCAGAATGTATATATCAGATCTTAATCGCTGATTGAAGGCATAAAATCCTCTGTACAAAGTGATGCAAGCATCATTTCAGACCCCTCATTTACGTAATTTTGAGCATATTTTTAGTCAAAACAGGATAGAATATGGATTGGATATTGCTCTGCCTTGCCGGTATCTTAGAAATGGGATGGCACATCGGAGTGAAATTCATGCAATATCCTGCCTCGAGACTATGGGGCATGATTCTTGCCATTCTATCGATGGGATTGAGCTTTACATTTCTATGGATGGCGCAAAAAACCATTCCAATCGGCACTGCATACATGGTTTGGACCGGAATCGGAGCGGTTGGAACTATGACAATCGGCATCAATTTTTTTACGGTGATTCAGCCGGAATATGGAGATTGATCTCAGCATTTCTGGTACTCGCAGGTATAGTAGGCATCAAAATCAGTAATTGAAAGTTGTGAAATCATAGACTATCACCACTCATGAATCGTCAAGATTGACCTTAATGAGAACAAACGCATAATCATGAAAAGAAATCCTAATAGAGTATTGGTCGGAATGTCCGGAGGAGTTGATTCTTCCGTGGCAGCATGTCTATTGCATGAGCAAGGATATGAAGTGATAGGCATTACGATCAAGACATATAGATATGAGGATGTTGGTGGAAATGTTGGAAATGATTCCTCATGTTGCTCTCTTGACGGCATTAACGATGCCAGACGTGTATGCAATGCAAGAGGAATTCCGCATTATGTGGTGGATTGGTCCGAACGATTCAAAGAACAAGTAATTGACTATTTCGTTGAGGATTATCTCGCAGGAAATACGCCAAACCCATGTGTGAAATGCAATCGCACCATCAAATGGGGAGAGATGATTCGCAAAGCGGACATGCTTGGTGCTCAATGGATTGCAACTGGTCATTATGCCGATATTTCTCACGATCCACAAAGTGATCGCTATATTCTCTCCAGAGATTCAGACAATGTGAAGGATCAATCCTATGCATTATGGGGCCTGACGCAGGAACATCTCTCACGCACACTTTTCCCACTTACGGGATTTACCAAGGAGCGCGCCAGAGCTGAAGCCGAACGCTTCGGACTTAGCATAGCCAAGAAACCTGAATCCTATGAGATTTGCTTTATCCCCGATAATGATTACAAACGCTTCATGAGAGACATGGTGCCTGACTTGGAAGAAAAAGCAGGCAAAGGTGATATCATCATGGACGGCGAAGTAATAGGATCACATAATGGATATCATGGATATACAGTTGGGCAAAGAAAAGGACTCGGCATATCTTCACCTGAACCGCTATATGTATTGAATGTGCTCGCAGATTCAAATGAAGTGATTGTCGGAAAAGAAGAGCAATTGCTTTCAAAAGAATTGATTGCCCATTCAGTGAATCTCATCAAGTATAAGAACATTGAAGGAACGCGAACATTCACGGTCAAAATCAGATATAAAGATGATGGAGCACCCGCAGAATGCACGCTATTGCCTGATGGCAGATTGCATATTGTGTTTCAGGAAGAACGCAAGGCCATCACACCCGGTCAATCAATCGTACTCTATGAAGGCAATGATGTCATCGGTGGCGGAATCATCGATCGTATGTCTGAACTTGAACTTCATTCGCATGAATAAATGCGTGAGGCATAGCACACAATTCTTTTTGGCGATCATCAGCTTGATGTTCTCCGCTTCATTGTTCAGTCAATTCAGACAATCACCAAGCATCGCTAAAAAGATTTCAGTCATCCATGCCGATACATACTGGTTCAAGTCCGATGGAGATTCGCTGCCTTTCATTGATGTCTATGCAACAATACCATATGAGTCTTTACAATTCACTCCGGAAAATCAAGGATTCAGTGCAAAGATTTCCATTTCATTGTCAGTGCGAGACACAACCGGAAAAAAGATAGCGGAACAGAATCTCGATCGCATGCTCTTTGCCGAAACCTATGAACAATCTCGTGGTATAAGTGCCGAATTCGATTATGTACAATTTCGTGTACCGGCTTCAATGGGTTATCATACATGTTTCATCAATGTTCATGATGCGATTGCAAATACGGATATTCGGGAAGTGAGAACGATCACGATTCCACAGTGGTCTAAACTAGAAAAGGAACATCGCTATCTCTTCAGCTCTGTGATGTATTCCGCTGCAATCGAAGAAAAAAGCAATGGTCCGATTGTGATCACGCCGCATCTTTCAAATAATGTAGCCGGCTTGAATGATGGATTCTTTCTCTATGTAGAACTCTATCACTTTGGAATGCCAAAAGATGATATAATAGGGATTTCTTATGCAATCATGGATGAGGATCAGGAAGAAACATTCGTAAAATCCTCTCCCGTCACCTATGCCGCGGGAAGAGCTGAATCTCAACACATATATATTCCGGTGAAACAATTGCCGATATTGCGTGCAAAGACATATACACTCATCGTGATGGCACATACAATGAAAGGTGATTCCATAGATAAGGAATTGACTCGCAGTGTCAAACCACTCACGATTGAGCAAACAATTGGTGGATTGGTCTATCAAGACTTGAAAAAAGCAATCAGGCAATTACGATTCATTGCAACCCAAGCCGAAATCGATCATATCAATGAAGGCCAAGATGATGAAACCAAACGCATGATGTTCGAAGAGTTTTGGAAAGTACAAGATCCAAATCCATCAACATCTCGCAATGAAGCATTTGAAGAGTATTATGGAAGAATTGATTTTGCGAACAAGAATTTCAGATCATATACGGAAGGCTGGATGACAGACATGGGCATGGTCTATATCATATTCGGACAACCCATTCAAGTGGAACGCACACCACGCGGATCCGATGGCCGAACATTTGCCCGATGGATCTATCCGGATCAACGACAATTCACTTTTGTGGATAATAGTGGTTTCGAAGATTATCGTGTTACAACACCTTTCCCAACCGGCATCAAATATCGTTATTCGGGGGTACGATGAAGCATTTCTCATTCTCATGGATCATCCTGTTATCAGGTTTGTTCATATCAGGTTGCCATACCTATGATAATTTCACAACCTATTTCAACACATATTACAATATGGACAGGTTGATATGGGAAACCGAATACGATTTTGAGGGCACGGAAATAATGCGACGCCAAAAACCTCGCGTATTAACGCCGGTTGATAGCGGAATGAGATTCGGTCAAGATGCATTCGGCAAACCGGCTGAATTGCCACAATTCCTGAAAGACATCATGATTGAGCAATCCCGCCTGCAACCCGTAAAAGTGAAATTGGACTCCGTTATTATCAAAGGTTCAAAGATTCTTAAGCAGCATCCGAAATCGGATTATGTTGAAGGGACGCTATTTCTGATGGCCAAATCATTTTACTATCAAAGTGAATGGGTTTCTGCAGAAATCAAATGTTCTGAATTGATAGACAAATTTGCTTTAGCCGATTTATCCCCAGATGCACATTTGCTGCTCTCAAAGATCTATCTCATCCAAAGAAAATATGCATTAGGAAAAACCATGCTTTCCCGCACTGCGGATATTGCTTGGTTCAAGAAGAGATATGACATCTTATCCGAAACATTTCGGTTCATGGCAGAACAAGCGATCTTTGAGTCCAATGAAGATGAGGCGGTAAGACCATACAGACAAGCAATAGCACAAAGTGATGATGGAGAAATTCGTGCACGCTGGCAATTAGATCTGGCTTCATTGTATTATAGACTTGGAAGATTCGACAAAGCATTAAAAGAATTCGACATGGTTCTTGATGAAAGTCCGGAAATAACGCAAGAATTCGAAGCCGAATTATACAAATCAGCCTGCCTCATGTACATGAACAGGTATGATGAAGCTCAAGATATTCTTGATGATTTGGATGGCAATGACAATTACAAAGAATATAAAGCAGATATTCTCGGCCAGAGACTACGCATGCTACGCCTGAAAGGTAAAAAAGATGAATTCAATACCCTTGCCAAAGAAGCAGAAAAACTCGCGGGCTTTCCGGCAATACCTGTGGCTTATTTCGAAAATGCTATGAGCTTGTATAAAGATGGAAAATATGATGAAGCCAAACACTATTTCGCAAAATCAAAAACCGTAAAATCCCCTGTAATGGAAGCTGCCGGAAAGTATTTCGGTCTAATCACGGAATGGAGTCAGAAACATGAAATGCTCACTCTGGGAAAAACAATCACAGATAGTTTATTCAAAGATTCCACACAAATATATCCCGATTCAGTGAATGCGAAATTTTGCTATGCACATTATCAACTTGCACGCATTCATGATCAATTGAACAATAAAGACTCTGCAAAGATCTACTATAAATTGGCTTATGAAACCGTCCGAATCAATGATACGAATAGATCGCAATATTTCTATAGTTATCAAAAAATGATTCGCAAAGAACAACCCGAACTCTCTGATTCGCTTCTTGAGATTCTTGCATATGATTATGGAAAAACGGAGTATGGTCGCGAAGCAAGACAAATCATGGGATTCACCGAAGCCGTAACTATCGACACATTGGCAGAGCTGTATTCTTCAGGCGTTCGATTCAGAAAAGTATCGAATTATATTTTGGCGGCGAGGCAATTCAATCGGATTGCCGAGGAATATCGCGATTCCCCTCTTGCTCCCAAAGCTTTGTATTCTCTTGGATGGATGTTCGAGAACAATCTGATGCAAACAGATAGTGCATTGCACTATTATCGAATGCTGGTTGAACGATATCCGCAATCGGAATATGCAAAAGATGTGAGAGCAGGCGTGGAAATTGGCTTGGCCTATAAAAGTGGAATCTATGATGTTAAATCAGGAAAGTTGATTGACAGAAAGCCTGCGATCGATTCTGTAAACAATCAGCCCTCAGATTCCGCATCCACACCGCAATTACCTGAAGTGGATAGACAAAAACAGGATAATACTCGTACCATCATTCAAACTGATCCCCAACAGGAGCCTCTTAAAAATCAGAAAGCACCAAAGAAAAACATGCAATTGAATCCAAATCAACCCATGCAATTACCAACAAATGCAATATTACCGGGTTCTTTGAATACTCTACCCCAACAATTCAATCCACAAGACACCACAAATACCGGCAATCCTCCTTAATCGATGCATCGCCATATACCTGGTAATTCACGCCCCATTTCTTTATAATCCAAACCATATCCAACGATGAATACTGGCTGAAATTCAAATCCCACGAATTCCTGAGAAATGTCAATATCATGTTGAGAAGGTTTGGAACATAATGCTGTGATCGTGCACGATGCAATGTTTCTATCCTTCAATGCATCGAGCAAAGCATAAATTGTTCTTCCGGAATCAACGATATCCTCAATGATCAATATATGCTTTCCTTCAAATTCTTCAGTGAATCCACTGAGCGTGACGGTACCCGTTGATGTGACACCGCCCTTATAACTTGATGCCTTCACCATGTCTATGTACATAGGAGTGTGCATGGTGCGGATCAAATCCGCAGCGAACATGAATGCCCCCTTCAATGTGATGATAGTGATGATTGAATCCACACCTTTGAATCGTTCATCCAATGCCTTGCCTATGGCAGACACGCGATCTGCAATGGCATCAGGTGTCACATATTCTGTGAAGCGTAAATCTTGAATGCGAATAATGGAAGACATGTCATGCTCGAAAATTGATGACCGATATTAGCAAATTGTCATCAAAACTCAAGCAGATGTCGAATGCCAATCACAAATGTTGCTTGAACATCATTCCGTGAGAAATCTTTCTGCGGAGTATAGAGGAGCATTGGGGTTGCGGTCAAAGACCATGCTCTTGATATATCATATGCAAGAGCACATCCAATGGATGTCATGGCTATACCTGATATCGTCTGTAATTTTCCCGGTCGATTGATAAGCAAGCGTCTTGTGGCAATGGTATACCGCGTACCCACAATTGATGCAATCGGAGTGATGCGGAGATTACCCCATTGCGTCATGGCCATGATGGTTGCTGATAAATAATTGATCGTCTCCGAAACAGGACCGAACATGCGGTCAAAAGTAAGGTCAAACATCAATCCTGAAGAAAAAGCAGTGGCACTTACAGAGAACATGTTCGGAATGCCTGCCACAGGATTGATCGTATCGGATGGATAACCGAATCGCGTGAATTGCGCTGAAAGATCCAGCCAATCACTTGCCGAATATTGATAACCCAAACGTGCATTCCAACCTTGGGGCCCGGGCGAATCTCCAACTCTTCTTGCGGCATCGAATCCGAACAAGACTCCACCATCATGAGACAATTCAGTCCCAATTGACAATAACCCCTGACTCCCACTTAAATCCACCCCATTTTGTACCTGCCTATTGCGCAAAGAAATACCGGAATTCAAAGTCCATGGGAATTCTTCTTCAAATTCTTCCTCAATTTCCTCAGCAAGCAATGTGGTGTCAGACAGTAGAATATCGAGTGAATCATCAAGTAATACATCGAGTGAATCATCAAGCAGTTCTATGTCAAACATGTCATCCGGATCTGTCGGAAGGTCCTGAGAATACATTGGGGCTGTAAAGAGAACACTCCCCATCATGATCATGATGAGGAGTGAACACATTGTTGAGCATTGGAGCTTCAACCTCATGGTTTGCCGGCTCTTTTCAATTGACGCAATTCACGGCGAGCATCTCTGACGGACTCTTTGCCATTTTTGATTTGATCTTTCGCTGTACGAACTTGATCTTTCATTTGTTGCATCTGAGCTTTCGCTTCTTCTTTGGTCATTTGACCTGATTTTACTTGCTCACGCAATTGACGTGCCTGCTCTTTGGCTGACTTCACGACTGTGACGCCTGCTTTTACTTGTTCTTTACCGGCATTCAATCTTTCTTTGATTTGATCTTTATCTTGTGCCGATGCAGAGAGTGTCATACCTAGTGCGACCAATATCGCAATCATCATTGTACGCATAATCGAACTCCGAAATAGTAATGAATAATTTGAGATCTCCGTGTATTCAGACCACAAGATCATTGCATGGGTTTAATCCATTGAAACTTTTTTTATCAAATTTCTGGATTGTAGGAAGGAATAAATCCAAGATTCAAGGCCTAGAGCCGCAAATACAAGAATTATTCCCGCCAAAACATCAACCACATAATGATATCTGAGATATACGGTGGCGATGATCAGGCTGATTCCCATGATCAAAAACACCCATCGTAACTTGGATCTATAGCGGAATGACAGTATCATATTCATGAGTGTCATCATGGTATGACCACTTGGCATGCAATTGCGATGCATTTGCAGGGAAGGATCCAGTGTTTTATCGCGAAAGCCATCACCTGTATCAATGATGGTTCTTAGCGCATCGGTTAACCAAAGTCCGGGAAGATCCGTTGAAATTGAAGCATAATCATGAACTGAAAATCTGGGTCCGATGGCCGGCATGAAGACATACATCACATAAGAAAGCAAGAATCCAAATACGATTGTTCGCGTCACTGATTCCGCTTCTTCATATAATCCACGAAGATTCAGCTCAATTGATTGAGCAAATGCATGGAAATAAAATAGCACATAAGCGATCTGCAAAAATTCGGTCAATGCAGGAAAAGTAAATTGTTGAATATACTCCGTTGGATTCATTCCGAATAATGCACGATCCCATCCGGCCAATATCTGATCATAATCATGAGGATTCAATACGCTGATATACACAAACACTTGCATGAAAATCACATAGATGATTGGCAAATGATAATAGCGATGAATATTTATGAAGAGATTGCCTGATCTATATTTTCCGAGCGTTGCAATGCTAATGATGGTAAGAGTTAGAAATACATTCTGCATGAAGAACATGCCAACATTTGGTATTTGCTTATGGAATATGATCAAAATGATTGTATAGATCGCAATCATTCCGAGAAAATACCAATCAGCTCCAAGCAGTATGTCTCTTAATGTGAATCGCATGAATGGTTGTGATTTCATATGTCCATTCTTCATGATTGTGAAAAACAATCTGCCAATCGCAGAAACTGTTCCGGAAGCAATTCCTCAGCTCTCTTCTGCATCATTGATTGTATATCTTCAGGAAGTTCTTTACCATATGCATTGATATAGATATTCAGAGCATTGGAGAGCATTTTTCTTCTTTGTCCGAATGCTGTTCTTACAAGTGGATGCACCATGGCAAATTGTTCCATCGTTATGCTTGCTTTGGAAAAATCAAAAACCACAACGGCAGAATCCACCGAAGGTCGTGGCGTGAAACAACCCGAAGGTACTTTCAATGCAATTTTCGGTGCAGAAACAAAACGCGCTGCTATGCTAAGTATGCCATAGGCCTTTGTTCTTGGCTGGGCGACTATCCGATCTGCAACCTCTTTCTGCATCATGATCACTGCTCTGTCCAATATATCCGCATGTTCAAATAATTTGAAGAGAATATCGGAGGTGATATAATACGGAATATTTCCTGCCACTTTCAGTTTTCGATGATCAGCTTGCTCTTGCATGATGTTTAATCCATAAGCACGAAGATCGAATTTCAACACATCGCCATGCTCCACAGTGAATCGTGATTCATCTTTGAAGAGATCATGCAGGGTATCGATGGCACGCTCATCCAATTCAATCGCATGTACATGAGCGCCGGTATCAAGCAGGAATCGAGTAAGATCGCCACATCCAGGACCAATCTCAAGGATATTGTCTTGAGCGGTTGCTTCCATCAATTCGGCTATACGTGATGCCTTGTTTTTGTCAGTAAGAAAATTCTGACCCAGAGATCGGTTCGCTTGAATCCGCTTATCTTGTTTCATAATGCTGTCCCGCGATCGGGCTCTGTGGATTGCATGATCTTCAAGAAATTCGCTTTGAGTTCAGTCACGATTGTTTCCATCGATGATGAAATCACTTTTGCATCAGCCACGGTGGACATGAAATTCGTGTCGCCATTCCATCTCGGAACGATATGCACATGTAGATGCCCGGGAACACCCGCGCCACCGGCTTCACCGAGATTCATGCCAATATTGAAACCATGCGGAGCATATGTAGCCACCAAAACAGCCTGCATGCTTCTGGTCAAGTGCATCAAATCAAGATATTCTTCATCGCTCAACATGAGCAGATCGGCACAATGTCGCTTGGGTGAAAGCAAAACATGCCCGGCATTGTATGGATAGCGATTCATGATGATGATCGAATGCGGACTTTCTCCGATCAGCAATGAATCTTGTGCATGTGATTGTGATGCATCGCATAAAAAACAATCACCGGATTGCTTGGACTCTGAAAATGATTGGATATAGGTTGATCGCCAGGGTGACCACAAATGATTCATATTCCTCTCCAAGACTTGATTGCGGAACATTGTCTGCCAAAGGCATTTTTGATCATGATTGAACATTCAATCGCCGAGTTAACATTGAATCCCATCGGCATATTGATTGCGCATTGTTTTACGAGACCGGAGGATGTTTTCACCAATGATATATCCTTGGGTGAAACGATGATTTGTTTGGTGATTCCCGATTGCTTGAAATCAATGGTTACTTTACATTCATTCTTCGGTAAATAATCAGTATACTCGATAACAAGAAGCAATTGATTGCCGGATGCATCACGATAGAATTCAGCGCCCTTGAATTCGGGCTGATCTTCAAGCGATAATTTCTGAATTTCATTGCTATTGCGAAGATGTTCTTCATGAACTGAGGACAATTTTATCGTCTGTGAAATTCTTTGTCTCCCCGGCTGAGATCTAAACCATGGCAATTCATTGATTGTCTGACTGCTGGCACTCACAACACCATCTCCGCCCTCAAAGAGCGATTCAACACCGAGTCCAAGCAATCCCATGATGCGTCTGAGCAATTCCTTGGCACCGGATTGATTCAAAGCAGACAATTCCTTCATGATGTCTACATCACCAATCACGGAGATGTATTCAACATCCAAAGGATGTTCTCTATTGCCGGATTTTTCGATAAACCAACCGCCATCCTGTGGTCTACGTAGATCACGCACCGCAGGAGAATCATAAGGAACATCACGCTCTGCTTTTCGAATCAATTCAGCGGCTTGTTCAATGATGGGTTGCAATAATCCTCCCTTTCCTTCCTTGAGCGTAGTATTCACCGAGGTTTTCCAATTATACACTTTTGCATAAGCAGACCCCTGATGCGGAGAACCAATAGTGATTAGTCTTTGCACATGATGATCTTTCACATGCTTTGTGAGATAATTTCTGCCGGTAAGACCACCCATGCTATAGCCAATGAGAATCACTTTATCAGCATCAGTTTTTTCTCGCACAAATTGTATGCACTGTTCCAATTCTTTTGTCCAACCTTCAACCGAATCGACGGGATTGCTGAATTGTACCGTGAAAAAATCCATGAAAGTTCCTGAACCTTTTTTGTCCAATGAAATTCCTTTTTTGTTCGGCCGCAAGATCCCCGCATGTTGCAATCCGAGATCATGTTCATAAAATTCAATGGCATCTTTGTCCCAAACAGTGGCTTTTTGTCCAAGGCCATGAAGGAGCAAAATAGGATATGGGATTTGCAGAACATTTGAAGGTCTTGCGGATTCATAAACGGGTAGATATTCAGGCAAAGCCATTTTGGTGCTTGAGCAACCCCCGAACACAAGCATGAAGACGATACAAGCGATGATTGGCTTCATAGTTGGAAACAATCTCAATGACATGGAATATTTACTCAAATTTACCATTTCACGATGACAAAGCGAACATCATGAGAATTCATGTTTCTGTGCTATATTCGTATCATTGAAACATGATCATTTGTTCAAGCCGAGGGTACATTCAGTAAAAACACCACATATTATGGATCGCAAAAGGCCTCATTCATTCAGGATGATGATCAAGAAAGCTTGCAATTACCGAATTCGCCTTCATTGGCCAATCGCGTGCTTGTTCTGAATCAAAGCTATGAACCCATCAGCGTTTGCAGTGCCAAAAAGGCATTTTTGTTGATTTATTTATTGAAAGCCGATCTTGTTGCCGAAAGACAAGACCGTGTTTTGCGTTCAGTGAATGCAACATTTCCCTATCCGAGTGTCATTCGACTTTCCTCTTATATCCGGGTTCGATTCAAGAATATTGAATTATCGCGAAGAAATATCCTCAGAAGAGATAATCATCAATGCCAGTATTGCGCGAAGACAAGTCCTCCATTGACTTTGGATCATGTCATACCTCGTTCACGCGGAGGCATGGACACATGGGATAATTTGGTGACCGCTTGCATCCGATGCAATAATCGCAAAGGAAATCAAACACCGGAGGAAGCGGGCATGAAACTTGCAAAGCAACCTCGCAAACCGCATCATGTCACTTTCTTGAAAAATTTCATGGGAAAAGTGGATGAAGCGTGGAAACCGTATCTTTTCCTTGATTGATGATTGAATTCCACTGAATCATGCTCATATCTCTTTATATTCTCAGACTGCATATAGGCCCCTTCTTCTTCGGGACCTTCACGGTGATGTTTTTGTTTCTCCTGCAGTTCTTGATGAACAATCTGGACAAGCTCATCGGAAAAGGGCTCGACAATGCCATCATTCTGCAAGTGATCATGTTGAGTTTGTCTTGGATGATTGTTCTCGCCATTCCCATGGGCGTTCTCTTCTCCACATTGATGGCATTCGGCAGTATGTCCGGAGCGCATGAAACAACGATCATCAAGTCCGGTGGACGCAGTTTGTGGCGCATGATGATGCCGATCATTTTCATCGGTTGCGGATTGTTTTATGGGGTATATTGGTTTAATGACACTATCCTGCCTGAATCAAATCATCGTTTTAAAATCCTGATGCAGGACATACAGCGCAAGAAACCGACTTTTGCCATTGAGTCCGGTAGATTTGTTTCTCAATTGGAGGGATATACTATTCTTGCAAGGAAGGTTGATACTGCAAGCGGCGCGATGTATGGGGTCACGATTTATGACAATGGTTTCAGCACAAGAACGAATGTCCTTTCTGCAGATACGGGATCAATCAAATTTTCATCTGATTATGCTCGAGTGATTGTAACGCTTCACAATGGAGAAGTGCATCAATTGCAAAAACAAAAGAGAACTGATTTCAGAATCATGCGTTTTGCAAAACATGTGATTTCAATAGCTGCCAGAGATTTTTTGTTTCAGCAATCGGATGTGAATCTGGGTTCTCGTGGAGATCGCGAGATGTCCATTGCAGACATGAGGGCAATCGTTTTTGAAACCGATGCATCGATCAATGTCACGCAGAAGCGTATCGACACATTGATGCAAGACCATTATGCCGAAGTGATGCAGGCCCGCATTGCAGGTGATTCTTCAGGATTGACGGATGTTCTGCAGAAACCTTCCAAACCGAATGATATTGACATTCAGAAACGCGTGATGAATCGATTGTCCATGCTACGCTCTCCATTGGAATCTGATTTGTTTCAGGCATCGGAGCAGCAAAAAAAGAAGAAAGTATATCTCGTGGAGATTTACAAGAAATACTCCATTCCTTGTGCATGTCTGGTTTTCGTGTTTATTGGATGTCCGCTCGGCATGATGAGCAAGCGCGGAAATTTCGGAATAAGTGCTGCAATCAGTCTGATATTTTATGTGATTTTCTGGGCTTGTTTGATCGGAGGAGAAAAATTGGCCGATCGTGATTTGATCTCTGCCGAAGTGGGAGGTTGGTTCGGTATTTATGTGACGGGGTTCATTGGCCTGGCATTGACATTCATCATGAACAATGAATGGTCAATCAAGGATATATGGCTGAGATTCAAGCATTGATCATTCTTCAGGACGAATGTCTTTGATGGAAAGCTGGGGAGCATTGGATCCATTTTGTGCATTCTCTTCCAAATTGAAGCAAATTGAAAAGGGCTTTCCATTGCTACAATATTCGATTTTGTGAGCGAGATTGAATCCGATTGCATCGATTGCAAAGTTTGATTGCACGGTTCGCAATTTGATATGATTTCCACCAATGATTTTCACACCATTTGCCGATCGTACATTGCGAGCATAAAACATTGGTTTTGAATTTGCATAACCAAATGGTGCGAATCGTCTGAGAACTTCCAAAAATCGTGGTGACAATTCACTGAGTTGCAATTCTGAATCAACGACGATTTCGGGAATCAACATTTCGGGAGTGATTTCGCGATGTGCTATGGCATCGATTGACTCACGCAATTCCTCGATGTCTTTCTCCAGAAGTGTTACTCCGGCAGCATGTTTATGACCGCCAAATTCAAGCAATAAATGTTCGCATTCTTTTAATGCATTATGTATGTCAAAATTACGAATGCTTCTTGCTGAACCCTTCGCATGTTTGTCCAATGAAGTAAGCAAAATCGTTGGTAAGTGAAAGCGCTCCACCAAACGTGATGCAACTATTCCGATTACGCCTGCATGCCAATTTGGTTTATACACCACAAGTGAGCGACGTTCCTTTTCGCCAAGCAATCGTTCTGCTTCTTTGCTTGCTTGGTCAAATGTAAATTCATCCAATTGTCTGCGACGGCGATTATCACTCTCAAGCATTTGTGCAATCGAGAATGCAGAATATTCATCATCGGCTATCATCATATCCACCGCTCTACCTGCATCACCCAATCTGCCGGCAGCATTGATGCGAGGCGCAATGCCGAAAATGATATTGGATGTTGTGAGATTTCCGACACGCATGTCTGCACAATCAAGCAAGCCCTGAAATCCGGGACGCGGATTATTATTCAAGCGCTCCAAACCATAATGCACAAGAATGCGATTCTCACCAGTGAGTGCAACGATGTCGGCCGCTGATGAAACTGCAACAAAATCCAGATAGGAAAAAGGAATGTCGGGTTTATTGAGTGCGATGCAAATTCCTTGGATCAATTTGAATGCAACACCACAGGCAGATAAATGTTTGAAGGGATAGGAACATTCAGGTTTGAGGGGATCCAGAATTGCGTATGCATTCGGCAATTCTTCAGCCGGTTCATGATGATCGCAAATGATGGTGTCTATACCAAGTGATTTGGCATATTCAACGGGTTCAACGGAAGTAATGCCGCAATCAACGGCGATGAGAAGTGTTGCACCGGCTTCTTTGGCTTTGCCAATGCTTTGATGCGACAGACCATATCCTTCCCCTTGTCTGTCCGGAACAAAATACTTTACGTACCCCCCTATCTCTCTCAGGAAGAGGAGCATCATTGCTGTACTTGCGGTTCCATCCACATCATAATCGCCATGAACCCAAATAGTTTCACCGGTCGCTATGGCCTTACAAACTCTTTCCGTTGCCTTGTCCATTCCATCCATCAAAAACGGATCATGGATTTCTTCAAGTGCAGGAGTGAGAAATCGTTCTGCTTCGGATTCATTGATAAGTCCACGAGTCGCAAGGACTTTCGCGAGGCATATCGGTACATTTAGCTTTTGTGCAAGTGTTTGTGCGGAACCATCATCAGCATGTTCTCTGATAATCCAACGATATTCCAAAAAAAACTGACTATTGTTTAGAAAAACTGTATTCAAATTACATAAATTCCCATATATGGCAAGAGTCATTGTGGAAAAATATTGACAGAATTGTGTAAACAATCTGACACATTCATACTGTATTCATGAAGAAAAAGCGAGTAGAATCGGGTAAAAAGGCCAAAATCAAGCAAAGAAAGTCATATTCCACTGAGGAGACATGGCTAGAGGAGATGGATGTTCGTTCATCCACCGGCAGGGTACAATCCAAGAAGGAGGAGACGCGCACGATGATCAAGGCCGGTCAAGCGCCCGAGGGTATGATTGATGCATCCGGACATGTGATGGCTGTAGGTGGCAGAACTTGGTTTGTGCAATCTGAATCGGGTGAGGTTTTTGAATGTTTGCCTGCGGGTACTGTTTTTGCCATGCATGAGGACACTTCCCTTTTGGCTGTTGGCGATCATGTTGGGATTGTGTTTGTGGATGATGGAACGGGGATCAAGAAAGGGAGCATAGTTGAAGTTGGCAAGCGGACTTCTCAATTATCCAGAAAAGGTATTGGCAAGCATGCTGGTGAGCAGGTGATCATCAGCAATGTGGACTCCATTTTGATCGTAATGTCAGCTGCGGATCCTTTTTACAATAAGCGTTTGCTTGATCGATATTTGATTGCCGCTGAATTGGGAAAATTGGAGCCATTGATTTGCATCAACAAAATTGAATTGATGGATCAAGAATTGATTGCCGAGGATTTGGCTGTGTATTCTGACACGCTGAAAATCCCCATGATGTTCACGAGCGTTGCGGAGGGAATCGGAATCGAGGAATTATCAGAAGTATTGCGCGGACATTCAATGGTCTTGTCGGGTCCTTCAGGCGTGGGAAAATCTTCACTCATCAATGCAATCACGGGCGAGGAATTACAAAGAACCGGCGAAGTGAGCGAGCGCACTTGGAAGGGCAAGCATGTCACTTCTTCCGCTCGATTGTTTGCAATGCCCGGCGGAGGATTTCTTGCCGATACACCGGGATTGAGAGAATTGGGAATATGGGACATGCATCCTGATGACACCGCATTTTATTTTCATGATTTTGATGCATGGTATCCCAAATGCAAATTCACCTCTTGCACGCATCGGCATGAACCTGATTGTGCGGTGAAACAAGCGGTGGAAGAAGAATTGATTGACCCCGAACGCTATGTGAGTTATCTGCAGATCGTGGAGAGTCTGGAAGAATAGTCGAAACGATTTCGTACTTTTGAGCTCCAAACCACATCCGGAGAAGTGCGAGAGTGGTTGAATCGGACGGTCTCGAAAACCGTTATAGGAGCAATCCTATCGAGGGTTCGAATCCCTCCTTCTCCGCAACCCAGGTAGAGACTGGATACTTGTGACCGATGATTACAATAGGTAATTATCGGTTTTTTTGTTGGTAATGGTAGTGTTGGGTAGGTATAAATCTTTTACTAACTGTATTGAATTATATGTAGTTATGATATTGTCAGTAGTATTACCGACCTCATCACAACAACTCAGTCACATCATCACAGTTCACATTCAACACAGTCTCATTCATCGGTATTGATAGGGGAGTAAGATTGTAAAGGGTGTAACTTAATCTCTCTCATAGACTGATTTTATCTTATCGAATTCATTCAACATCAATTCAGGAACTGAACCGAGATAAGACTTGATAGTGATATTGGTTGATGAATGTCCCAACAACTGACTGATAACATGGATATTGATATTGTTTCTGAGGAGTATGGTAGAACCGAAAGTCCTCCTACCTAGATGACAAGTCAATGTAGTGTTGATTGAACAGAGGTCTTGTATCTCTTTGAGATAACAATTGAACTTCTGATTGGTTGGAAGTGGAAGTAGAAGACCATTCTCTTTTGTCTTTGGATGGTCTTTATATCGTTCAATCAATTCCACACACTTTGGAAGTAGTGGGACTTTATATGGTCTCCGTGTTTTCTGTCTTATCATCTCCACCCACATTTGACCGTCTATCATTCTTGTATGACTTTCATGTAGGTTTCTCAATTCCGTGTAAGAAAACCCACTATACACCGAGAAAATGAACATATCACGGATGATGTTCAATCGTTCATTCTTGAAATCTCTGTGTTCAATTCTATCAACCTCTTCTTGAGTGAGATATGTCACCAATTTTGGTGGGACTTTCACTCTGATTTCATTGAATGGGACTTTCTCAATTAAACCCCTCTTTACTGAATAGTTCATCATTGTTGTTATTCTCTGACAATGTTTCTGAACCGTCTTTGGTTGATTTTTTACATTCACTTTAAGATAGTCAAGAAAGTCCATCATGAATGAATTGTTCACCTCATGAATAGGTAAGTCATTCTTATTGAATTTTAACTGAATGAACTCCAATATCCGAGTTTTTGAATTCGTATACTTTTGAAGTGAGGATGGGGAATAATCACTCCCAACTAATCTTTCCATTCTGTTGAGATACAATTCCAAGACTTGAAGTAGAGTGACTTTAGTGGTTTCATCTCCAAGTAACTTAGATCTGATTGAATAGACCGTGAAGGGTATTTCTTGTCTTAGTAGATTGTTGAAAATGTTCCAAACCTTCAACTCTAGAAGTTTCAAGGTTTCATTCTTGGTCATGATTTCCAAACTGTTTCCGAGAAAACGGTTGGTTTTCTTGTTCCAAGATTGTTTGTGAACACTCAATCCTGTAGAGATTTGAACCATCTTATTGGAATAGTATATCCGTAGATAGATGGGTATTGTCTTGTCTATCTTGACTTTGTTTGTGTATAACACAAAGGAGACGGTCATTTTTGAGTTCAATTCAACACCTAAATGGTTACTGTAAATGACACCAAAAGTGTTCAGTATCACCTCATTTTACCTCAAATCCGAATACCCAACTACACTGATGAATACTCACTTGTAGGGAAATTCGTAACCTTTTTCAAAAAGTGACCAAAAGGTTACGAATTAGATACTGTAATCACCCCTTTTTTCATCGATTTACCCCTATCAATACCGATGAATGAGACTGTGTTGAATGTGAACTGTGATGATGTGACTGAGTTGTTGTGATGAGGTCGGTAATACTACTGACAATATCATAACTACATATAATTCAATACA